>NZ_LR131273.1:4332466-4698699 GCF_900631615.1 Tsukamurella paurometabola
CGGGTTCGAGGAGAAGGACGTGCAGCGAGCGTTGCGAGCACTCGCTCTCGAACCGTTCTTCGATGATGTGATGTACGTGGCCAGCGGAGACGTAATCGTCGGGGCACCGACCGGGAACGCCCTCCGCGTAGTCGGGCAATGGCCAACGCCCGAGGCCCAGCTCGATCGGCTGATCGCTGCGATCGAGGCTGTGGCGGCAGACGAGGCCCAACCGGAGGAGGAGCGGAGCAAAGCTCGGCAACTCGGAATGTCCCTCAAGGGCGCCCTCTACCAGGTCGCCATCGGAGCCCTCGGCGGCGCAGGCGGCAACATCATGTCGGGCTAGAACGACCTCACGCCGCTTGAGCTACGGCGCAACTGGATCGCTTCCGGCTAGTACCTATTCACCGACGGCAACGGGGGCCAGTCGGTCTCCCCTGCCACCGCGACACCGTCGGGATCGACTGTGAATCCGCCCCACCCGGTCGTACCGAGCTCGGCCCTGAGCCGATGCGCCTCGCAGCGTTTGCGACGGTATGAGCCCGGCACTGGATTGCCGTTCTCGTCCCAGTCGGGACGAGGGTTCTCCTCGTATTCCCAACTGGCGAACTCGTTCCGCTTACTGATGTACTCGCCCAGTTCGATCCGTACAGCGTCCTCAACCTGCCGCCAGAACCAATCGTGGAACACGGCCGCCCGCTGGCCATACTTCTCCAGCAGCGGCAGGAACTCCACGTCGTCGTCCTGGGTACGCAGGAACCGCTTGGCGGGGCCGCCCCACCTCGTGTACTTGTCCAGCTCGGAACGCTTCAACTCGACTCTGTTGGTCCAGACCGTGGGGCCGCCACCTGACCACTGCATCTTGGTTCCCATCGACATGACCGGGACGGAGTAGTGGACGGTGAAGTTCCGCAGATCGAACAGGAACTTGATGTCGTCGTCACCGAACAGCTCGGTCACCTTCGACTCGTACACGTCCCGCTCCCACACGGTTCGACGGTCGTCGTTATCGCGCCTCTCCCCCTCCGGCAGCCGCTCCGGCCAGATGCGGCGGTGGGTGGATCGCTGAACGTCCCGCAGCGTGGCGACCGAGGCGATGTAGTTATGGAAGTACCGCACGGCCTCGTGCTCGAACTCATCCGGCAGGTCGTTGACGTGCATGGGGTTGCCGACGAACTGGCCGATGTGGTTCGCCAGTTCGTTGCCGTTAGCCGAGAACAGCCGCGAGACGCGGTTCAGCGAGTCGAACATCTCGAAGTGCGCCCTGCCGGGCAACGCCGCGAGGTGGGCGAGCCGCTGTTCCCGCTCCACCGCCCAGTTCGCCTTCCAGCTCATACCCTCGTCGCTCGCGCCCTGCATCACCCCTCCATGAGCTGCGCAGCGACCGTCGCGCCGAGGTTCCAGCACGCCTCCAGATCGGCCTTCGAGGGCTTGCCGGACACGACGACGTTGGGCGTGACCTTCTCCCAGCCGAGGCCGCCGGTGATCGAATCGGCCGCCCGCTCGGCCCCCTCGGTGCCCTCGTTGCCGTGGACGTAGAAGCCCCACGGCCGCCCCCGCGTGGAGTCGAGGCACGGGTAGTAGATGTTGTCGAGCCCGTGCTTGAGCGCGCCGCTGAGGTACCCGAGGTTCGCCGGGGTGCCGAGCACGTAGCCGTCGGCCTCCAGCGCGTCGGCGGGCGACAGCGTGAGCGCGGCACGCCGCACGACTTCCACACCCTCGATGTCAGGATCGGTCGCCCCCGCCAGCACGGCCTCGAACATCTCCTGGCAGTGGGGCGAAGGCGTGTGGTGCACGATCAGGAGGCGGCGCGGGGCGACGGAATCAGGCGCTGACATGGGCAGACTCCCTATTACAGGGGTATTTGACATTGAAGTGCTTGAGCGCGCCCGACATGTACCCCAGGTTCGCGGGCGAGCCGAGGACGTAGCCGTCGGCGGCCAGCACGTCCGAGGCGGTGACCGACAGGGCGGCGCGGCGCACCACCTCCACCCCTTCGATCTCGGGATCGGTGGCGCCCGCGATCACCGCCTCGAACATCTCCTGGCAGGCGGGAGACGGGGTGTGGTGGATCACGAGGAGCACGGCCATCAGCGGGACTTCTTCTCCATCGAGACGGCCTTGGTCATCCAGTCCCGCGCTCGGGAGCGGTCACCGGCGTAGTCGTAGGCCCGGGCGAGGCGATAGGCATTGACCCACGACTCGGGCTCGGCCTCGTATTCAGCCTTGACCTGCGCGAACAACTCGTCGGCGGCGTCGCGCTGCACGCGACCCGACGGCATCTTCGGCAAATCCGAGACGTCGAGATCGCGGCCCATCGCCCTGGCGGACGCGGCCAGCTTCTGGTGCGCGTAGCCGTTGCTGAGGACGGACCACAGGATCCACAGCCCCACGAGTCCGACGAGCACCATGCCGAAGGCGAGCCCCAGGTTCGCACCGCCGCCGCGCCGGGCGATCATCCACGCCCACGCGCCGATCAGACCGATGTACATGAGCATCGCGACCGCGAGGAACCCGATGACCAACAGCTGGCCCAGGTTCCCCCGGTCTCGGCGCTCCACGGGGCTCACAGGTCCATGAACGGCTCGATGCCGACCGTGAGGCCCGGCCGCGAGGAGATGCCGCGCACGCCGAGCAGCACGCCGGGGATGAACGAGCTGCGGTCGAGCGAGTCGTGCCGGATGGTCAGGGTCTCGCCCTGGGTGCCCAGCAGCACCTCCTGGTGCGCGACGAGGCCGGCGACGCGTACCGAGTGCACGCGGACACCGTCGACGCGGGCGCCGCGGGCGCGGTCGAACTCCGCGGAGGTGGCGTCGGGCATCTTCCCGCGGCCCGCCTCCTCACGCGCCTCGGCGATCAGCTCCGCGGTACGCGTGGCGGTGCCCGACGGCGCGTCCGCCTTGTAGGGGTGGTGCAATTCGATGATCTCGACGGAGTCGAAGTACTTCGCGGCCTGTGCGGCGAAGCGCATCGTCAGCACGGCGCCGATGGCGAAGTTCGGGGCGATGAGCACGCCCACCCCGGGCTTCTCGGCGAGCCACTCGCGCACCGTGTCGAGCCGGTCGTCGGTGAATCCGGTGGTGCCGACCACCGCGTGAATCCCGTTGTCGATGAGGAACTTCAGGTTGTCCATCACCACGTCGGGGTGGGTGAAATCGATGACCACCTGCGTGTCCGAGTCGAGGAAGCCGGTCAGCATGTCCCCCGCGTCCACCGTGGCGCTCAGCGCCAGATCATCGGCCGCCTCCACGGCATCGACCATGGCGCGGCCCACCTTGCCGCCGGATCCCAACACACCCACGTTCAGCATGCGCCCGACGATACCCTTGCTCCGTGACGACCCGACCGGACGTTCCCGACGAATGGATCGACCGCCTCGCCGACATCCTCGAGGCCTTCCCGGAGTGCGTCGCCGACCGGGCCTGGGTGGGCACGCGCTGGCGCGTCCGCGGATCGACGGTGGCGCACGTGTTCGGCGGGGAGGACCAGCGGTTCCGGCTGATCTTCCGGGCCGAGCCGGGCGAGGTGCCGGCGTTCGAGAACCTCGGCGATCCCTACTTCCGCGTCAACTGGGGCGAGAGCACGGTCGGCATCATCGTCGACGAGCACACGGACTGGGACGAGGTCGCCGAGTTGCTGACCGACTCCTACTGCGTGCAGGCGCCCGCGGCACTCGCGGCGCAGGTCGAGCGACCGGAGGCCGACGAGCCCTAGTGTTGGCGCCATGGACGTGACCATCCGGACCTTCGTCGGCGACACGGACGCCTGCTTCGACGTCGTGCACCACGCCGCCACGGAGGCCGCGACCCGAGCGCTCGCGGCGCCGTCGAGCCTGATCTGGGTGGACGTCCTCGACCCGACGGAGGCGGAGTTCGTCCCCTTCGTGGAGGCGATGAAGCTGGACAAGCTGGCCGTGGAGGACGCGCTCACGGTGCACGAACGCCCCAAGTCCGTGCGGTACGGCGAGATCATGTTCGTGACGGCGTACACGCTGACCGAGGACGGTGCGACGAGCCGGCTCTCGCTGTTCCTGTTCGAGCACGGTGTGTTGACGGTGCGCCTGGGCCACGGCTTCCCCGTCGACGATGTCGCGGAGAACATCTCGGACAACGCGGATCTGCTGCAGTACGGCCCGAAGTCGCTGGAGCTGATGTTGCTGGACGCGGTCGTCGACGGCTACACGGCCCGGATCACGACGGTCGACGAACGGCTCGACGACGTGGAATCGATCCTGTTCGACGGCCGCTCGAGCGACCGCGTCTCCCAGATCACCTTCGACCTGCACAAGCAGGTGGGAGAGCTGCGCCGCATCGTACTGCCGATGCGCGACGTGGTGGGCTCGGTCCTGCGCCGGGTGTCGGCGGCGCCCGACCTGCACGCGTTGCTCCCCTACGCCGAGGACGTCTACGACCACACGATGCGCGCCGCTGACTGGACCGAGGGCCTGCGCGACGCCGTCGAATCGGTGCGCTCGACCAACCTGGCACTGGTCGACAACCAGCTCAACACGGTGATGAAGAAGCTCACCAGTTGGGCCGCGATCATCGCGGTGCCCACCGCGATCACCGGCTACTTCGGCCAGAACGTGCCGTACCCCGGCTTCGGTCAGGCCTGGGGCTTCTGGCTCAGCCTGGTGACGATGCTGCTCCTGGCCGGAGGCCTGTATGTCGCGTTCCGGCGCCGCGGCTGGCTCTGAGGCCGCGCGGCGCTACCGGCGGTCGGGGTTGCGCCGGTTCAGCACCGACCGGGTGATCCATTCGACGACGCGGTGGGCGATCAACAGCGGGAACATGATCCCGCCGAGACCCGGCACGATCGGCGAGACGAGGATCAGGACGATCGACGCCGCGGCGAAGATCCCCAAGGAGATCGCGATCGTGAGCACGGGCCCGCTGGTGCGCACCACGCGCCCCATCATCGCGTGGCGCCCGGCGGGGATCCTGCGATAGCCGAACAGGGCCCAGGCGCCCCAGAACAGCAGCTGAAGCGCCACGCCGACGGCCACGGGGCCGAGCGAGATCTCGCCCGCGCGACCGACGGGCGAGACCGCGATCGACGCCACGATGGTGATGAACATGGGCACGAACAGCAACCACCCGGTGCGGTTGAGGGTGTTGTAGGCCATGACGGCGAGGTTGTGCCGCGCCACGGGGTCGTGCGGATCCATCGCCGCCGACCGCGCGTAGGTGTCCACCTCCGCGGTCCACCTCCCCGGCCGGAAGCGCTTCATCGACAGCCCGCGGTTGTTGAGGGCCGCCGCGTTGGTGGGATCGAGCCGCAGCGCCTCCTCGTTCGCGCGCCGCGCGACGTCCTTGTTCCCGAGACGCTGCGCCGCCAGCCCCAGCGCCACGTGGTTCTCGGCCTCGCCCGGCTCGAGCTCGACGGCCCGGCGGGCCGCGGCGTAGGCCTCGCTCAGCAGCGTGCGGTCCTTCGTGTCGACGGCGACCCAGGCGAGCGTCAGGTGCGCGCCCCAGGCGTCCGGGTAGGTGCGGACGAGAGTGCGCGCGACGTCCAGCGCGGCCTGCTGATCGCGCGCGGCCAGGTACGCGTGCGCGAGCAGCACCGACGCCTTGTAGTGCGTCGGGTCCGCGCCGAGCGCGCGCCGATAGGCGGCCTTCGCCTCGCCGGCGCGGCCGAGGCCCGCGTAGGCCTCGCCAAGCACGACCTGCGCGTCGGGATCGTTCGGGTGTTCCGCGAGGTACGCCCCCGCCAGCGCCGCGGCGGAGGCGAACTGCCGAGCCTCGACGAGCATGCCGGCCTTCTGCAGCGTGCGGGCCCCGGCGTCCCCCCCGGCGGGCGCTGCGGCGCGCTGCTCGGTCACCGCTTGCCCCGGGTCCGCAGGTACTGCACCAGGTCGTCGTAGGCGCCGGACTCGTTGGAGAACGTGGCGACGTTCTCGGCGGCGGTGAACCACTCGCCGCACGACGACCGGATCGCTCGCACGGCCGAGACCAGGTCCGCCTGGGTGATCATGCGGACGGTGCCGGTGCGCGCGGAATCGAGCAGCGCCGTCTCGGAGGCACTCTCGCAGACGTGGGCGAGGTCGGCTCCCGAGTACCCGTCGGTGCGGGCCACGAGGTCGCGCAGGTCGATCCGCTCGATGGGGCGATCGCGCAGGTGGTACTCGAGGATCGCGGCGCGCGCGGGCGCGTCGGGCGGTGTCACCAGCACCATGCGGTCCAACCGGCCGGGCCGGCGCAGGGCGAGGTCCACGTCCCACGGCGCGTTCGTCGCCGCCAGGACGAAGACGCCGTCGTTCGCGGTGCCGGACTCCACGCCGTCGAGCTCGATGAGCATCTGGTTGACGACGGTGCGCATCCACTGCGACTGGTGCCGTGATCGCTTGCCACCGATGGCGTCGAGCTCGTCGAACATGATCACGCAGGGGGCCTTGCGCCGAGCGGACTCGAAGACGTCGTGCATGTTCTTCTCGGAGTTGCCCAAGTACTGGTCGAGGATGTCACTGATCGTCACGGACAGGAAGTTCGCGCCGAGCTCCCCTGCGACCGCGCGGGCGATGAAGGTCTTGCCGCAGCCGGGCGGACCGTACAGCAGCAGGCCACCGCGCAGGGACTTCCCGTACAGCCGGCGGAGTTCGGGATTGCGCATCGGCGCGAGGAAGGCGGCCTCCAGCCGTTCCTTGACGTGCTGCATGCCGCCGACATCGGCGAGCCGCAGGCCTTCGGTGCTCTCGACCTCCCACTTGCCCGCCGAGCCCGCGTCCGTGGTCGAGACGGTCACGAGCTCGTCCTCGTCGTCCTGCTCGTACCGCGGGCCGACGAGGTCCTCGACCTGCTTCTCCGCCGCGGCCCAGTCGAATCCGGCGACGGGCGCGTCGGGGCTGCGCGGCTCGGAGGGGGCGACCGGCGGGGCCGCGGGCGCCGGCCGGTCGACGGGGCCGCCCACGGCGCGCGCCATCAGCGCGCGGGCGTGTGGGTCCCCGGGAGCGCGGCTCAGTGCCGCGGCGACGTGGGCGACGGCCTCGTCACCCTGTCCGGCGTCGAGCAACAGTTCCGCGAAGTGCAGACGCAGTGCGACGTCCTCGGGGGCGGCGGCCACCGCCGCACGCAGGCTGGCCAACAACGGCGAATCCTCAGGCACACCGCCATTCTATCCAGCAACAACGTTGATTTTCGATTCGACGTCGCGAACATCACGGACCGGCGAACCACCACCCGGGGCGCGCCCGGCCGATCGCGCGTGTCCGATCTACGGTGCACGGCATGACCTCCACGCCGCGCACGAACTCCTGGCATCCGGTGGCCCTGATCGTCTCTCTGCTTGCGGTGGCGGCGGTCGCGGCCCTCGGCGGCCTCGCCTCCGCCGACGCGGCCGACGCCTACGGCGCCCTCGCCCAGCCCTCGTGGGCACCGCCGAGCTGGCTCTTCGGCCCGGCGTGGGGCGTGCTGTACCTGCTCATGGCCGTCGCGGCGTGGCTGGTCTGGCGCGTGCACCCCACCTTCCGCAGCCGCGCGATCGGGCTCTACGTACTGCAGTTGCTGGTGAACCTGTCCTGGTCGCCACTGTTCTTCGGACTGGAGCTGCGGGGCATCGCCTTCGGCCTCATCGTCCTGCTCGACGTCCTGGTGATCGCGACCATCGCCGCGTTCTGGGCGGTCCGCCGCTCAGCCGCGCTCCTGCTGCTGCCGTACCTCGGCTGGATCCTGTTCGCCAGCGCGCTCAACTACTCCGTGTGGACCCTCAATACCTGACGTGTGACCGCGCGGCCACCAGTTGGCCGTACCCGCGATCCGCATGAACGCGGGCAGCAGCACCAGCCGCACCAGCGTCGCGTCCAGCAGCACGGCGATGGCGAGACCGACGCCGAGCATCCGCATGAACGAGACCTCGGAGAAGCCGATCGCCGCGAACACCACGGCCATGAGCACCGCGGCGGCGGTGACCACGCGCGCCGTGCTCGCGATGCCGCGGGCGACGGCCTCGTCGTTCGCGGCCCGGTCCCGGCCGGGTGTCCCCTGCCACTCCTCGCGGATCCGGGACAGCAGGAACACCTCGTAGTCCATCGAGAGGCCGAAGGCGATGCAGAACATCAGCACGGGCATGTCCGCGATGAGGTGGCCGGTCACCGTCGTCCCGAGTCCACCGAGGTGGCCCTCCTGGAAGATCCACACCATCGCCCCGAACGTCGCCGAGAGCGAGAGCACGTTGAGTACCAACGCCTTCATCGGCAACAGCACGCTCCCGGTGAACAGGAACAGCAGCAGGAGCGTGGTCACGGCGATGGCGACCAGCACCCGCGGAACGGCACCCAGGATCGAATCCACCGCGTCCCGGTCCGCTTGCGCCGCACCGGCGAAGAGCGTCGGCGCGGGGGCCGGGACCGCACGCAGGGCGTCCAGCTGGGCGCGGCCGGCGTCCGACCGCGGGTCGTGTTCGCTCGTCACCGTCATCAGCCGGGCGAAACCCGCACGGGCCGTGGGGTCGCCGTCGGCGACGCGGACGCCGCGCTGCCACGTCCCGTCCGGCCCGGTGACGGGCCCCGTGCCGGGGGCCCGGGACAGCTCCCGGGCGTAGTCCTCGGTGCCCGAGGGTGCGCCTTCCGGCAGCAGGATCAGCACGTCCGCGGCGGGGTTCGGCTGGAAGTCCGCGCGCAGCTGGTCGCCCACCCGGTGCGACGAGGCGGTGGCCGGCAGGGCGCGGTCGTCGGGGTAGCCGAGCTTCGCGCCGAGGAACGGCGCTCCGAGAGCGAGGAGGAGCACGACCACGGCGATCCCGGCCGGGACCGCCCGGCGCTGCACGGCTTTCACCATCCGGTACCAGCGGGACTCGTCCGCGGGACGCGGCCCGCGGCCCACACGGAGACGGTCGATCCGGTCGCCCAGGAGGGTCAGGATCGCGGGCGTCACCACGAGGGTCGCGAGCGCCGTGAACGCGACCACGACCAGGCCCGCGTACGCGAAGGAGCGCAGGAAGTACATAGGAAAGAGCACCATCGCGGCGAGGCTGAACCCCACGGTGATCGCCGAGAACAGCACCGTCCGCCCGGCCGTCGCCATGGCGGTGACGAGGGCCTCCTCCCGGCCCCGCGCCGGCACCTCCTCCCGGTAGCGGCTGACCACGAGCAGCGTGTAGTCGATGGCCAGCGCCAGGCTCATCGCGGTGATGAGGTTGAGTGCGAACACGGAGACGTCGGTGATCTCGGCGACCAGCCGGAGCAGTCCCGAGGTGGCGATGATGGCGGCGATCCCGACCACGACGGGTACGGCGGCGGCGATGAGGCCGCCGAACGCCCACACCAGGACCAGGAAGGTGAGCGGCAACGCGATCAGTTCGGCCCGCAGGAGGTCGCTCCCCGACTGGTCGTTGATCTGCAGGTAGGTCATCGCCTCGCCGCCCGCCTCGACCCGCACCCCGTCGGGTGGGCGGGGCAGCCCGTCGATGATGGCGCGGGCGTGATCGGGCGCCTCCCCCGTACCGCCGGTGAGGCTCGCGACGACGAGGCCGGTGCGGCCGTCCGCGGAGGTCAGGCGCGGTGCGGCCGCGGGATCCGACCAGGCGGAGAGCGCCGACTGCACCGCGGGGGCGCGGCGGACGCTGTCCGTGACCGCGCGGCCGTACTCGGCCGCGGCCGGCACCGCGCCGGGCGTCTCGGCACGCACCGTGAGGACGAGCGACGAGCCGCTGCGGCGGAAGTCGTCCTCGAGGATCTGCTGCGCACGGGCGGATTCGGCGGCCGGGTCGGTGCTGCCGCCGCTGCGGAGCGCGCCGCCGACGCCCGCCCCGAGCCAGCCCAGGACGACGAGCAGCAGCAGGGCCGCGGCGAGCACGGTGCGGGGCCGTGCGGCGACGGCGCGGGTCAGGCGCGCGATCACAGCGCGGCGAGGAAGGAGCGGACCTCGTCGAGGCAGCCGGCCCGGCGCATGCGCTCGTCCTCGAACAGCACGAGGAAGTCCGCCATCTCGAAATCGGGGTCGTACGAGGGCATGCCGCAGACGACGCCGCCGTACCGGACGGCGATGCGGATCGTCGGCGGTACCAGGTCCTCGGCGGAGCCCTCGGGGCGCGGCAGATCGGCGATCGGCACCCCGTCGACCACGACGGGGCGGATCGGCTCGGCCCGCACGGCTCCGTCGGCGAGGGCGCCGTGGTCGGTGAGGTAACCGAGCGCCGCGCGCACCAGGGCGGCGCGGGGGTGGAGACCGTCCTCCATGCGGACGGACATGCAGCCCATCGCGAACCGGAAGCCGGCGCGCTCGTAGAACGCGAGCAGCGCGATCCGCAGCAGCATCGAGACCACACCGCCGCGGTAGGCGGCGGCGATCGTCGCGCGCCCCCACTCGGCCACGTCGTCGGCCATCGCCGCGAACGCCGGGCTGAGGCGGAACATACTGGTGGTGAACACCTCCCGCTGATAGCTCGGCGCGGGCAGGATGATCCGGTAGCAGCCCACGATCTCGTCGGTCGGGTCGTGCCGGACGAGGAGATGAGCGCTGTAGTCGTCGAACCGGTCCACGTCGATGAGGCGACCGAGCCGCTCACTCATCACCGCCCCGGGCAGCGGGGCGCCGAGTTCCGTGGAGAAGGCGTCGTAGCGCAGGGCCTGCGCACGCTCGACATCGCGCGGGTCCTCCGCGACGAACACGGTGAACGGGGTGCGGTCCGTCGCCGCGAACAGCACCGTCCCCGCCGGGGTCCCTGTGGTCATGACGACTCCTCGTGTTCCAGCGCGCGGGCGATCTCGCCCGCGCGGACGGCGACGTTGGACAACAGCGTGGTGCCGAGCCCGTGGCCCGGGAGGTCCGCGCCCTGCACATACAGGCCCGGCACCTCGGCACCGGCGATCACGGCGCGGTGCGAGCGGGCTACACGCACCTCGGCTCCGGGCGCGGCGATACCTTCGAGCCCGGTCAGTCCGCCGGGCTCGAAGCCCGTGGCGCAGACCACGGCATCGACCACCGCGGTGGTGCGTTCGCCGGTGGTTCGTCGGCGCAGCTCGATCGCGATGCCACCGCCGGGTCCGGGTCGCGCACTGACGATCTCGCTCGTGCGGTGCACGCCGAGCCGACGGGGGCCGCCCACCTTCTCCCGGTACCAGCGGTCGTAGAGCTCGCGCGTCAGCGCGTGCTCGACCGCCGCGTAGTTGGTGTTGCCGTGCCGGTGCAGCAGGGCCTCGCGCACCTCGGTCGGCGCGACGTCGAACTCGTCCACCACACCGGGGTCGAAGACCTGGTTGACGAACGGGCTCTCGTCCACGTCCGCAAGCCCGAAGCCGTGGAAGGCGATGTCCACGCCGGCGCCGGCGTCGTGCAGGTGCAGCGCCACCTCGGCGGCGGACTGCCCGCCGCCCACCACCAGCAGGCGAGCGGTCGCGACTCCGCCGGGGAGGGCGCGTTCGAGCGCCGCGAGCCGCGGGACGAGATCGATGTTGTGGAACACCCGGGTCGGATCGAGCCCGTCCGTCCATGCGGGGAGCACGGGCCGGAGGCCGCGCGCGACCACCACGGACCGTGCGCGGGTCACCCGCTCATCACCCTCCGGTCCCCGGTGGGTCACGGCGAACCGCGGGCCGTCCGCGCAGCGGGTCAGGCCCGTCACCGTGCGGCCGTACCGCACCTGCTCGGCGAACGGCTCCGCCGCCCAGGCGAGGTAGTCCGCGAACTCGGCCCGCTCAGGAGTGAGCACCGCGCGGTTCACGAAGTCCACGAGCCGTCCCCGGGCGCCGAGGTAGGCGACGAAGGAGAACGGGCTCGCCTGGTTGCGGAGCGTGACCAGGTCCTTGAGGAAGCTGATCTGCATGGACGTGCCCGGCAACAACATGCCGGGGTGCCAGGCGAAATGCTCGCGGCGCTCCAGGAAGCGCACCGTGCCGAGCCGACCCGGCGACTCCGCCAGCGCGATCGCCAGCGCCAGGTTGGCGGGCCCGAATCCGACCCCGAGCACATCGACGACGTCGCCGTCATCGACTGATTCCGTCGTTCGCGTCACACCCTTCCCCATCGAGTCGGGGCGGGTGGCTGGTCATCCGCCTGAACGGATCGTAACCCCGAAAAATACCTGTACGGCGTACTCAATCAGACATTTTCGGATCTTTGCAATGCGAAACGGGGAGTCGTGGATCAGGCCGCGCCCGACGGCGGTGGCTCCATCGGCAGGCGCGGGTTGTGCAGGTGCGCGACGAGCCCCGTCCAGCCCGTCTGGTGGGTCGCGCCCAGCCCCTCGCCGGTGTCGCCGTCGAAGTACTCGTAGAACGTGGGGTGCTCCGCCCACAGCGGGTTGTCGCTCCCCTCGATCCGCCCCGCGTCGGCCGGGCGGCGCGCGCCGCCGCCATCGGGCCGCGCGACCGGCCGGAACAACCCGACGAGCCCCTCGTCGATCACGTCGGCGGCCTCCTCCAGCGTGCACATGTTCTCGGAGCCCGTGGGGATCGCGATGGTGAACGAGTCGCCGAAGTGCCTGCCGTACGTCCGCAACTTGTCGGCGAGGAGCACGTTCACCGGGAACCACACCGGCCCACGCCAGTTCGAGTTCCCGCCGAACATGCCCGTGGTCGACTCGCCCGGTTCGTACTGGATGGAGACGGTGTTCCCGTCCACGTCCTCGGTCACCTGCTGCTCGGCCTTCGAGAGCGACCGGATGCCGTAGGGCGCGAGGAACTCCGCGGGATCGAACATCCGCTCCAGCACCCGCCGCAGCCGGTCTGGACTGACCAGCGACAACAGCATCCGCCCGTCGCCCGAACCGTCCGGGGCCGCGCCCGAGAGGACCGGCTCCACGAGCTCCGGGCGACGCGACCGCAGCCAGTTGAGCCGCGCGGTGACGTCCGGGCACTCCTGCGCCGCCCACGACGGGACGTCGGTGGTCCCCAGGAGGGGCAGCAGACCGACCATGGAGCGGACGCGCATCGGCAGCGCGCTGCCGTCGGGGCGCACGAGCACGTCGTAGAAGAAGCCGTCCTCCTCGTCCCACAGCGAGAGGCTGTGCGAGCCGAAGTTGTAGGTGGCCTTCGAGATCTGCAGGAAGTGCTCGAGGAACTTGGTGGCGCAGTCCTGCCATACGGGGTCGTGCCGCGAGAGCTCGATGGCGATCTTGAACATCTGCTGGCAGTAGAACGCCATCCAGCTGGTCGCGTCGGACTGCTCGAGCCGGTAGCCGGGCGGCAGGGGCGCGGACCGGTTGAAGAAGCCGATGTTGTCCATGCCGAGGAAGCCGCCCTCGAAGACGCCGGCGTCGTCGGAGCCCTTGCGATTGACCCACCAGGAGAAGTTGAGCAGCAACTTGGTGAAGACGCGGACGAGGAAGTCCTGATCCCGCCAGCCGTCGATGCGGTAGACGTGCCAGGCGGCCCACGCGTGCACCGGCGGATTGACGTCGCCGAACTCCCATTCGTAGGCCGGGAGTTGGCCGTTGGGATGCATGGCCCACTCGCGGCACATCAGCACGAGCTGTTCCTTGGCGAACTCGGGATCGACGTGCGCCAGTGGGATGCAGTGGAAGGCCAGGTCCCACGCGGCGAACCAGGGGTACTCCCACTCGTCCGGCATGGAGATCACGTCGGCCAGCGAGAAGTGCTTCCACGTCGTGTTCCGGCGACCCGGGTCGGTCCGCTCGCGCGGCGCGGGATCGACGGCCGGGTCGCCCTCCAACCAGGACTCCACGTCGTAGCGGTAGAGCTGCTTGTTCCACAGCATCCCCGCGTAGGCGCGCCGCGCGACGGCGCGGTCCTCGCCCTGCACGTCCTCGTGGATCACGGTGCCGTAGAACTCGTCCGCCTCCTCGCGGCGGTCGGCGAAGACGGCGTCGAAGCCGGGGCCGAAGGTGTCGAGCGACGGCGCCGTGCGCGACATGCGCAGCCGGACGGTGACGCTCCGCCCCGCCGGTACGGAGGCGAAGCGGTACCAGATCGCCGCCTTGGTTCCCCGCTCCGCCGGGTTGACCGCGGCCTCGTCGCCCCGCACGACGCGCTTGGTGATCGCGTCCTTCGGGTACGGCGAGGCGTTGGCGGCGGCGCCGAAGAGCTCCACGGCGTCGGTCTCGTTGTCGCAGAACAGGAGCTGCGGCGCCCCCTCCGCCGCGAGGTGGTACTCGCCCAGCCACTGGTGCGTGACGCGCACCGCCTCGAGTCCTCCGGCCTGCGGGGACCGCACGCGCGTGATCTCGCCGCGACGCTCGTCGTGACCCCATGCCCAGGTGTTGCGCAGCCACAGCTGCGGCAGCAGGTCCAGCGGCGCCGGGGACGGCCCGTGATTGACGGCCTCGATCTCGACGCAGATGTCGTCGGGCGCCGCCTTGGCGTAGCGCACGTGCACGTCGAAGAAGCGGTTGTCGGCGAGGACGCCGGTGTCGGCGAGCTCGTACTCCCGCTGCGTGCGGTCGCGCGCGGCGTTGGCGTCGCGGAGCTGCTGGTACGGGTACTCGGCGTGCGGATACCGGTACATCCAGTGCATCCAACTGTGGGTCGGCGTCCCGTCGACGGGCCACCAGTACTCCTTGACGTCCTCGCCGTGGTTGCCCTGCGCGTTCGTGAGCCCGAACAGGCGTTCCTTGAGGATCGGGTCGTTGTGGTTCCACAGGCCCACGGCCAGGTTGAGGAAGCCGTACCGGTCGCAGATGCCGCCCAGCCCGTCCTCGCCCCACCGGTAGGCGCGGCGATGCGCCTGCTCGAAGCCGAAGCTCCCCCAGGCGTCCCCGTTACCGCTGTAGTCCTCGCGGACAGTGCCCCACTGTCGCCCGGCCAGGTAGGGACCCCACAGCCGCCACGGCCCGTCGGGTCCGGGACTCTCCGCGAGGCGGCGGTGTTCGGCCGTCGATTCGGTGTTCTGCACCGGAGAATCCTCCTACACGGAGCGCCGCACCGCAGGAGGTGGACCGAGCCGAAGACGAACGGGCTCGAACGGACATCCCGTTCCGGGCGGGTACGCCTCACGATGTCGATTTCCGCGCGGGTGCACGTGCTCCTGAGCACGCGCGGGCCGGCAGACGCCCGAATCGTGAGCGGTCAGAGCGCTGACACCGCCTGCGCATGCATCTCCCAGAACAGGATCTCGGTCCCGTCCTGCGCGGCACGGACGACCAGTTCCCCGGCGTCCACGGTGCGCAGCGCGTCGCCCTCCGCGAGTCGCGCGTCGCCGACGGTCACCGCTCCGGTCACGACAAAGAGGTGTCCGTAGGGCGCGGGCGGAAAGACGACCGACTCCCCCGCCGAGAGGCGGGCGGCGTGCAGGGCGGCGGCGTCGTTGTTGATGGTGACGGCCGGATCGTGCCCCGCGATCCCGGAGGCGACGAGCACCGCGCCGCGACCGTCGAGCGGGACGTCGGCGGTGCGGTACTCGGGTTCGCCGCCGGGCGCGTTCGGCGGGAGCCACATCTGGATCACCCGGGCCGTCACGCCGGTGAAACGCGGGTTCTGCTCGCGGTGGTTCACCCCCGTTCCGGCGCTCATCGCCTGTACCTGACCGGCGCGGACCACACCCGTGGCACCCGACGAATCGTCGTGGTGCACCTCGCCCGTGATCACCCAGGTCACGATCTCGGCGTCGCGGTGGAAGTGCCGGTCGACGCCCGATCCCGGGTCCACGAGGTCGTCGTTGTGCACGAGCAGCTGCCCGTGCGCGTTCGCGCCCAGATCGAACTTGCCGGTGAAGGGCATCGACTGCCGGGCGTACAGCCCCTCGCCGCGCCAGTGCGTGCGGTCGGCGGCGGGGACGATCCTGCTCTCGCTCACCCGGCCAGCGTAGGCGGCTCCCGCCGTCAGACCGCGGCGGGCAGCCCCGCGCCGGACGGGGAGACGAGGATCTTCACCGCGGTCTCGTTGTGGTGCAAGAGCGTGTCGTAGCCGACGGTGACGAGGTCGTCCAGCCCGATCCTCCCCGTGATGAACGGCGCCAGGTCGACGGTCCCGCTCTCGACCAGCGCGATCGTCGCGGCGTGGTTGTTGACGTAGGCGATGGTGCCGCGCATGTCGATCTCCTTGAGCACCAGCTTCTGCATGTCGACGGTGCCGGGGTGCCCCCAGATCGAGACGACCACGAGCACCGCCTGCGGACGCAGCGCGTCGAAGAGCGTGTCCAGCGCGGGCTGCACGGAGGTGCACTCGAAGCCGACGTCGGCGCCGCGGCCGCCCGTGAGGTCGCGGACGGCCTCGACGACGTCGACCTCCGTGGGATCGAAGACGTGGTCGGCGACACCGGTCTCCGCCGCGCGGCTGCGGCGCAGGGAGCTGGGCTCGCTGATCGCGACGGTGAGTCCCTTCGCCTGGCAGACCGCGGCGGTCAGCAGGCCGATCGGTCCGGCACCGGTGATCAGCGCGAACGCCCCCGCGCCGGCACCGGAGCGCTGCACCGCGTGGTAGCCGACGGCGAGCGGCTCGATGAGCGCCGCCTGATCCAGCGGGACCTCCTTCGAGACGCGGTGCACCCAGCGGCGCTGCACGACGATCCGCTCCGAGAGTCCGCCACCACGGCCGCCGAGGCCGATGAAGTTCATGTTCGGCGAGAGGTGGTAGTCGGTGCTCGCCGGACCGGTGTCCACGTCGTCGGCGATGATGTACGGCTCCACCACCACGTGATCGCCCACCTCCAGGTCGTCGACGCCGGCGCCGACCTCCGCCACGACGCCGGACATCTCGTGCCCGATCGTCAGTGGTGCGGCCTCCCCGCTCACCGGGTTCGGGTGACCGCACGGCGGGACGAAGATCGGCCCGTCGACGTACTCGTGCAGGTCGGTGCCGCAGATTCCGCACCAGGCGACGTCGATGGCGACGGTGCCCTCCGTCACCTCGGGCGCGGGGACGTCCTCGATCCGGACGTCGTTCCGGTCGTAATAGCGCGCTGCTCGCATGGTTTCCTCCGATCGGGCCGTGTGATCCACCACACAGTCACAACGGCGGGTGTGCCGCGTCGATCGTTGCAGCGGGTTGCACGCCTCAGAGCGGTGCGGAGCCGCGGACGTGCTCGAAGACGAGGGAGGTGTTCGTGCCGGCGACCTCCTCGCGCGCGCTGAGGTACTCGACGAGGTGCCGGAGGTCGTCGGTGTCCACGGCGGCGACGTGCAGGAGGTAGTCGTCGCCGCCCGCGAGGAAGTAGGCGTCGATCACCGGAGGCAGATCGATCACCGACTCCACGAACTGCCGGATCCGGTGCCGAGCCGTCGACCGGAGCGTCACGGCGATCATGGCGCGCAGCGGCCGCCCGACGGCCGCCGGGTCGACGTCGGCGTAGAAGCCGCGGATCACGCCCGCGTCGGTGAGTCGCCGCACCCGCGTGTGCACCGTCGACGGGGCGAGGCCGACCTCCTCCGCGAGGGCGGCGTTCGACACCCGGCCATCGCGCTGGAGCACGAGCAGGATGCGCCGGTCGGCCTCGTCGAGCAGGGGGCGACGATCGTTCGACGATGTCGGGCGATACGCCGTCCTCACAGAATGTACGTCAGTCATTTCTCAGTTCTCCAGAATCTTCTTCCGCACGCTTGAACACTTCCCGGTGTTTCTTCAGACTATGTGACACAAGCCACCCCGCCTGACAGGAGCACACGATGCGCGTCGGTATCCCCACCGAGATCAAGAACAACGAGTACCGCGTGGCGATCACGCCCGGTGGTGTCGCCGAACTCACGCGACGCGGCCACGACGTGCTGATCGAGGACGGCGCGGGCGTCGGGTCGGCGATCGGCAACGAGGACTTCGAAGCCGCGGGCGCCCGCATCGTCCCGACGGCGGACGAGGTCTGGGGCGAGGCAGACCTGCTGCTCAAGGTCAAGGAGCCCATCGAACCGGAGTACGCCCGGATGCGCGCCGACCAGACCGTCTTCACGTACCTGCACCTGGCCGCGTCGCGTCCGTGCACGGACGCGCTGCTGTCCTCGAGGACCACGTCGATCGCGTACGAGACGGTGCAGCTGCCCGACGGCTCGCTCCCCCTCCTCGCGCCCATGTCCGAGGTCGCGGGCCGGCTCGCGCCGCAGGTCGGCAGCTACCACCTCATGCGCTCCAAGGGTGGTCGCGGCGTCCTCATGGGCGGCGTCCCCGGCACCGCGCCCGCGAAGGTCACGGTGATCGGCGGCGGCGTGTCCGGCATCAACGCGGCGCAGATCGCCGCGGGCATGGGCGCGGACGTCACCGTCTTCGACCTCGACGTGCGCAAGATGCGCGCCGTCAACGCCCAGTTCGGCGGCCGGGTGCACACCAGCTACTCCACCTCCCTCGCGCTCGAGGAGGCCGTCGTCGAGTCGGACCTCGTGATCGGCGCCGTCCTCATCCCGGGCGCCGCCGCGCCGAAGCTGGTCTCCACCGAACTGGTGCACCGCATGCGGCCGGGCGCCGTCCTGGTCGACATCGCGATCGACCAGGGCGGGTGCTTCGCCGACTCGCACCCCACCACGCACGACGATCCGACCTTCGCGGTCGGCGAGACCGTCTTCTACTGCGTCGCCAACATGCCCGGCGCGGTGCCGCGCACGTCGACCTTCGCGCTCACCGGCGCCACCCTGCCGTACGTGCTGCGGATCGCGGACAAGGGCTGGAAGGCGGCGTGCGCCGAGGACGCCGCCCTCGCCGCGGGCCTCTCCACGCACGACGGGGTGCTTCTCAACGCCGGCGTCGGCGCAGCGCTGGACATCGAGTCGAAGGCGCCCGAGGCCGTCCTGGCCTGAGCCGCGGGCTCACCGGTGCCGGTTCACCATTCGCCGGCGTCGAGGTACTGCGCGAGGTTGGCCATCCGGCGCTGCACCGCGGCCACCTCGCGCACGCACTGCTCGAGGAGTCCGCGGTCCAGGGATGACATCCGCCGGATCGAGAGGACGTCGCCGGGCGTGCGGCCCGCCCCCATCTGCTCCACCTGATGCTCCATCCGGAGCCGCTCCAGGATCGAGAAGGCCTCGCGGAGCACCTCCGCGGAATCGTCCGGCAGCACCGGCGAATCCGCGCCCGCCGCCAGGCGGTTGCGGGTCTGCAGCTTGGTCGATCCGCGGCTCAGCGCCGCCCACCGGGCGATGTTCACCACCGGCACCAGAGCGTGCGCCTTGATGTCGAAGGTGCCGCCGCGCAGCGAGATCACGTCACGCACGGACCGCAACCGCGCCTTCGCGGTGAGGGCCTCACGCAGCATCAGGATGAAGGCACGAGGATGCTCCGACAGATGTTGATAGACACCGGCCACCGGCTGGAGCGTCAGGTCGCCCCACACCGGGCGGCCGTCCACGAGCAGCGACGCCATCATCATCGCGTTGTTCGACAGCGGCGCATCGATCCACTCGCCGGCCGCGTACAGCCACTCCGATTCGGTGCGGCAGAACCGCGGTTGCGCGGCGACGGCGCCGTTGGTGTCCGACGGGATGCCGCACTCCTCCAGCCGCCCGTGGACGGCGGCGGCCAGGGCGAGGGCGGCGGACCGTCGCACCTCGATCTCGTCCCCGGACGCGCCGGGCAGGTCCTTGATGATGATCGCGCTGTCGACGTCCGAACTGGGCACCACCTCGCGGCGCGAGACGCTGCCGAGCGAGAGCCACGTGAAATCCCCCTCCCGGAGTTCGGGGTGGACGGGCAGCTCGAGCTCGATGCAGCGGCGCACCATCGCCTCGATCGCGACGGCGGCGACGCCGGAGATGTGCCGGACCGGCGCCTGCTGGCCCCACAGCACGGGGAAGATCTCCCGGATCGTCGCGCCGATCTCCGGAAGTTCCCCGGCCTCGGCGCGCTCGATCCGGCGCTGCAGCGCGAACGTCGAGGTGGTGGGCACGGTGAGGAAGTCCACGTCCTGCACGACGCCCCGGACGGCGGCGTGCTCGTCGAGCACGGCCATGTAATGCAGCTTCCGGTCGAGCATCTCGATGAGGACGTCGGACGACAGCGCGGACTCGGGCACCGCCGCCAGGGGTGCCGTCATCACCGCGGTGACGGGATCGGTCACGGGCCTGCCCACGGAGATCACCCGGGCGCGCAGGTCGTGATCGGTGACGATGCCCAGCGGTTCGCGCGCCGCGTTCTCCACCACGATGTAGCCCGATTTGGCCGCGGTCATCGCGGTGGCGGCCTCCTGCACCGTGACCGTCGGCGGGCAGACGACCGGAGGGCGGCGCACGATCTCGCCCGCCGTCCGCTCGCGCACCTCCTCGGCGGAGACCGCCGTGGTGGGCCGGGCGAGTTCGGTGGCGAGGAAGGCCGCGCCGGCGGGGGTCGAGAACATGTCCCCGACGGCCCAGGCCGGCAGGCGCAGCAGCGTCACGTCGGACAGCGCGACCGCCCGGGGGCCGCCCTTCGCCCCGACCAGAATGACCACGTACCCGAAGACGCCGCCCGGGCCGACCACCTCGTCCACGTCGCCCACCTCGGTCGGCGACGCGGCCGGGAAGTTCCACACCCCGACCCGCCCCTCGAGGACCACGAAGGCGTGATCGGGCGAAGCGGACAAACCGTCGAGGATCGTCGCGCCCTCGGGGAACTCGCTGATCGACGATTCCGCCGCGAGACGTGCGCGAACGTCGTCGGGCAGCCCGTCGAACGGGGTGTGTCCGGAGAGGAAGGCGAACAGCTCCCCGAGGTCCGAGAAGTCGGTCATGGACCTATGTTTACACGCCCACACCGATCGACATCCCGAAGTCATCTCTCGGTAACGCGTCCGCGGAAGCGTTGCGAGGTCTACATTCCCATCCAGCGCACAACCCCATGCGCTCCGATACGTCGAGGAGAAAGACTCATCCATGACGCAATCCGTCGATAAGTTCGCGGCCGAGCAGGAGGGCTACAAGCAGACCCTCGGTCGGCGACACGTGCAGATGATCGCCATCGGCGGCGCCATCGGCACGGGCCTGTTCCTTGGCTCCGCAAGCCGCCTCAACAGCACGGGCCCGGCCCTGCTGTTCAGTTACGCCTTCGTCGGCGTGATCGCCTTCTTCCTCATGCGCGCCCTCGGCGAGCTGGTGCTGTACCGCCAGAGCTCGGGCGCCTTCGTCTCGTACGCCCGTGAGTTCTTCGGCGAGGCCGCGGCCTACGCCGCCGGCTGGCTGTACTGGATCTTCTGGGCGCTCACCGGCGTCGCCGAACTGTCGGCCGTCGCGGTGTACGTCAGGAAGTGGTGGGAGCTGCCCAACTGGGTCTCGGTGATCATCGCCCTCGGCGTGGTCCTCGTGATCAATCTGCTCTCCGCCCGCGCGTTCGGCGAGTTCGAGTTCTGGGCCTCGGTGCTCAAGGTCGCCGCGATCGTCATCTTCCTCGTCGTCGGCCTCGTCATCGTGATCGGGCAGATCACCGTCGGCGAGGGCGAGAAGGCCCACAGGGCAGGGATCTCCAACCTCTGGTCGAACCCCGGCGGATTCTGGCCGCACAGCGAGACCTTCGGCTGGATCGCGCCCATCGTCGTGATGTCGGGCGTCGTCTTCGCGTACGCCGCGATCGAGATGGTCGGTATCGCCGCGGGTGAGATGCAGAATCCGCAGCGCGAGGTGCCCAAGGCCGTGAACTCCGTGATCCTGCGCATCGGCGTCTTCTACTGCGGCTCGATCTTCCTGCTCGTGTGCATCCTGCCGACCAGCCAGTACGGCACCAAGAACGCCGCCGGCGATCTCGAGTCGCCGTTCGTGACGGTCTTCGAGCGCATGGGCGTCAGCTGGATGGCGACCCTCATCAACGGCGTCCTCATCGTCGCCGCCATGAGCTCGCTCAACGCCGGCCTCTACACCACGGGCCGCATGCTGCGCAGCCTCGCCGCCAGTCGCGAGGCGCCGAGCATGTTCATGAGGATGAGCAAGTCGGGCGTTCCCGCCACGGGCATCATCGTCACGTCGATCTTCTACGTCCTCGGGGCCGTCCTGAACGCGCTCGTGCCGAGCAACGCGTTCGACATCGCGCTCGAGGCCTCCGCGATCGCCGTCGTGGGCGTGTGGAGCCTGATCTTCCTGTGCCACATCCGCTACCGGAAGCTCTCCGACGCCGGCGTGGTCGCCACGAGCCCGTTCCGCGCGCCGCTGGCGCCGTTCATGAGCTACGTCGGCCTGGTCTTCCTGTTCCTCGTCCTCGTCGGCATGGCCTACTCGGGCTACAAGTCCGACGGCGGCTTCTGGGACAAGACCAACCTCATCGTCGTCATCCTCGGCATCCCCGCCTTCGTCGCGATCCTGGCCATCGGCTGGATCGCCGTGAAGCCGCGGGTCCTCGAGCACACGGGCGGCGATCTCGCCCCCACGTGGTCGCTCAAGGACCCGAAGTAGTCACGACCGCACGTCAGGACGCCCGCCGGCTCGCCGGCGGGCGTCCGTCGTCTCCGGGACCGGGCCGAGACGGGCCTGCGACGTGACGCCGATCCGGCGGTGACGCGGCGCTCGTACCGTCGGCAGCGGCCGCCCGCACCGGGCGCGGCGGCCCGTCACGAAGGAGAGAACCATGTCGATCCTCATCGCCGGTGGCCGACGGCTGCTCCTGGCCGCGATCGGCGCGGCAGCCCTGGCCCTGCCGGTCGCCGCGGCCGCGCAGGCGGCGCCGCCCGCGCCGACCGCCCCGTCGGCTCCCGGCGCACCCGCGCCCGCGCCGGCCGCGAGCGGTGCCCCCGGGAAGCCCGCGCCACCCCTCGGCGCTCCGGGTCGACCGGCGCCCGTGGCGGCGCCGACGCCGGGCACCCCCGCGGCGCCGCCACTCGCCTGATCCGTTCGCCGGCCACCCGCGGCTCCGTCGCACGCACGCCGTTCACCCGGGATTCATCGTGTGCGATTACGTTGCCGCCATGACCTCCCGCTCCCGCACCCCGTCCCGCGCCGCCGCGCTCGCGGCCGCCGTCACCGTCGCGCTGGCCGGGGCGGTGGTCGCCCCCGTGCAGGCGGCACCGTCGGGCTCGTTCGACCTGCAGTCGCACCGCGGTGGCCGGGGCGAGCACACCGAGGAGTCGCTGTACGGCTTCGCGCGGTCGCTCGAACTCGGCGTCACGACGCTCGAACTCGACATCGTGCTCACCAAGGACGAGGTGCCCCTGATCTGGCACGACCCGACGGTGCAGGCCGACAAGTGCAGCGACACCGCGCCCGCCACGCCCGGCGACCCGCAGTTCCCCTACGTGGGCAAGACGATCCACGACCTGACGTCCGCACAGGTGCAGACCCTCGTGTGCGCGAAGAAGCTGGATACGTTCCCCGCGGCGAAGGTGGTCGAGGGCAACCGCATCGCCACCCTGCCCCAGCTGTTCGACCTGGCCGCGCAGTACAGGGGCAACACCGTGCGGTTCAACATCGAGACCAAGATCGAGGCGGAGGACCGGGCGAAGTCGGCCGAGCCGGCGGCGTTCGTCGCGCAGATCCTGGGCGCGGCTCGCCGCGCGGATGTGCTCGACCGGATCACCGTCCAGAGCTTCGACTGGCGCTCGCTGCCCCTGGTGCGGGCGCAGGCGCCATCGGTGCCCCTCGTCGCGCTGTACGACGCGACGACGTGGAAGAAGGGTTCGGCATGGCTCGGCCCCGTCAGCTACGAACGGGCCGGTGGCGACGTGGTGCGAGCCGTCAAGGCCGCGGGGTTCGACGTCCTCTCCCCCGATCAGGAGCTCTCCGACGCGAAGACCGTGACCGCGGCGCACGCGGCGGGTCTCACGGTCATCCCGTGGACCGTCAACGAGGAGAAGGACATGCGGGCGCAGCTCGCGCTCGGCGTCGACGGCATCATCACCGACTACCCCACCCGCCTGCGCGGGGTGCTCGCGGCCGCGGGCAAGCCGCTGCCTCCGGCGTTCACGAAGTAGGCGCGCGGCGAGCGCGTCAATCCCTGCGCGCCGGCGCCGATTCCGCGAGGAAACCGGCGATCTCGTCGGCGACCCGCTGCGGCCGGTCGAGCATCGCCAGCACGTACGAATCCCCCAGCTCCACCAGTCGGCCGCGCGGCAACAGCTCGGCGAGCCGGCGTCCGTGTTCCCGCGGCATGACGGTGCCGTCGGCGATCCACAGCACCAGGGCATCGCCCGAGAAGCCGCGCAACGCCTCGGTCCGGCGGGTGAGATCGGCACGATCGAACGGAGCCCGCGCATGTTTGAGGAGGTCGCGGCGGATCAGGGGGTCCTCGACCGCCGGGCGGGTCCACGCGCGCATCAGCGCATCGGGAACGTCGTGCGCCATCCGCCCGAACAGGATCGGCAGGCGGCGCACTGCCCCGATCCGCAGGGCACGGAGACCGAAACGCAGGCCGGGCAACCGGGCGGCGACCGTCGCGGCCCTTCCCGGCAGGCCGGGCGGGAAGTTGTCGAAGGCCGTGCTCGGGAGGATCACGAGGCGGCCGATCCGCTCGTCGCGACCGAGCGACGTGAGGAGGAGGCCGCCTCCCCAATCGCTGTGGACCAGGGCGACGTCGCGCAGATCGAGAGCCTCGAGGACGTCGGCGATGAGGTGCGCGATCCCCTCGTTCGACAGGTCCGCGTCCGCGCGCAGGGGCACCGGATGGGCGCCGAGCGGAAGGTCGGGCAGTACGTAGCGATATCCCTCCGGGAGCAGCGGCAGCACGGGGTTCCACACCGTGTGGTCCATGAGCAGCCCGTGCAGGAGGACGACCGGCGGACCTTCGCCGAACGCCTCGTAGTGGATCCGGCCGGCGGGAACGGCGACCTCCGGCATGCCATCACCTCCATTAGAGTGAACGCTCTAGAGCGGACACTCTAGAATCTAGGGTGTGATGGTCGATCGGTCAATGCCCACCCGCGAGCGCCTGGTCGTCGCGATGGGGGAACTGCTGCGCCGTCAGGGCTACGGCGCCACCAGCGTCAAACAGCTCACCGAGGCCGCCGGCGCCCCGATGGGCTCGCTCTACCACCACTTCCCCGGCGGGAAGCCCGAGGTGGCCGCGGCGGCGCTCCGCACCTCCGGGGCCGCGTACGGGGCGCTCCTGCCCGCACTGCTCGACGATGCGCCGGACCTCGAGGACGCGATCCCGGGCGCCTTCGCGCTGGCCGCGGAGCACATCGCCGAGGCGGGCTGGATCACCATGTGTCCGGTCGGCACCGTCGCCGGCGAGGTCGCCGACTCCGAGCCCGAGGTGGCCGCCGCGGCGGCGGAGGTCTTCGCGGACTGGATCGCCGGCGGCACCGCGTACTTCGTGGCGCGGGGTCTCGACGACGACGCGGCGCGGGCACTGACACTGGCGGTGCTGAGCTCGCTCGAGGGCGCGTTCATCCTCGCGCGATCGCTGCGCAGTCCGGATCCGCTACTGGCAGCGGGATCCGCACTGCGCGAGCATGTTCGGCTCGTCGTGACTTCAGCCGAACACACGTAACGTCACCATGGCCGCGACTCAGCGCTGATCGTCGGGGGATCCGCTCGGACCATCCGGCCGTCCCCGCCCCTCGTTCCACCGATCCGGCCGGACGACGTCGATGTTCGCGCGCAATGCCATGGCCGCCCGCACCGCGGTCCACGATTTCCCAGCCGCCCGCCGCGACGAGCACCGTCATCTCAGCCGAGCCAGTTCCGGACCGGCGACGGCACGCCGCGCTTCCCGCGGTGCGGACCGAGGACCGCGCCGCCGAAGGGCTGCGAGAGCAGGTCCCGCGCGACGCGGTTCACGTCCGCCGCCGATACCTTGTCGATCCGCGCGAGCGTCCGGGTGACGGTGCGCTGGTTCTGGTAGTTGATCTCGCTGCGGCCGATCCGGTGCATGCGGGACTGCGCGTCCTCCAGGCCCAGCACGAGCCCGCCGCGGAGCGAGCCCTTGGCGCGCGCCAGTTCCTCCGCCGTGAGGCCGTCGTCCCGCACGTCCTCGAGGACCTTCCGCGCCACCGTCGCCACCTCGCCCAACCGCTCCGGGGAGCACCCGGCGTACACCGAGAACAGCCCGGTGTCGGCGTACGTGTCCACGGCCGAGTACACCGTGTACGCGAGGCCGCGCTGCTCCCGGATCTCCTGGAACAGGCGCGAACTCAGACCGCCGCCGATCGCGGTGTTGAGCACCGACAGCGCCCACCGGTCCGGGTGGAACCGGCCGTAGGCACGGGTGCCCGCGACGAGGTGCGACTGCTCGCCCTCGCGGTTCACGACGTGCAGCGCGGGCGGCCCGGGCAGGCGCCGGACGCCGGTCCGCACGGGCGCCGAGGCGGCGTCACCGTCGAGCCTGCCCTCGAACGCCTTCCGCGCCAGTTTGACCACCTGGGCGTGCGTCACGTTCCCGGCGACCGCGAGCACCATCCGCTCCGGCGTGTACCGCCGACGATGGAAACCGCGCAGTCGCGCGGCGGTCATCGCCTCCACCGACTCCTCGGTGCCGAGCACCGGCCGGGCCAGCGGATGATCGCCGAACAGGGCGGCGGTCGCCGCCTCGTTGACCAGGTCCTCCGGGTCGTCATCGCGCATGGCGAGCTCCTCGAGCACCACCTCGCGCTCGACCTCCACGTCGGCGGCGCGGCACAACCCGCCCAGAACGACGTCGGTCACCACGTCGACCGCGAGATCGACGTCGGTGTCGAGCACGTGCGCGTAGTAGCAGGTGTGCTCCTTCGACGTGAAGGCGTTGATCTCGCCGCCGACCGCGTCCACCTCCGCGGCCAGGGAGGCCGCGTCGCGGTGCGGTGTCGCCTTGAACAACAGGTGCTCGAGGAAGTGCGCGGACCCGGCCGAGGCGGGGTGCTCGTCGCGCGAGCCGACCGCGACCCACAGGCCGACGGCGGCGGACCGGGAACCCGGCACCGTCTCCGTGACCACCCGTAGGCCGCCGGGCAGGACGCTACGACGAACGGGGGCACCCGATCCGGATACCCCCGTCCGCGCAGCCCGTGACGTCAGGCTGCTCAGTTCCTACTCCTCGCCCGCTGCGGCCGTGGCGTCCGCGGTCGCCTTCGCCGCGTCCTCCTCGACGACGGGGATCAGGCTGATCTTGCCGCGCTCATCGATGTCCGCGATCTCGACCTGCAGCTTGCTGCCGACGTTGACCACGTCCTCGACCTTGTTCACGCGCTTGCCGTTGCCCAGCTTGCTGATGTGCACCAGGCCGTCGCGGCCGGGCACCAGCGAGACGAACGCGCCGAACGCGGTGGTCTTGACCACGGTGCCCAGGAAGCGCTCGCCCACCTTCGGCAGCTGCGGGTTGGCGATGGCGTTGATCCGGTCGATCGCGGCCTGCGCCGACGGACCGTCTGCCGCACCGACGAACACCGTGCCGTCATCCTCGATCGAGATGTTGGCGCCGGTCTCCTCGGTGATGGAGTTGATCGTCTTGCCCTTGGGGCCGATGACCTCGCCGATCTTGTCCACGGGCACCTTGATCGTGGTGATCCGCGGGGCGTACGGGCTCATCTCGTCGGGGGCGTCGATCGCCTCGGCCATGACCTCGAGGATCGTGGTGCGGGCGTCCTTCGCCTGACCCAGCGCGCCGGCCAGGACCTGCGACGGGATGCCGTCCAGCTTGGTGTCGAGCTGCAGGGCGGTGACGAAATCGGCCGTGCCGGCGACCTTGAAGTCCATGTCGCCGAAGGCATCCTCGGCACCGAGGATGTCGGTCAGGGCCACGTAGCGGGCCTGGCCGTCGACCTCGTCGGAGACGAGGCCCATCGCGATGCCCGCGACCGGCGCCTTGAGCGGCACGCCGGCGTTGAGCAACGACATGGTCGAGGCGCAGACGGAGCCCATCGACGTGGAGCCGTTGGAGCTCAGCGCCTCCGAGACCTGGCGGATGGCGTAGGGGAACTCCTCCACCGACGGCAGCACCGGCACGAGCGCACGCTCGGCGAGCGCGCCGTGGCCGATCTCGCGGCGCTTCGGCGAGCCGACGCGGCCCGTCTCACCGGTCGAGTACGGCGGGAAGTTGTAGTGGTGCATGTAGCGCTTGCTGGTCTCGGGGCCCAGCGAGTCGATCTGCTGCGCCATCTTCACCATGTCCAGCGTGGTGACGCCCAGGATCTGGGTCTCGCCGCGCTCGAACAGCGCGCTGCCGTGGGCGCGCGGGATCACGGCGATCTCGGCGCTGAGCGAGCGGATGTCGGTGATGCCACGGCCGTCGATGCGGAAGTGGTCGGTGAGGATGCGCTTGCGCACGAGCTTCTTGGTCAGCGAGCGGAAGGCCGCGCCGATCTCGCCCTCGCGGCCCTCGAACTGCGGGCCCACGGCCTCGAGCACCTCCGCCTTGACGACGTCGGTCGCGTTGTCGCGCTCCTGCTTGCCGGCGATCGACAGGGCGTCGTTGAGCTTGGCGGCACCCGCGGCCTCCACGGCGGCGAAGACGTCGTCCTGGTACGCAGGGAACAGCGGGAACTCGCCGGTCGGCTTGGCGGCGCCCGCCGCGAGCTGCTTCTGCGCCTCGCAGAGAACGGCGATGAACGGCTTGGCGGCCTCGAGGCCCTCGGCGACGACGGCCTCGGTGGGCGCGGTGGCGCCGCCCTCGATGAGCTCGATGACGTTCTCGGTGGCCTCGGCCTCGACCATCATGATCGCGACGTCGGCGTCCTTGCCGGAGCCCGAGACGATGCGGCCGGCGACGACCATGTCGAAGACCGCGCGCTCGAGCTGCTCGACGGTCGGGAAGGCGACCCACTGGCCGTCGATCAGGGCGACGCGCACGCCGCCGACGGGGCCGGAGAAGGGCAGGCCGGCGATCTGGGTCGACGCCGAGGCGGCGTTGATCGCGACCACGTCGTACAGATCCTTCGGATCGAGAGACAGCACGGTCACGACGACCTGGATCTCGTTGCGGAGACCGTCGACGAACGACGGGCGCAGCGGCCGGTCGATCAGGCGGCAGGTGAGGATCGCGTCGGTCGACGGGCGACCCTCGCGACGGAAGAACGAGCCGGGGATCCGGCCCGCCGCGTACATGCGCTCCTCGACGTCGACGGTCAGCGGGAAGAAGTCGAAGTGCTCCTTCGGCTGCTTGCTGTGCGACGTGGCCGAGAGCAGCATCGTCTCGTCGTCGAGGTACGCGGCCACCGAACCGGCGGCCTGCTGCGCGAACCGGCCGGTCTCGAACCGGATGGTGCGCGTGCCGAAGGAACCGTTGTCGATGACGGCGACCGCTTCGGTGATGTCGTCGTCGAATTCGACCTGAGTGTTGTCCGACATGAAGTGGGGGGAAGCCTTTCTTCGCGCGGTCCGTCCCCACCTGGCGGCGCGCATGCTGCGCGCGGCCGGAGTCGTTCGACATGGCGGCGGGGCGCCGTGGGCGCGGTCATCGATCGAAGCCGTCGGACTCGCGCGTCGGATGAGGACGGCGCTTCCGGCGACCACTACCGAGGACCACCCCGCGGGGAGTGACACCGTGACGGCGCACCGCAGAGGCCGGGAACCGGATCTACCGGCACCGACGTCGGACGGACCTGTGTCAAGGCTATCATCGGGAGTCTTTTCCACGTGAGTCGCACACGCCGTGTGCGCGGGCCGAGGGGGGTCGAACCGTGTCGCAGACCAGCCGGGAGCGGGTGCAGGAGGCCACGGCGACGTGGCTCGCGCACATGATCACCGCCGCGGGCGTCGTGTCGCTGCTCAGCGTGGTCATCCGCAGCGACCGGGTGCTGCCGCTGGTGGCCGATCTCCTGAGCATCGTGGGCATTCCCTCGCACCCCAGTCTGCTCCTCGTCGCCGCGCTCACGGTCCTGCAGGGCGCTCTGCGCCGGCGGCTGCGGGCCGCGCACACCGTCGCCGTCATCATGATGTCGCTCCAGGTGCTGGTGAACATCGCGACGCTGGTCATCGTCGCGACCGACCAGATCGATCCCGACGAGACGCGGCATCTCCCGTCGTACATCGACGCGTACGTGTCCGTGCGCTTCTCCCTCCCCGGCGCCGCGCTCACCGCGGCCATCAGCGCCGTCTGCCTCGCCTTCGTCATCGCCGCCCGCCCTCAGTACCCGGCCAAGCTCGCGCGGGGCTCGCGCCGCGCCGCCATCGGGGTGCTGGTCGGCGGCTTCGTCGGCGTGTACCTGGTGGTGGTCGCGCTCGCGTTCACCTTCCCCGGCCGCGGGCCGAACCGCCTGAGCGGCACCGTGGAGATCCTGGTGTGGTCGTTGCGGTCCACCTTCGGCGTCGCCGTGCCGCGACGGATCGACCTGGCGCTCAACGGGCACTCCGGCCCGATGTGGCTCTACTCGCTGGCCGGGGTCCTGTCCGCGTCCGTCCTGATCCTCGCCCTCATGGCGTTCTGGCGCGCGGGACGCGGCGACGAACTGATGACCGAGCCCGAGGAGCTCGAGGTCCGGCGGCTGCTGCTCGAGTACGGCGAGGACGACTCGCTGGGCTACTTCGCGACCCGGCGCGACAAGGCGGTGATCGCCTCGCGGGACCGTCGGGCCGTGGTGACCTGCCGCGCCGTCGGGCCGGTGTCGATGGCGAGCGCCGACCCCATCGGTCACCGCGATTCCTGGCCCGCGGCGGTGGCGGCGTGGATCGAGGACTGCCGCTCGCACAGCCTCTACCCCGCCGTGCTGGCGGCGAGCGCCGACGGCGCGACGGTGTACGAGGACGCCGGGCTGCGCACGCTGACCATCGGCGACGAGGCGATCATCCACGTCGACGCGTTCACGCTCAAGGGCCGGGACATGCGCGCCGTGCGGCAGGCCGTCACCCGCGTCGCGGGAGCCGGGTACACGCTCCAGGTCCGGCGGCACGGCGACCTGTCCGCCGCTGAGCTCGCGGAGGTCGCCGAGCTCGCCGAGCGGTGGCGCGGCGAGGAGACCGAGCGCGGTTTCTCCATGGCCCTCAACCGGATCGGCGACCCCGTGGACGGCCGGTGCGTCCTCGTCTCCGCCCACGACGCCGACGGCGCCGTTCGCGGGCTGCTCAGCTTCGTGCCCTGGGGCACGCGCGGATTGTCCCTCGACCTCATGCGCCGCGACCGCGACGCGGAGAACGGCCTCAACGAGTTCATGGTCGCCAGGCTCATCGAGCACTGCGCGGAGATCGGTATCCGGCGGATCTCACTGAACTTCGCGGTGTTCCGGTCGGTCTTCTCGGAGGCGGACCGCGTCGGCGCCGGACCGATCACACGCATGGTGGACTCGGTACTCAGCTTCGCGTCGAAGTTCTACCAACTGGAGTCCCTGTACCGGTCGAACGACAAGTACCGGCCCGATTGGGTTCCGCGGGTCCTCTGCTACGACCCGGCACTCAGCGCCGTGCGCGCCGGTATCGCCGTCGGCACCGCCGAGGGATTCCTTCCACAGATCGGCCCGAAGTTCCTGGCGGGACCGTCGATCCCGGACGAATTCCCGCGGGACGCCGAGTTCGTCGACCGGTTGCTCGCCGAGGAGGAGCGGCTGCTGCGCCGCGAAGCGCCGCCGGAGCGGCTCTCCGAGCAGCAGCGGGTGCGGCGACGCAAGCTGCGGGCCCTCGAGGACGCGGGCATGCCCGGGTATCCGCCATCGGTGCCGCGCACGGCCTCCCTGGCCCGGGTCCGGGAGCAGGCCTCCGCCCTCGCGCCCGACGGCGCCTCGGGCACCGTCGTCTCCGTGACCGGGCGGGTGCGCGCGGTCCGCGACTACGGTGGCGTGACCTTCGTCGATCTCCACGAGGACGGCGCGCACCTGCAGGTGATCGCGGAGCGCTCGCGGACCCCCGACGACGTGCGGGCACTGTGGCGCACCTCGATCGACATGGGCGACCTGGTCTCGGTGACGGGCGAGGCGATCCGCTCGCGGACGGGTGAACCGTCGGTGCTCCTCACGGCGTGGGCGATGGCAGGCAAATGCCTCTCCCCCGTCCCCAAGACGCGGGCGCGGCTCGGGGACGAGACGCGTGCCCGCAACCGCCCGCTGGAACTCATCACGGACGACGGTGCCGTCGATCTGCTGTACCGCCGTTCGCGGGCCGTCGCCGCGATGCGGGCCGTGTTCGTCGGCCGCGACTTCACCGAAGTCGAGACACCCATGCTGCAGACGGTGCACGGGGGCGCCGCGGCCCGTCCGTTCACCACGCACATCAACGCCTACGACATGGGGCTCTACCTGCGGATCGCGCCCGAGCTCTACCTCAAGCGACTCGCCGTGGGCGGGATGGGCCGGATCTTCGAGCTCAACCGCAACTTCCGCAACGAGGGCGCCGACGCGACCCACAACCCGGAGTTCACCGCGCTCGAGGCCTACGAGGCCTACGGGGACTACACGACGATGCGGGCGCTCACGCGCGAGGTGATCCTGGCCGCCGCGATCGCGGTGAACGGCCGGCCGGTGGCCGTGCGACCGGACGGTGCCGGCGGGACGCGCGAGGTGGACCTGACGGCCGAGTGGCCGGTCGTCACGGTCCACGACGCGGTCTCGAAGGCCGCCGGGGTCGAGCTCACGTCGGCGTCGACGCTCGAGGAGGTCTCGGCGGTGTGCGCCCGGCACCACGTCGCGATACCGCGCGGTGCGACCGCGGGCAAGCTCGTGATGGAGCTGTACGAGGCGCTGGTGGAGAAGCAGACGGAGTTCCCCACGTTCTACTGCGACTTCCCGATCGAGGTCTCGCCGCTCGCACGGCGACACCGGGACGATCCGCGGCTCACCGAACAGTGGGACCTGGTGGGCTTCGGCGCCGAGCTGGGCACCGCCTACACGGAGCTCACCGACCCCATCGACCAGCGGGAGCGACTCACGAAGCAGTCGATGGCCGCGGCCGCGGGAGACCCGGAGGCGATGGAGCTCGACGAGTCCTTCCTCGACGCGCTGTCCTACGCCATGCCGCCGACGGGTGGTCTCGGCATCGGCGTGGACCGCATCGTCATGCTGCTCGCGGGCGTGAACATCCGCGCCACCCTGGCCTTCCCGTTCGTCAAGCCGCAGGACCGCTGAGCCACCGAGGGGCGGGCCCGTGTCGCGGGCCGTGAGTCGAGACGAGCGACGGCCCGGAACGCCGCGCGCTGCGGACGCCGAGCGATCGTGAGAGATTCGAACGATGACACGACGGGCAGTGGTGACGGGCGGCGGAACGGGAATCGGGCGGGCGATCGCGCACCGCCTGGCCTCCGACGGGAACGACGTGGTCATCGTGGGCCGTCGCGAGGACGTCCTCCGCGAGACCGCGACCGCGATCGGCGCGCGTATCGGCGCCGAGCGGGTGTCCTTCGAGGTCGCCGACCTGATGGATCCGGCGGCCGTCGAAGCCCTCGCCGATCGGATCGGAGCGGCGGGCACCGTCGATGTGCTCGTGAACAACGTCGGCGGCAATCCCGGCCGGGACGGCGCGCCCGGCGAGCTCGCGTCGCTGGCCGACTCGTACGCCACGACGTTCCGGCTCAACGTGATCACGGCGGTCCTGGCGACCGAGGCCCTCCGCCCGCATCTCGCGCGCCCGGGCGGCCGGATCGTCTCGATCAGTTCGATCGCGGGGCTGCGCGGCCCGGGGGCGTACGGCGCGGCCAAGGGAGCCCTGCACGCGTGGTCGGCGGGGCTCGCGACGGAGCTGGCACCGGAGGGTGTCACCGTCAACGTGGTCGCGCCCGGATTCGTGCCCGCGACGGAGTTCTGGACGGACCGTCTGACCGCCGAACTGCACGACAGCCGCGTCGCGCAGATCCCCGTGGGGCGCCCCGGCACCCCTGAGGAGGTCGCCGCGGCGGTGGCCTACCTCGCCGCGCCGGACGCGGGCTGGACGACCGGCCAGATCCTGCAGGTCAACGGCGGCACTCTCCTCGGCCGCGGCTGAGCGCACGCGGATCGCGCTCAGGATGTCGGGTTCCGCGCGGTCGGACGTGCGTGAGAACACGCGGGCGGCGCCGGAGATTCACATCGTGAGCCGCCCGCGCCGGCGCACCCGGAACGACGAACGGCCCGCACCCGGTGATCCGGGAGCGGGCCGTTCGGTGACGTGGGTCAGCGACGCAGGCCGAGGCGCTCGATGAGCGAACGGTAGCGGTTGATGTCGACCGAGGCGACGTACTTCAGCAAGCGGCGACGACGGCCGACCAGCAGCAGCAGGCCGCGGCGGCTGTGGTGGTCGTGCTTGTGCTGCTTGAGATGCTCGGTGAGGTCGGTGATGCGCTTGGTCAGCATCGCGACCTGCGCCTCGGGCGAGCCGGTGTCGGTCTCGTGCAGGCCGTACTCGGCCAGGATGCTCTTCTTCTGCTCGGTGGTCAGCGCCATGCGAGGCTCCTTGTTCCAGTATCGCGTCGTCAGAAATCCGTGCCGCCGCCGCGAACTGCAGCAGGCACGATCGACCACCTTACCAGGGGTCAGGAGATTCCCAGAATCGCTCGGGTCTTGTCCACGTCGCCTCCCATCGCTTCGAGCAGCGACTCGACCGAGTCGAACCGCTCCATACCGCGCACCCGGTCCACGAAGTCGACCGCCACGTGCTGGCCGTAGAGGTCGGCGGAGGTATCCAGGACGAAGGCCTCGACGGTGCGGGTGCGCCCCGAGAAGGTCGGGTTGCTGCCGACGGAGACCGCCGCCGGGTACCGCTCGCCGGGCGTCACCTGACCGACGACGGGACCCGCGCCGAGCACGGTGAACCAGGCGGCGTACACGCCGTCCGCGGGGATCGCGGCGAACATCGGGGGCGCGACGTTCGCCGTCGGGAACCCCAGCTCCCGGCCACGACCGTCGCCGCGCACGACCACACCCTCGACCCGGTGCGGCCGCCCCAGCGCCTCGGCGGCGGCCTTCACGTCCCCGGCGTCGACGCACGACCGGATGTAGGTGGACGAGTACGTCACCGAGTGTTCGGTGAGGAGCGGCACCGCGTCCACGGAGAAGCCGAACTTGTGACCGAGTCCCTCGAGCATCTCGACGTTGCCCAGGGCGCGGTAGCCGAAGGTGAAATTGTCCCCCACCACGACGGCGGCCGCGTGGAGCCTCTCGACCAACACGGAGTGCACGAAGTCCTCGGCGGGCTGCGCCATGACGGTCGCGGTGAACGGCATCACGCAGAAGACGTCGATGCCGAGTTCCTCGGCGAGCTCGGCGCGCCGGGTGAGCGTGGTGAGCTGCGGCGGGTGCGATCCCGGCCGCACCACCTCGGCGGGATGCGGATCGAACGTCATCAGGACCGCGGGAAGGCCACGTTCGTGGGCCTCCGCGGTCGCGCGTGCGATCAATTGGGCGTGTCCGCGGTGTACACCGTCGAACACGCCGATCGTCACAACACAGCGTCCCCAGTCCGCGGGAACGTCATCGAGCCCTCGCCAGCGAAGCACGCACTCACCCTATCGGACGGCCTATGGTGGGTGCGTGCCCAAGCCTCCCCTGCCCGATTCGCCGCGCCCCGTCGGCGAGCTGTCCGCGGTCACGCAGGACTACCTCAAGCAGATCTGGACCGCCCAGGAGTGGTCCGACGTGAAGGTCACGACCAAGTCGCTCGCCGATGCGCTGGGCGTCTCCGCCTCCACGGCCTCCGAGGCCATCCGCAAGCTCGCCGATCAGGGCCTCGTCGATCACGAGAAGTACGGGGCCGTCACCCTCACCGACGAGGGCCGTACCGCGGCCACGGCGATGGTGCGCCGGCACCGGTTGCTCGAGACGTTCCTGGTCTCCGAGCTCGGCTACGGCTGGGACGAGGTCCACGACGAGGCGGAGGTCCTCGAGCACGCGGTGTCCGAGCGCTTCCTCGCCCGCCTCGACGAACGCCTCGGCTACCCGGACCGGGACCCGCACGGCGACCCGATCCCCCAGCCGGACGGCACCGTACCCACCCCCGACGCGTGCCTACTGTCCGAACTCGCGGCGGGGCAGGCCGGCACCGTCGCCCGGATCTCCGACTCGGATCCCGAGATGCTGCGGTACTTCCAGGAGGTCGGCATCGCACCGGACGCGCGGATCGAGGTCGTGGAGCTGCGCAAGTTCCTCGGAACCATCGCGGTCACCGTCGACGACGGTGCGCCACTGGATCTGGGTGACGTGGCCGCGCAGGCGATCTGGGTCAGGAGCTGATCTCGGCCGAGCTCGCGGGCACCCGCGCACGGTCGGGCCGGGCACGGTGGGCAGCCGCTCCGGCGGCGACGACGATCAGCAGCATCGCCACGTTGTGGACGTACTTCGGCCCGGCGTCGACGTGGCCGAGCAACGGGTAGTAGGTGAACGCCAGCACGCCCCGGACCAGGAGGAAGGCGAATCCGGCCGCAGCCACGTGCGGCGAACGCCAGCGCCCGCCGCCCGCGTATCGCAGCAGGACGCCGACGCCACCGAGCGCGAGCACGCCCACGGTGAGACCCACCCACCCCTCGCCGCCCACGTACTCGGCCGCGACCGCGAGCGGAATCGCGGCGAGGAACACCACCCACACCGGCGCGAGCCGCCGCACGGTCGCCCCGGACCGTCGAGTCCCGGTGACGGCAGCGGCGGCGAAGCATGCGAACACCACTGCGGCCGCCCCGGCGAGCTGCCCGGCGGACGCGCTGTGCGACTCCGGATCGGCCGCGATCATGCCGGCGGTCGCGGCGTACGCGACCGCCGCCACCACCAGGCCCATCCGGCCGAGCCACGGCCGGTCGGCGGTCCGTGGGCGCCACCGCTCGGCGAGGGCCACCGGTGCGCCGAAACTGAAGATCAGGTGACCGCCGATGAAGGTGAACGCGTTCGCGGCACTGAACCCCAGCGCAGGCAGGTAGGCCTCCGCGCGCATCGCCTCCCAGCCCTGGTACCCCATGTAGTCCTGCGCGAAGAGGGACTGGTCGATGAGACACGCCTGCGCCACTCCGAGACCGAGATAGAGCCACAGCAACGCTCCCCACCCCCAACCACGGCGGCGAGCCACTTCCCGCGCCAGGAGGGCCGGCGCACCGTACAGGCCTGCGAAGAACACCGTGGAGAAGGCGACTCCTCCTATATCTCCGGTGGTATCTCCGTATGCCGCAATAAGTTCCGCACAGACCGCGCAGAGCACGAGGAGTCCGACGATCTGCATCCGGGCGCTGCGCATGCTCCCACTGTATTATTTGACTGACTGCTCAATCAATAGTTGCCGGCGCAGGCCACGCACGGAGGGCCACGTCACCCACCGCGCGCAGGTCGTCCGCCGAGACGCCCTCGCGCGCCGCCTCGGCGAGCCCGTTGAGCGCGGTGAGCGTGAAACGCGCCAGCGCGGTGGGATCCACTTCATCCGGCAGCGCACCGCTCGCCACGTCGCGCCGGATCCGCTCCGCCACGCGAGCGACGTTCGCCGCACGGAGCCCCGACAGGTACTGCGCCACCTCCGGATTCGTGGTGCCGGCATCGCCGCTCACGACGAGGCAGCCACGCGGCAGTCCGTCGCGCGTGTACCGCGCGGGCCCCTCGAGAAGGAGCCGGCGCGCCACCGCCGTCGCCGACCCCTCCTCCGCGAGGACGAGATCGATGAAGCCGCCGTAGCGGCGGTCGTACTCCGCGACGGCCTCCTCGAAGAGGCGCCGCTTGTCACCGAAAGCCCGATAGAGGCTCGGAGCCTCCACCCCCAGCCGCTCGGTCAGGTCGCGCACCGACGTGCCCTCGTATCCGCGTTCCCAGAACAACCGGGCAGCCGCATCGAGCGCGCTGCCCCGATCGAAGGACCGCGGCCTCCCGCGTGTGGTCGTCGCCATGAGGTCATTCTATAACGTCCGCTACGTTATGCGGTACAGTCACAATCCGTAACAGTTACTACGAAATGGAGGAGGCACCGTGCCGAACGACCTGACAGGAAAGAACGCCCTGGTCACAGGAGCGAGCAGAGGGATCGGTCGGGCCATCGCGGAGGACCTCGCGCGCCGCGGAGCCGCCGTCGCAGTGCATTACGGATCCGACGACAAGGCCGCCGGCGCGGCCGTATCGGCCATCACCGGCGCAGGCGGGACGGCGTTCGCGCTGCGCGCCGAACTCGGCGCGGACGGGGCGGAATCCGCGCTGTGGGCGGCGTACGACGAGCGACTCGACGGTGTCGATCTGCTGGTGAACAACGCGGGCATCCTCGGTGGGCGGACGCCGTTCGCCGAAGTCACGCGCGAGTCCTTCGACCGGGTGCTCGCGGTCAACACCCGCGCCCCGTTCTTCCTGGTCCAGGAGGCTCTCCCCCGGCTCCGGGACGGCGGCCGCGTGGTGAACGTCTCGACCCGGTTCACGCACGGCTCGTACAACCCGTCGCTGCTGCCGTACTCGATGTCCAAGGCCGCGATCGACGCGCTGACCTTCGCGCTCGCGAAGGAGCTCGCGCCCCGGTCGATCACCGTCAACGCCGTCGGCCCCGGAGGAACGGCGACGGACATGAACGCCGCGCGGCTCGCCACCCCCGAGGGACGCGCCGCGATGGCCGCCGACTCGCCGCTCGGCCGCATCGGCCGCCCCGCCGACGTGGCGGCGGTCGTCGGCTTCCTCGTGTCCGACGCGGCGGGATGGGTCACCGGGCAGTGGATCGACGCGAGTGGCGGTTCGCTGCTGTGATGCGCCCCGCGGTGTACGCCCTCGGATTCGGGATCTTCGCGCAGGGCACGTCGGAGCTCATGCTCGCCGGCCTCCTGCCCGAGCTCGCCGCCGACCTGCAGGTGTCGATCCCGCGCGCGGGGCTGCTCATCTCCGGCTTCGCCGTGGGCATGATGCTCGGCGCGCCCGTCCTCGCCCTCGCGACGCTCCGCTGGCCGAAACGGCGGGCACTGCTCGTGTTCTGCGCGATCTTCGCGGCCACCCACCTCGTGGCGGCCGTGACCGACTCCTTCGCCGTCCTGCTGGTGACGCGATTCGCGGGCGCCTTCGTGTACGCCGGATTCTGGGCCGTGGCGGCCTCGACCGCGATCGCCCTCGTTCCACCGGACCGGCGAGGTCGCGCCATGAGCGTCGTCGCGGGCGGGCTCACGCTCGCCACGGTGCTCGGCCTCCCGGCGGGGACGGTGCTCGGCCAGCACGCGGGCTGGCGCGCGACCTTCGTCGCGGTGGCCGTCGCGACCGTCGTGGCGGGCGCCGCGATCGTCGGCACGGTTCCACCACAGGTCGCGACGGGTACGGCCGCACACCCCCGGGGCGAGGTACGCGCGCTACGGGCGGCTGTGGACGTCCTACGCGATCACCACGACGTCGATCGCGGCGCTCCTGATCTCGTTCGCCTATCTCGGCGCGATGCTCCGCGCGACCTCACACGCCGCGCCGGGCACGGTCCCGGTCGTGCTCGCACTGTACGGCGCGGGTGCCGTCACGGGGATCGCTGCGGGCGGTCGGCTGGCGGACCGTCGCCCCGGTTCGGTCCTGATCGGGGGCACGGCGGCGCTGGCCATCGCCTCGATGGCACTCGCCGCGGCGCTGCCGCACCCGGTCGTCGCCGCCGCGGCCGCGGCGCTGCCGGGGGCGGCCGGCTTCGTGACCAACCCCGCCCTGAACTCGCGCGTCTTCGCCCTCGCACCGGGCGCTCCGACGCTCGCGCCGGCCTTCACCGTCGCGGCCTTCAACGTGGGGATCGCCATCGGGCCGTGGCTGGGAGGAGCACTCCTGGACCTGGGCGCGTCGTACCGGACCCTGCCGGTCGCGGGTGCGGCGCTCGCGGTCGTCGCCGCGACCATCGCGACGCTCGACTCCGTGGTGGGGCGCGCACCGCGGGCCGTGCCCGCACGACCCGCGGAGTGCCTCACAGGTTCTTGAGCGCCTCGCGCCGGGACAACCCGCTGAGTTCGGTTTCGTGCGTGGCGACGTACGCCCGCACCCAGTCCGGGTCGGTCTTGGCGTGCTCGCGCAGCGCCCAGCCGATGGCCTTGCGCAGGAAGAACTCCGACTCCGCGAGGGCCGGTTCGATGACGTCCGTCAGCACGTCCACGTCGAGCCGGTCCTTGCGGCCCAGCTGGGAGAGGATCGCCAGCCTGCGTAGCCACAGGTCGTCGCCGCGACTCCACGCGCGGACGGCGGCCGCGGTGCTCTCGGGATGCGCGTCGTGCAGCGCGGCGATGTGCCGGGCGGTCTCGTCGACGTGGTCCCACCAGGCCCCCGTGACGGCGATGTGCTCGTGCAGCGGGAGCAGCGCGGGGTCGCCCCTGCCGAGCCGGTACCGCAGCAGGTTCTGCGCGGCGTAGCGCTCCTCGCGGTACTCGGCGCCGTCCCAGAGTGCGAGCACCGCGGCCCGCAACTCGCCGAGGTCTTTGGGCGGGTGATCGCGGCGCACGCCGGCGGTGATGGCGCGCACCTGCGGGGACGGCACACCCAGGAACGGCATCGTGGATTTCATGTACGCCTGCATCGCCGGCGCCCGCTGAGGATCCGCCGCGTCCCGGAGTGACGCCCGGATCCCGTCGACCAGCCTCACCTCGTCCTCACGCGCGCGATGCTACTCGGCCCTCAGCGCACCCCGCCGCTGTTCGTGCCGCGCCAGCGCAGCGGCGCCTCCTCGTACTCCTCGGCGATGTGCGCCGCCATCCCGACGGTCCGGGCGTATTGGAAGAGCACCTCCGCGGCACGGGCCGGGAGCCCCAGCGTGTGCGCGACGGCGGCGCCGGCGAGGTCGATGTTCACCGCCCGGCCCGTGCGGGCGGCGAGTTCGGCGACGGCCCGCAGCGCGGGCGCGTCCGGGTCGTCCGCACGCATCAGGCCCAGGACGACGGTGGCGCGCGGGTCCTCTCCCGTGTAGACGATGTGCCCGAAACCCGCGAGGTGCCCACCCCACGCCGCATCGGCGATCGCCGCGTCGACGTCGCCGCCGTCCAGCACGCGCCCCAGCATGGCGTGAGCCGCGGCCGGAGCCCCGCCGTGCAGCACGCCCGCCATCGCGCCGTAGCCGGCGAGCAGGGCGTCGTAGAAACCCGCCCGCGCCGAGGCCGCGACCCGCGCGGCCGTGGTGGACGCCGCCAGCCCGTTGTCGATGAGGCACGTGGCGAGAGCGTCGACCCAGGGGTGTTCGAGCCGCGTCTCGGGAACGAGGTCCGCGAGGACCGGCAGCAGGCCCAGGGCACGTTCGGCGACGTGGGACCGGTCCGCCCGCACCGGGTCCCGGGCCGCGAGGAGAGCCACGGCCAGGGGAATCCGGCGCTCCAGCGCGACCGTCCGCGCAGGTTCCAGATCGACGGCGGGCGGCGCCGCGGCCTGCTCCGCCTCCAGTACGAACCGGGCGGCCGCCGCGAAGTCCATCTCGGCACAGACATCCGCGATCGGCCGGCCGCGCAGGTACAGGGCGTCGCCGCGGAGCGCGGAGACCCGTGTGGTCACGGCCCGGAAGCGCAGCAGGCGGTCGGCCTCCCGACGGCCGTCGTGCTTGGCCGCGGCGAGCGAATCGACCTGGGTCCGGTCGAAGAGCGACTCCGCCTGTCCCGGCATCCTCCGCGACGTCAGCACGCCGCGACTGACGTAGGAGTACAGCGTTCCGCGCTTGACTCCGAGCCGCTCGGCCGCCTCCGAGGTCGTGATCCACCGGTCCACGTATTGATTGAATCAACATTGCGGGTGTTGATCAATATCGCCCACACTCGTGCCATGACCACACCGCTCATCGCCCCGGCGGGGCTCAAGAACGTCATCGTCACCGACACCGCGATCGGCGATGTCCGCGGCGAGGAGGGCTACTTCCACTACCGCGGCCACGACGCCACGCGCCTCGCAGCACAGGTCTCCTTCGAGGACGCGTGGCACCTCGTGCTGTTCGGCTCCCTGCCCGGTCGGGCCGACGGTGCCGCCTTCGCCCGCCGCGTCGGCGCCCTCCGCACGCTGCCCAGCGGCGTGCACGACCTGCTGCGAGCCACCGTCGGACCGGACACCGAGCCGATGCACGCGCTCCGCGTGGCGCTCGCCGGACTCGGCCTCGGCGACCGCCCCCTCATGGACCTGCCGGAGGACGAGCGAACCGACGCCGCCCTGCGGTACGCCGCCGTGACGCCGACGGTCCTGGCGGCGGCGCACCGTCTGGCGCGGGGCGAGGCGCTCCTCGAGGCGGACCCGGGCGCCGGACACGCCGCCGACTACCTGCGGATGGCGACCGGGAACACCGATGCGGACGCCGCGGCCGCCCTGCAGACCTACCTCGTCGCGACCATCGACCACGGCTTCAACGCGTCCACGTTCGCCGGCCGCGTCATCGCGTCGACCGGTTCGGACATGGCCTCGTGCCTGCTCGGCGCCTTGGGCGCCTTCCTCGGGCCGTTGCACGGCGGCGCGCCGAGCCGCGCGCTCGCCGCACTCGACGAGATCGGCGACCCCGCGAACACCCGGGACTGGGTGCGCGGGAAGATCGCCCGCGACGAGAAGATCATGGGCTTCGGGCACGCGGTCTACCGCACGCACGACCCGCGGTCGGAGCTGCTCAAGTCCGTCGTCACGCCTCTCGACTCCCCGCTGGTGCGGCGGGCACTCGCGGTCGAGGCCGAGATCGAAGCCGGGATCAACGAGCTCAAGCCCGGCCGGCGGCTGTACGCCAACGTCGAGTTCTACGCGGGCGTGCTGATGAGCGAGGTGGGCCTGCCGCCGTCGATGTTCACGCCGACGTTCGGCGTCGCCCGCGTGGTCGGGTGGACCGCCAACGTCCTCGAACAGGTGCGCCAGGGCAAGATAATCCGCCCCTCCGCGCGGTACACGGGACCTTGTCCCGAATCCGAGGCCTGACGACGGAACGTGCGCGATTGCGCCAGGTGATGAAACATCCCGACGCCTGTTGCAATAGCATCGAGCCATGACCAGAAGCAATGCTGGGCGCTACCGGATCGGGGACCACGTGGTCGACCTGCGCTCCCCCCGGTTGTCCGACGGCCCGTCGTGGCGCCAGACCAACCTCGACCACGAAGAGTGGCTGCGAGCCGCATTCTACGACCCCGCAGTCTCCTGGAGTGATCAACATTCCACCGCCGCATGGGCGGAGGAGTGGTGGAACGCTCGCCATGCCGAGACCACTCTGCTCTCCCGCGTCCTCACCGTCGATGACGGGGCGGAACAGCGCGTCGTCGGCCAGCAGGAGATGCTCGGCCCCGATCCGCGGTCCGGCCACATCGAATCCCTCACCTGGGTCGCGGGCCTGCCCCACTCCAAGACGATCACCCTGTGGATGTCGGCGGTGAATGTCCTCGACACGTTCATCGCGAATCCACACGTCTCCGCCCTGCTCGCAGTCCAGCCGGTCGAAAACCGCGGCTCGCTGGGACTGGCCAAAGCGCTCGGTTTCACCTATCTCCAGACCGCGCGATCGCTGCGCACCTACGGTGGAGTCCCCACTGACCACACCATCTACGTCAGGTACAACACCGCCGAGTCCCGGCGCGATATGCAGGCGATCATCGACTCGGTCGAGCCGCAGCCGATGCCCCCCAGGCGCGCGGCTCTCCCCCCGGCCCACGCGGCCGTGGACGTTGCGCGCATCGCCGTTCGGCGCCTGCGCGCACGCCGCGCCGCCCAGCAGGCCGGCCCGGCCCGAGCGCTCCCGTCACGCGCCCGCAGCGAGGACGGCCTCGACATCGAGTACGGCGATCCGCACGACGGCCGCTACGCCGTGACCGTCGACGGAGCGCCGGTCGGCGATCTGCAGCTGACCGTCGACGGAGGGAGTTCGACGACCACCATCATCGACTGGTTGCGCACCGATACGCCGGCCTCCGTCAGCACCGCGGCAATCGTCGCGGCCTGCCGCGCCGCAGCGGAACGCCAGGACACCCGGCGCCTCACGATCGCACTGGCCGACCGGAACGCGGCCGGCCACGACGCGCTCGCTGCGGTCGGCTTCGCCCCCGAGGGACAGGCCCTCCCGACCATCGGGGACGAGAGCACGGCGCGGGAATCCTGGACCCGCGTCCGAGACGACCTGTAGCCCGCTCAGGCGGCCGGACGGACGACGAAGACCGAGCTCGCGCGCTTGCCCGACTCCTGGAGCAGCGCGAACGCGCGGCCGTCCGGGGTGACCGCGGCGTAGACGCCGGGGAGGCCGATCGGGTCGAGCCACCGTCCCAGCGACAGGTCGACCGCCTGCGCCTGCGTGATCTCGCGGGTGGTGAAGCCCGCGGCGATCGCCGCGTCGATGCCGTACGACAGGCGCGGCGTCTCGAAGAGATCCTCCAGCGTGATCGCGTGGTCGAGCCCGTACGGCCCCACGCGGGTGCGCCGCAGCGCGGTGAGGTGCCCGCCCACGCCGAGGGTTCCGCCCAGGTCCCGAGCGAGCGCCCGCACGTACGTGCCCGACGAGCACTCCACGGTCACGTCCACGTCGAGCAGGTCGCCCTCCCGGCGGAAGGCGTGCGCCGCGAACGCGTCGACGGTGACGGGGCGCGCCTTGAGCTGCACGTCCGCCCCCTCGCGGACCAGCTGGTGCGCCCGCTTACCGTCGACCTTGATGGCGCTCACGCTGCTGGGGACCTGCTCGATGTCGCCCGTCAGCGGCGCCATCGCGGCCCGCACGGCTGCCTCGTCCAGCGCGACCGCGGAGGCGCCTCCCGTGACCTCGCCCTCGGCGTCGTCGGTGGACGTCGCGACGCCCAGCCGGATCGTGGCCGAGTACGCCTTCGTGGTCAGCGCGAGGTGACCCAGCAGCTTGGTCGCGCGCTCGACGCCGATCACCAACACGCCCGTCGCCATCGGGTCGAGCGTGCCGGCGTGCCCGACCTTGCGGGTACCCATCGCGCGCCGGCAGCGCGCGACCACGTCGTGGCTGGTCAGGCCCGCCGGTTTGTCGACGATGACGAGTCCGGCACCGTCCGGTTCCAGGAATCCCATGTCACACCACCGCGATCGAGGTCACGATGAGGCCGTCGGTGATCCGCCAGCGTCCGTCGAACGAGGCGATCGGCGGGCCGCCGTCGGTCGCCTTCCCGTCGATGAGGATCCGGGAGCGGAACGTTCCCGCCGCCGCATCGGCGGTGCGCTCAGTGAGATCGAAGCTGATCTCGGCGTCCTCGAAGCCCAGCCACCGCCCGGTGATGGGATTCCACGCCTTGTACGTGGCCTCCTTGGCGCAGAACAGGAGCCGATCCCAGTGCAGCCCGTCGTCGGGGCGCGCGGCGAGCACCTCCCGCTCGGACTCCACGGAGACCGTCGGCAGCACCTTGTCGGGCAGGGCGAGGTGCGGCTCGGCGTCGATGCCGACGGTGCGCACCCCCATCCGGAAACCCACCACCGCGCCGCGATAGCCGTCGCAGTGCGTGAGGGCGCCCACCACGTTGCGCGGCCAGTCCACACCACCTCCCTCGCCCTTGACCAGCACGGCGTCGCCGATGCCCAATTCGCCCAGCGCCTCCCGCGCGAGGTGGCGCACCGTCGCGTACTCCGCCTGCCGCTTGGGCACGGCCTTCGCGATCTGGGCGGCCTCCCGCGGATGCAGGGGCGCGTCGACATCGGCGTGCGACTCCCGTGCGACCACGCCCCGCGGCAGCATCGACTGCAGGATCACTTCTCCCCCTCCTTCGCCCGCGCCGCACGGCGCTCGGCGATCCGTTCCCGCGCGGCGGCGCGACGGTCACTCAGTCGCTCCTGGGCCGCCGCGCGTTCGGCGGCGAACCGCTCCGGGTCGTCCCGGTACTTCGGATCCACCTCGAAGTGGACGCCGTAGTGCCCGAGCGACTCCTCCGTGTACTCCGGCGCCGGCAGGATGCGGCGCAGCAGAGGGTCGGGCAGGCCGCGCTGTTGCCACTCGCGCGGATAACCGACGGAGACCTCCTCGAACCGCACCCCGTCGTACCAGGTGGTGCGCGGGATGTGCAGGTGGCCGTAGACGACCGCCTCGGCGTCGTAACGCGTGTGCCAGTCCCGCGTCGAGGTGGTGCCGCACCACAGCGCGAAATCGGGATAGAACAGCACCTCGGTGGGCTCGCGCCGCAGCGGCCAGTGGTTCACGAGCACCGTTCGGGTGCCGGCGGGCAGCGCCGCGAGCCTGCGGCGGGTGTACTCGAGCCTGGCCCGGCACCAGGCATCGCGCGTGGCGTACGGCTCCGGCGAGAGCAGGAACTCGTCGGTGGCGACCACGCTCTTCTCCTTCGCGTGGGCGAGCGCCTGCAGCGTCGTCAGGCCCTCGTCGCGGAAGCTGTAGTCGTAGAGCAGGAACATCGGAACGATCGTGACCGGTCCCGCGTCGGCGTCCTCGAAAACCGGGAAGGGGTCCTCCGGGGTCAGCACGCCGTGGTGCCGGCAGATCTCCACCAGGTGGTCGTACCGGGCCTCGCCGAAGACCTGCATCGGGTCCTTCGACGTGGTGTACAGCTCATGGTTGCCGGGGACCCAGATCACGGTCTCGAACCGCGGTGCGAGCGCTCCGAGCACCTCGTCGAGCTGGTCCGTGCGTTCACAGAGGTCGCCCGCGAGGATCAGCCAGTCGTCGGGCGCGTCGGGCCAGATGCGGTCGACGACGCCTTCGTTGCCGCGGTGCCCGACGTGCAGGTCACTGATCGCCCAGAGCTTCGCCACCCCTCCACGCTACCGGGCGCCGACGCGCGACCGGGCGGACGCCGGTCCGGTGGCCGTCCGGGCGGACCGGCCTCCGGCGCGCCCTGCGCTCAGTAGTCTCGGACGCGATGAACGCCACGACCGACGAACGACTCGCGCCCTACCCGCGGAAACCGCCCGTCCTGTGGACCGACTGGGCGATGGTGGCCCTGGCCTTCGTCTCCGTGGGCCTCATCGTGTGGATCACGTTCTTCGACGTCGCGGACCGGACGCGCACCGCCGTCCTCATCCTGGATGCGGTGATCTGCGCGGTCTTCGCGGCGGAATTCCTCTACCGGTGGCGCCAGGTCGGCTGGCACCGACGATTCCTACTGGTCAACTGGTACGAACTGCTCGGCATGATCCCCGCGCTGGTGGTGCCGAGTCCGGCTCCGCGGCTGTTCCGGCTGATCCGCATCGCGGTGGCGCTCGCGCGCCTGGCGCGCGCGATCGACCGGCTGTACGGCGACCGGATCACCGCCGCGGTCGTCAACCGCGCCACCGATACCGTGGTCGACGCGGTCAAGCGCCCGATCACCGTGGCGGTCCTGGACGAGGTGGCCGAGGTGCTCAAATCCGGGCACTACACCAAGAACATCGCGGCGGCGCTCGAGGAGAACAAGGCCGAGATGAGCGGCATGATCCTCGAGACCATCAAGAACGATCCGCAGACCAAACGCGTCAAGTACATCCCGTTCCACGACGAGATCATTCAGCTCATCGTGGACACCACCTTCCGGATGGTGCTGCAGGTGCTGGCCGACGAGCGGACCGACGAGCTGGTGGCCGACATGCTGCGCGAGAACATCGACCAGATCCGGGACTCGGTGAAGCGCAAGGAGGACGCGGCCGCGAAGCCGAAGGCGGGCAACACCGCCGTCACACGCGGCCCGACCCTGTAACCGATCCGTTACGACGCAGTCACCCCCGCCGAACGCCGCGCCAGCACGATTTTCCCAACCCCGCACCGGGCGGTGCGGGCCGGAAGGGACAACCGTGACCGCACTGCAACCCGCGGAGGCCGAGGGCGCACCGTCGACCGCGCTCCGCGACGCCGCCGCGCGCGAGACGCTCGAGGACTACACGCTGCGCTTCGCGCCGCGCAGCTACCGCAAGTGGGGGCCCGCCGTGGTCGCCACCTCGGCACTCGGCGGCATCGCCTACCTCGCCGACTTCGCGATCGGCGCCAACATCGGCATCGCGAACGGAACCGGGAACGCGCTGTGGGGCATCGGCTTCTTCGCGCTGGTGATCGTGCTGACCGGCTACCCGCTGGCCTACTACGCGGCCCGGTACAACATCGACCTCGACCTCATCACCCGCGGCAGCGGCTTCGGCTACTACGGCTCGGTGCTCACGAACGTGATCTTCGCGTCGTTCACGTTCATCTTCTTCGCGCTCGAGGGCTCGATCATGGCGCAGGGCCTCGAGCTCGGCCTGGGCATCCCGCTCTGGCTCGGGTACCTGCTCTCGTCCGTGCTCATCATCCCGCTGGTGATCTACGGCATGAACACGCTCGCGAAGCTGCAGGTGTGGACCACCCCGCTGTGGCTCGTGATGATGGTGCTGCCGTTCGGTTACCTGCTCTTCAAGCATCCCGAGGCCATCGGTGACTTCTTCGCGTTCGGCGGCATCGACACCGCCACCGGCGAGCCCCTGAACAAGGGCGTCAGCTTCGCCGGCACCATGCTGGCCGCGGGCGTGTGCCTGTCGCTCATCGCGCAGATCGCCGAGCAGATCGACTACCTGCGGTTCATGCCGCCCAAGACGCCCGAGAACTCGCGCCGCTGGTGGACCGCCGTGATCACCGCCGGACCGGGCTGGGTCTTCTTCGGTGCGATCAAGCAGATCGTCGGCCTGTTCCTCGCGGTCTACCTGATCGGGATCACGATCGACAACGCCGGCATCGCCAACCAGCCCGTGCACCAGTTCGTGGAGATCTACCAGGACTTCCTGCCGCACTGGCTGGCGCTCACCCTGGCCGTGATCCTCGTGGTGATCAGCCAGATCAAGATCAACGTGACCAACGCCTACTCGGGCTCACTCGCCTGGACCAACAGCTTCACCCGCGTCACCAAGACGTACCCCGGCCGGCTCGTGTTCCTCGTGTTCAACGTGGTCATCGCGATCGTGCTGATGGAGGCCGACATGTTCAGCTTCCTCAACAACCTGCTGAACTTCTACGCCAACTGCGGCATCGCCTGGATCGTCGCGGTCGCCAGCGACATCGCGATCAACAAGTACCTGCTGAAGATCTCGCCGAAGGTCCCGGAGTTCCGCCGCGGCATGCTCTACAGCGTCAACCCCGTCGGTTTCGTCTCGGTGATCGTGGCGGCGGGCCTGTCCATCGCCGCGTTCTTCGGCCTCCTGGGTTCGGCCCTGCAGCCCTACTCGCCGCTGGTCGCACTGGTCCTGGCCCTGGTGCTGCCGCCGGTGCTGGCCCTCGCCACCCGGGGCAAGTACTACCTGCGCCGATCCGACGACGGCATCGACCTGCCGATGTTCGACGAGTACGGCAACCCGTCGGGCGAGAAGCTGCTCTGCTGCGTGACCGGTGTCGAGTTCGAGCGCCCCGACATGGTGGCCTCCGCGGTGCCCGGCCCGGACGGGCAGAAGCAGTACATCAGCTCGCTGGCCCTGTCGACGGACAAGACCGGTGCGCACGTCCTGCCCGCCGACCCGCCGGTGCGGTAGGCGCCCTCCCCCTCAGGTGCCCGACGGTGCGCCGACCTCCCCGGTCGGCGCGCCGTCGTCGGCGTTCCGCTCCCGCAGGTGCATCAGGATCTCGGCGTGGCCCTGGAGGAACGCCTTCTCGTCGAGCTTCTTGCGCCGCATCCACGCCGTGACCTCGGAATTGCACTTGCTGGCGTTGCACGAACGGCACGCGGGTACCACGTTCTGCTGGGTGTATCGACCGCCGCGCGAGATCGGCAGGACGCAGTCCTTCTGGAACGGCCCCGCTCCCCCGCAGTAGGCGCACGCGCCCCACAGCGCGACCAGCTCCGCCCACTGAGCCGCGGTCAGGTCGTTGTCGGCGGCGGCCACGCGTTTCGCGCGCCGGCGGGCGATCCTGGCCTTGCGGGTCCGTGCGCGCGGCGGCGTCGACTTCGGGGGCACGGAGACACCGTACCCACGAAAGACGATACCGATTCGGTAGTTTCCCCTCGGGAACCGGACGAAAGGAATACGGTCCACTCATGCCTACCTATGAATTCCGGTGCAGCAGTTGCGGACCCTTCGACGCCGTGTTCAGCATGCGCGAGGTCCCGGCGAGCACGGCGTGCCGGTGCGGCGCCCCGGCACGGCGCGGCATCACGGCGCCGCGGCTGGGCAGCGGCGCGTCGAACGCGATGCGCCTGATCGACGCCACGAAGGCGACCGCGGACCGGCCCGCCGTCGTGTCGGCGCCGCCGGCCCGCACCGCCGGTAGCGCGCTCCGACCGAGCCGGCCGGCACCACGGCCGAGCCGTGAATCGGCACCGTCGGACCCCCGGCACGCCCGCCTGCCCCGTCCCTAGACCACCGAAGATCACCCACCGAAGAAAGGCCCGCTCCATGCCCGAAGTCGTCTTTCCGCTCGATTCCAGCAAGAAGTTCACCGACCAGGAGAAGATCGGCCACAACCGGTGGCACTACGCCATCCCGCCGGCCGTCACCGTCAAGCCCGGCGACACCTTTCGCGTGCACTGCCGGGAGTGGTTCGACGGTGCCATCCACAACGACGACTCGGCGGAGGACATCCTCAACGCACCGCTGACGACGGTGCACACGCTCTCGGGACCGATCGCCGTGGAGGGCGCGAAGCCGGGCGACCTGCTCATCGTGGACATCGTGGACGTGGGCCCGATCCCGCAGGAGGACAGCGGCCCGCTCGCCGGCCAGGGCTGGGGCTACACCGGCATCTTCGCCAAGGAGAACGGCGGCGGCTTCCTCACCGAGCAGTTCCCCGACGCCTACAAGGCCGTCTGGGACTTCACCGGCCACACCGCGACCTCACGGCACGTGCCGCACGTGAGCTTCACCGGCATCATCCACCCGGGCCTCATGGGCACGGCACCGTCGAAGGACCTCCTGGCCCGCTGGAACGCCCGCGAGGCGGCGCTCATCGCGACCGATCCGGACCGGGTGCCGCCGCTGGCGCTCCCGCCCGAGCCGAACGACGCGATCCTCGGCACGCTCACGGGCGACGCCTTCACCGCGGCGGCCGCGGAGGCCGCGCGCACCGCGCCGCCGCGCGAGAACGGCGGCAACCAGGACATCAAGAACCTCACCCGCGGCACCCGCGTGTTCTACCCGGTGTTCGTGGACGGCGCGAACCTCTCGGTGGGTGACCTGCACTTCAGCCAGGGCGACGGCGAGATCACCTTCTGCGGCGCCATCGAGATGGGCGGCTTCATCGACCTGCACGTCGACATCATCTCCGGCGGCATGGAGACCTACGGCGTCAGCGAGAACGCGATCTTCCTGCCCGGCGGCGACGTGGGTCCGCGGTACGAGCAGTTCCTCGCGTTCTCCGGCACCTCGGTGACCCTCGACGACGAGCAGCGCTACCTGGACAGCCACCTCGCCTACCAGCGGGCGTGCCTGCACGCGATCGACTACCTCACCAAGTTCGGCTACAGCCCGGAGCAGGCGTACCTGCTGCTCGGCGCCGCACCGATCGAAGGCCGCCTATCGGGCGTCGTCGACATCCCGAACTCCTGTGCCACCGTGTACATCCCGACGTCGATCTTCGACTTCGATGTGACCCCGGGCAAGGACGGGCCGGTGCAGATCGATCCCGGTCAGGGGGCGCCGCGCGCGTCGCGCTGATCCCCGTCCGTCCTCGGCCCCGGGAGCGCGGCCTCGGCGATGTCGCCGAGGGGGCGCCGCGCCCCGGGGCCGAGGTGCACGGTCAGCGCGGGAAGGGCAGGCCCGGGGGGATCGTGATGGTGCGAGGGGCACCCGGCGGCAGGTCGATGCCGGGCGGGATCACCACGGTGGTGGGGTACGGCTGTTGCGTGGTGGTCGGCGCGGCCGTCGTGGTCCCGGCCGTCGGGTAGGTCGTGGTCGGCGGGGTGTACGGCGCTTCGGCCGGCTGCTCCTGGGTGACCGCGGGAGCGGGCGCGGTGGTGGTGGCGGGCACCGAGGACGACGCCGAGGCGTGCGCCGACGACGGGCCGGCGGGCGCGCTCTGCGTCGCCGAGGGATTCACGGTGAACGAGGGCACCGATTCGGGGTCCGACGGGGCGCAGGCGACCGCTGCGCCGCACGCCGCGACCACCGCCGCCCCGGCGAGGGCCCTGCGGAGCGCGGCCGTGGTGGTAATCACAGTGAATGCCATATGCAACATAGGATCGTATTCAGGGCCGCATTGCAAGCCGGTCACGCCGGCGCGGTGCCCACCCGCTCCCACCGGTGCCCCAGGAAGCGGGCGACCACCGCGACGCAGCGCAGCACCATGAACGCCGCGAGCCCGGACCAGATCCCGGCGAGGCCCCATCCGAACGCGTAGGACAGCCAGATCAGCGGGAGGAAGCCGGCGAGGGCCGCTGCCATCGTCGCCGACCGGAGGAACGCGGCGTCGGAGGCCCCGAGCAGCACTCCGTCCAACGCGAAAACCACGCCGGCGATCGGGATCATCCCCACGAGGAACCACCACGGCACGGTGAGGGCATCGAGAACGGCGGCGTCGGTGGTGAACAGGCGCGGCAGGGTGCCCTGCAGCGCGGCGAGTGCCGCCGCGATCCCGACGGCGAACGCCGTGGACCAGGCGGTCACACGGCGGCCGAGGGACCGTGCGGCGCCGGTGTCCCCCGCGCCGAGCGCCGCGCCCACCAGGGTCTGCGCGGCGATGGCCAGCGAGTCCAGGACGAGCGCGACGAAGTTCCACAGTTGCATCGCGATCTGGTGGGCGCCCACGTACTGCGCGCCCGCACGCGCGGCCACCGCGCCCGCGGAGACGAAGCAGACCTGGAAGGACAGGCTCCGCACGATGAGGTCGCGCCCCAGCACCAGTTGTGCACGCACCAGGTCGGGCCGCGGGCGGAGGGCCGCCGCGCCGCCGCCCTCCCGGGCCGCGCGGATCACTGCGCCGAGGAAGAGTGCGCCGCTCAGGACCTGCCCGGCCAGGTTCGCCCAGGCGGATCCGACGAGTCCCAGGTCCGGCGCTCCGCCCCACCCGAAGACCAGGACGGGGCACAGCACGGTGGACAGGCCCAGCCCGACGAGCACGAAGACCAGGGGCGCGCGCGGCCGCTGCACCCCGCGGAGCCAGCCGTTGCCGGCCATGGTGACCAGGATCAGCGGGATGCCGAACGCGGCGACGCGCACCCAGGACTCCGCCGCGGCGGCGATCTCCGCACGGCCCGCGACCGCCCGCGTCACGGGGCCGGCGAAGCCCTGCACGAGGGCGAGCAGCACGCCGCCCACCGCCAGCGCGATCCACGTGGCCTGCACGCCCTCGACGACGGCGCCGTCCCGGTCGCCGGCACCGTAGCGGCGCGCCGAGCGCGAGGTGGTGCCGTAGGACAGGAAGGTCAGCTGCGTCGAGACCGTCGCGAGGATCAGCCCGCCGACGGCGAGTCCGGCCAGCGGGAGCGCGCCCAGGCGGCCGATGATCGCGGTGTCCCACAGGAGGTACAGGGGCTCGGCGGCGAGCACGCCGAGCGCGGGCAGTGCCTGCCCGACGATGCGCCTACCGAGACCGGCGGGCGCGACGGAGGTCCCGGTCACGCGATCCTTCCCCGCGATCAGACCCGGGCCAGGAAGGCGGAGACGACGTCGTCGCTGGAACCGGTGGCGGAGTACCCCGCGGCCAGCCGGTGCCCGCCGCCGCCGAAGCCGCGGGCGAGCGCGGAGACGTCGAGGTCGGTGCGCGCGCGGAGGGAGGCGGACCACTCGCCGTCGTCGCTCTCCTTGAACAGGGCCGCGACCTCGCAGTCCTCGGCCGTGCGCAGGAGGTCGATGAGCGATTCGGCGGCGTCCCAGCCCAGCGGCCCGCGATCCGCCGCGCGGCACACGGCGTACACGGCGCCGCGCCCACCGAAGGCCTCCGGCACCGCCGTGGCGGAGCCGAGCACCGCGGCGACCATCGCGAACCAGGCGCGGGGATGGCTGTCGAGCAGATCGCGCGAGAGCTCCCGGCCGCGCGCGCCCGCGGCGAGCAGCCGGCTCGCCATGACGTGCCCGGCGGGTGTCGCCCATCGGAACGAACCCGTGTCCGTGATGAGGCCCGCGTACAGGCAGTCGGCCGTGCCCGGGTCCAGTTCCGCGCCGAGCGCGTCGATGACCGCGAGCACGAGCTCCGTGGTGCAGTTCGCCGCGGGATCGATCAGGTCGACGGTGCCGAATCCGGTGTTCGTCGCGTGGTGATCGATGACCACCCTGACGGGATGACCGTGGAAGGACTCCTCGAGCCCCGCGAGCCGCTCCGAGCTGGCGCAGTCGACCGCGACGGCCACGTCCGCGTCGGCCATCGGGGCGGTGAAGGTGTCCACACCCGGAAGCAGACCGATCCCGGACGGCAGGTCCGGGCCCGGGTGGCTCACGGTGACCGCCGCGCCGCGGGCGCGGAGCACCCGCGCGAGGCCGAGACCCGAGCCGAGGGTGTCGGCATCGGGGCGCACGTGGCAGTACACCGCCACGCTGCGGGCGCCCTGCAGCGCCGCCGCGGCGGCGTCTGCGGCGTCGGTCACCGTTCGTCCCCGTCGGGGTCGTCGTCGGCGTCCTCGTCGTCGTGCTTGTAGGGGTCGGCCTCGCCCGCCGGTGTGGCGGTGGCGGCGACGGCCGCGACCCGCTCGTCCTGCTCCCGCGCCTTGGCGAGCAGCGCCTCCATGTTCGCGACCGCGGCGGGCACGCCGTCGAGCTCGAACCGCAGCGTGGGGGTGAACCGCACCCCCGTGCCCGCGCCGACCTTGCTGCGCAGTTGACCGCGGGCCTTCTCCAGGCCGGCCGCGGCCGCCTCGTAGTCGGGCTCGACGTCGAGCGTCGGTCCCATGACCGTGTAGAAGACCGTGGCATCGTGCAGGTCGTTGGTCACCCGGGTGTCGGTGACGGTGACGTAGTCGAGCCGCGGATCCTTGATGTCGTGCTCGATCGCGGTCGCGACGATGGTCCCGATCCGTTTGGCGAGCCGAGCGGCCCGTGCCGGGTCAGCCATGGCCAGTCCTCCCTTACACGTCGAACGATCAATCGGTGGAACGGTGCGATCAACCGATGGAACAGCGAGCATATCCCGGTGTGGCACTGCGGCGTCGGCACCTGCGTCCACCACACTCAATCCTGCGGCGAACCTGCGACCGAAGCCGCACGACCGTGAGGTTCAGTCCTCCGGGCCCCACAGGCGACGCCGCACCGACAACAATTCCACCTCGGGGTGCCCCGCGACGGTGCGTTCGCACCGATCGAGGACCTCGCCGACGTGGCCCGCATCGGGGCCGACGAGCCCCACCCCGACCAGGGCGCGACGGTGCAGGTCCTGATGGCCCACCTCGGCCGCGCTGACGGAGAACCGGCGCAGCTCGGCCAGGATCGGACGGAGGACGGAACGCTTGTGCTTGAGCGAATGCACGTCACCCAGGAGCAGGTCTACTTCGATGACACCTGTGAACATCTTCTCGGGCCACCCGGCCCCGGGGATAGTCGGGCGGGTGCGGCCGGCGCGGATCGCGCCGGCCGCACCCGATCCCGGGATCAGTCGCGCGGCTTCTCGACCAGTTCGTAGGTCTCGATCACGTCGCCGATCTTGATATCGGAGTACGAGAGCGTCAGACCGCATTCGTAGCCCTCGCGGACCTCGGTCGCGTCGTCCTTCTCGCGCTTGAGCGACGTGACGGTGAGGTTCTCGGCCACGACCGCCGAATCGCGCAGCAGGCGCGCCTTCGCGTTGCGCCGCATGATCCCGGACTGGACCATGCAACCCGCGATGTTGCCCACCTTGGACGACTTGAAGATCGCGCGGATCTCGGCCTGGCCGAGCTCCTTCTCCTCGTAGACCGGCTTGAGCATGCCCTTGAGCGCGGCCTCGACCTCGTCGATCGCCTGGTAGATCACCGAGTAGTACCGGATCTCCACGCCCTCACGGTTCGCGAGTTCCGTCGCCTTGCCCTCGGCCCGCACGTTGAACGCGATGATGATCGCGTTCGACGCCGACGCCAGGTTGACGTTCGTCTCGGTGACGCCACCGACGCCGCGGTCGATGACGCGCAGCTGCACCTCGTCGTCGACCTCGATCCCGAGCAGGGCCTCCTCGAGCGCCTCCACGGTGCCCGAGTTGTCGCCCTTGAGGATGAGGTTGAGCTGGCTGGTCTCCTTCAGCGCGGCATCCAGATCCTCGAGCGAGACGCGCTTGCGCGAGCGCGCCGCCAGGGCGTTGCGCTTGCGCGCCGCGCGCCGGTCGGCGATCTGCCGGGCGATCCGGTCCTCGTCGACGACGAGCAGGTTGTCACCCGCTCCGGGCACCGACGTGAAGCCGATGACCTGCGCCGGACGCGACGGGGTCGCCTCCGAGATGTCGTCGCCGTTCTCGTCGACCATGCGGCGGACGCGACCGTACGCGTCGCCCGCGACGATCGAATCGCCGACGCGCAGCGTGCCGCGCTGGATGAGCACGGTGGCGACCGGGCCACGGCCGCGGTCGAGGTGCGCCTCGATGGCGACGCCCTGCGCGTCCATGTCCGGGTTGGCCCGCAGGTCCAGCGACGCGTCGGCGGTCAGCAGGACCGCCTCGAGCAGCTGGTCGACGTTGGTGCCCTGCTTCGCGGAGATGTCGACGAACATCGTGTCGCCGCCGTACTCCTCGGGCACCAGACCGTACTCGGTGAGCTGGCCGCGGATCTTCTCCGGCTGCGCGCCCTCCTTGTCGATCTTGTTGACCGCCACGACGATCGGCACGTCGGCCGCCTGCGCGTGATTGATGGCCTCCACCGTCTGGGGCATGACGCCGTCGTCGGCGGCGACCACGAGGATCGCGAGGTCGGTGGCCTTCGCACCACGGGCACGCATGGCGGTGAACGCCTCGTGACCCGGGGTGTCGATGAAGGTGATGAGCCGCTCGTTGCCGTCGAGCTCCGTGAGCACCTGGTAGGCACCGATGTGCTGCGTGATGCCGCCGGCCTCGCCCTCGCGGACGTTGGCCTTGCGGATCGTGTCGAGCAGCCGGGTCTTACCGTGATCGACGTGGCCCATGACGGTGACCACCGGCGGACGGTACTCGAGGTCCTCCTCGCCGCCCTCGTCCTCGCCGTAGGTGAGGTCGAAGCTGTCGAGCAGCTCGCGGTCCTCGTCCTCGGGGCTGACGACCTGGACGACGTAGTTCATCTCCTCGCCCAGCAGCACGAGGGTCTCCTCGTTCACCGACTGGGTGGCCGTGACCATCTCGCCCAGGTTGAACAGCGCCTGGACCAGCGAAGCCGGGTTCGCGTCGATCTTCTCCGCGAAGTCGCTCAGCGATGCGCCGCGAGCGAGACGGATGGTCTCGCCCTGGCCGCGGGGCAGCCGGACGCCACCGGCGATCGGCGCCTGCATGTTCTCGTACTCGGCGCGTTTCGCCCGCTTCGACTTGCGGCCACGGCGCGGGGCGCCACCGGGACGACCGAACGCACCAGCGGTGCCGCCGGGGCGGCCACGGCCGCCACCGCCCGGACGCCCGCGGAAACCGCCCGCGGGAGCACCGGTGCCGGTACCGCCGGGCCCACCGCGGTAGCCGCCGCCACCGCCGGGACGCCCGCCGGGCCCGCCACGGCCACCGGGGCCGGGGCGGCCCTGTGCGGCCGGGCGCGCGGCGCGCTGCGGCATCGCACCCGGGGTCGGGCGCGGAGGCATGCTGCCGGGGGTCGGGCGCGGGCCGCCGGGACCGGCCGCGGGACGGCCGCCCTGCGGACGCGGACCACCCTGGCCCGGAGCCGGGCGCGCGCCGCCCTGCGGACGCGGACCACCCTGGCCCGGAGCCGGACGGGCGCCGCCCTGCGGACGCGGGCCACCGGGGCCCGGCTGCGGGCGCGGCGCACGCTCGACGGGAGCCTGCGAGGAGAACGGGTTGTTGCCCACCTTCGGGGTGCGCGGCCCGGGCTTCGGGCCGGCCGGGCGCGGGCCCGGGCGTGCGGCGGGCGCCGCCGGACGGGCTTCGGGCGCCGACGGTGCGGCGCTCGCCGCGGGAGCCGCCGGTGCGGCGGGCTCCGGGGCGGGCTCGGGCGCGGCCGGCGCCGCCGGGCGCGGGCCGGGACGAGCCGACGTGGGACGGGGGGCATCCGCGGCCGGTGCCGCTGCTGCCGGGGTGCTCGCGGCCGCGGGGCCGGGCTTCTTCGCCGGGGCGGGGCCCGGCTTGGCGCCGCCGTCGGACTTGGATCCGTACGACTCGCGCAGGCGTCGCGCGACGGGTGCTTCCACCGTCGACGACGCGGACTTCACGAACTCGCCCTGCTCACTGAGCCGTGCGAGAACTTCCTTGCTGGTGACACCGAGTTCCTTAGCCAACTCGTGCACGCGGGCCTTGCCTGCCACTACTCTCCTCATCTGCGAGGTCGAGGGCACTGCAGGTCCCGCCGACCTCGGTTAGTAACTCCGATTGCCGTTCATCGCTGGTGCTTCACGGTGTGCTCATGTCTTCAGCTCGATTCCTTCGATTCTTCCGTCCGGCGGCCACTGCAGACCTGCCGTCTTCAGACCGTTGTCAATAATAGCGCGTCGTGGCAAATCGATTCGCCGCGCGGTCGCCGGCGACGCGCAGCCACCGCTGCGGCGCGGCGAGCGAGGCCGCCGCGGAACCCGCCAGATCGGTCAGCGCGAGCGTGCCGCCCGCCGCGTCCGGGTCGCCCAGACCAGCCGCGACCTGCCCCGCGACCACCACGACGGGCACCCGCAGCGCCGCGCATCGGCGAACGATGCGCCCCACGACCTTGCCGGTCGCGGAGGTGCTGTCGAACCGGCCCTCCCCCGTGATGACCAGGTCGGCCGTCGGCAGCAGCTCCGTGAGCCCGGTGAGGTCCGCCATCCGGTCGGCGCCCGACACGGCGCTCGCTCCCCAGCACATCAGGCCGAAGCCCACGCCGCCCGCGGCGCCCGCGCCGGCCGCGTCCGCGAGCGCCGGATCACATCCCGCGGCCGCGAGCAGGCCCGCCCACGCGCGCAGGGCGTCGTCGAGCTCGCGCACCTGCGCCGGATCGGCTCCCTTCTGCGGCGCGAAGACGTGCGCGGCGCCGTCCGGCCCGTGCAGCGGCGCGCGTGTGTCCACGAGGAGCTCGACGCCACCCGCCGGCACCGGGATCAGCCCCTCGACGTCGACGGCGGCGACGGCCGCCAGGGGCCCGCGTCCCAGCGGCCGCCCCCGTCGGTCGAGGGCGCGCAACCCGAGCGCCGTGAGGGCACCCAGGCCACCGTCGGTGCTGGCGGAGCCGCCCAGCCCGACCCGCAGGGCCGGTGCACCGTCGTCGAGCGCGGCGCGGATCACCTCACCGAGCCCCCGGGAGGTGGCGGCCATGGGGTCCGGGGCCGCGAGGAGCGCGATGCCGGACGACTCGGCGAGCTCGACGACGGCCGTACCGGCGCCGTCGCGGATCCAGCGCGCGCGGACTGGGCGAGCATCCGGTCCGGTGACGACGGTGTACCGGTCCGCCCACCCGGGCGCGGCGGCGACGGTCGCGACCGTGCCCTCGCCGCCGTCGGCCTGCGGCAGGGCGATCACATCGTCACCGGGGCGCGCCCCCAGCCACCCCTCGCGGAGGGCGGCGGCGACCGCCGCCGCGTCGAGCGATCCCTTGAAGGAGTCCGGGGCGACGAGGACCCTCACGCGCCGGACCGCAGGCCGGGCAGCACCAGCTCGCGGTACCGCTCCTTCATGCTGTCGACCACCGCCGCCGGATCGGTGTCCCAGATCTCCTGATTGAAGATCTCCACCTCGATGTCGCCCCGGTAGCCCGCCGCCGTGACCAGCTCGGTGAGGTATCCGAAGTCGACCACGCCGTCGCCCATCATCCCGCGGGAGAGCAGGGGGTCCGCGGCGATGGGCACGAGCCAGTCGCAGATCTGGTAGCTGCTGATCCGTCCGGCGCGGCCCGCCGCGGCCACCGCGTCGGCCAGCTCGGGGTCCCACCACACGTGGAAGGCGTCGACGACGACGCCGACCTGCTCCGCCGGGAACGGGGCGGCGAGTTCCAGTGCCTGTCCCAGGGTGGAGATCACCGCGCGGTCCGCGCAGTACATCGGGTGCAGCGGCTCCAGCGCGAGCCGGACGCCGCGGTCGGCGGCGTACGGCGCGAGGTCGGCGATCCGGTCGGCGAGGCGCAGGCGGGCACCCCGGAGGTCCCGGTCGGGCATGCCCCCCGCCACGATCACGAGCTCGGGCGCGCCGACGGCGGCCGCCTGGTCGAGGGCGCGACGGTTGTCGTCGAGCGCCGCGTCGTCGTGACCGGTGAGGAAGCCGCCCCGACACAGGCTCGAGACGCGCAGGCCGCTGTCGGCGAGGACCCGCACGGCCTCGTCGACACCCGCCTCCTCGAGCCGGTCGCGCCACAGGCCCACCGCCGGCAGGCCCGCACGAGCGGCGCCCTCGACGGCCTCGCGGAGCGTCCAGGACGCGGTGGTGCGGGTGTTGAGCGAGAGCCGCTCCCACCCGGTGCTCCCGGCACCGCCCGGGGCGGCGACGGATTGCGTTGCGGTGATGGTCATCCCAGGACTCCGTTCACTTCGAGGTATCCGCGCATGCGGCGGGCCGCGTACTCGGGGTCGCGCAGCAGGCCGGCGCGGTCGGCGAGCACGAAGACCCGGGACAGGTGTTCGACGGACCGACCCGTCGCGAGCCCGCCCACCATGACGAAGCCCGGCTGCCGGCCGTTGAGCCAGGACAGGAAGGCGATCCCCGTCTTGTAGTAGTACGTCGGCGCTTCGAAGACGAGGCGGCCGAGGTCGCGGGTGGAGTCCAGGATCGCCCGCGCGCGGGCGGCGTCCCCAGCATCGAGCGCCTGCAAGGCGGTGGAGGCCGCGGGGTAGATCGCGGCGAAGATCCCCAGCAGCGCGTCCGAATGACCGTGCTCGTCACCGACCACGAGTTCCGGGTAGTTGAAGTCGTCGCCGGTGTACAGCCGCACCCCTTCGGGAAGTGCGCGCCGCAGCGCGATCTCGTGGCCGGCATCGAGCAGCGAGACCTTGACGCCGTCGACGGCCGCCGCGTTCTCCTCGATGAGGCGGAGGAAGGTCCGCGTCGCCTCTCCCACGTCGGCGCTGCCCCAGTACCCGCGCAGGGCCGGGTCGAACATCTCGCCCAGCCAGTGCAGGACGACGGGGCGGTCGACCTCGGCGAGCAGGGTTCCGTAGACGGTGAGGTAGTCCTCCGCGGACTCGGCCACGGCCGCGAGGGCGCGCGAGGCCATGAGGATCACCTGCGCGCCCGCGCCGGCCACCACCTCGATCTGCTCGCGATAGGCGTCCGTGATCGCACGCAGCCCGGCCCGGCCGGACGGGAGCGTGGCCGGGTCGAGCTGGTCCGTCCCCGCTCCGCAGGCGATCCGGCCTCCCACCGCCCGCGCCTCGGCGGAGCTGCGCCGGATCAGCTCGGCCGTCGCCGCCCAGTCCAGGCCCATGCCGCGCTGCGCGGTGTCCATGGCTTCCGCGACGCCGAGCCCGTACGACCACAGTTCCCGGCGGTAGGCCAGGGTCGCGTCCCAGTCGAGGTCGGCCGGCGCACCGGGGGTGTTGTCCGCCGTGGTCCGCGGCACGACGTGCGCCGCCGCGAACGCCACGCGTGAGGTGATGGGCGCGGTGGGCCGCTGCCAGGGTCCCGGTTCGCCGAGCCGGTGCGGGCGGAGCTCGCCGTCGAGGGGTAGGAGCAGTCCGGCGCTCGTACCGGCCGGGGCGCTCACAGCTCGATCTCCGGGACCTCGAGGCGCATGCCGCGCTCGGAGCTGGCGAGCCCGAGCTCCGCGAGCTGGACGCCGCGCGCCGCCGAGAGCAGTCCGAACCGGTGCGGGCGTCCGGCCACGACGTCGCGCAGGAACTCCTCCCACTGCAGCTTGAAGCCGTTGTCCAGGTCGGCGTTCGCGGGCACGTCGAGCCACTGGTCGCGGAAGGACTCGGTGACCGGCAGGTCCGGATTCCACACGGGTTTGGGCGTGTTCGACCGGTGCTGGGCGACGCAGCCGCGCAGCCCGGCGACGGCGGAACCGTGCGTGCCGTCGACCTGGAACTCGACGAGCTCGTCCCGGTGCACGCGGACGGTCCACGCCGAGTTGATCTGCGCGATGATGCCGCCGTCGATCTCGAAGATGCCGTACGCGGCGTCGTCGGCGGTCGCGGCGTACTCCTTCCCGTTCTCGTCCCACCGCACCGGGATCTGGGTGACGGCCTTCGCGGTGACCGCACGGACCGGCCCGAGGATGCCCTCCATCACGTAGTTCCAGTGGCAGAACATGTCCACCGTGATGCCGCCGCCGTCCTCCGCGCGGTAGTTCCAGCTGGGCCGCTGCGCGGGCTGACCGTCGCCCTCGAACACCCAGTAGCCGAAATCGCCGCGCATGGACAGGATGCGCCCGAAGAAGCCCTCGTCCACGAGCCTCCGCAGCTTCACGAGGCCCGGAAGGTACAGCTTGTCGTGGACGACGCCGGCGACGACGCCGGAGTTCTGCGCCAGCCGAGCGAGCTCCACGGCCTCGACGAGTGTCTCGGCGGTCGGCTTCTCCGTGTAGACGTGCTTGCCCGCCTTGATCGCGGCCGTCAGGGCCGCGACACGGCGCGAGGTGACCTGCGCGTCGAAGTAGACGTCCACCGCGGGATCCGCGATCACCGCCGCGGCGTCGGTGGTCCAGTGCTCGACGCCGTGCTGCGCGGCCAGTTCCTGCAGGCGCTCGGCGTTGCGCCCCACCAGGATCGGTTCGACGTCCACGAGCGTGCCGTCCTCGAGCCGCAGCCCGGAATCGCGCAGCGGAAGGATCGAGCGGACCAGGTGCTGCCGGTACCCCATGCGGCCGGTGACGCCGTTCATGGCGATCCGGAGGGTGCGGCGGGAGGGAAGTGCGGAATGAGTCATCAGGTGTGCCCCGTCTTCGGGCGCGGGCGTCGATCGACACCCGCGGACATTGCGGTCGGTTGCACTTCGGAATGCGCATTCCAAGCTATGCTAGACCGGCAGCACGCGTCAAGCTCCGGCGCCGGAGCACCCCTTGCGGCCACACAGACGGGACACGACATGGCGGTCACCCTGCAGGACGTCGCGCAACGCGCGGGCGTCTCCCAGTCGACGGCATCGCGGGTCCTCAACGGCTCGAGCCGGGTTCCCCGCGAGGACGTCGCCGATCGCGTGCGCGCCGCGGCACTCGAGTTGGGCTACGTCCCGAACGCACAGGCCCAGGCCCTGGCCCGATCGTCGACGGGGCTCCTCGGGGTGGTGGTGCACGACATCGCCGACCCGTACTTCTCGTCGATCGTGCGCGGCGTGCAGACCGCCTCCCGCACCGCTGCGAAGGAGGTGCTCCTGGCCAGCACCGATCGCGACTTCGACGTCGAGCGCGAGGCGGTGGGCACCCTCATCGCCCACCGCGCCGACGCCGTGATCCTCGCCGGTTCGCGCCAGAGCGGCGATCTCGACCGCGATCTCGAAGCGCAGTTCGGCCGCTACCGGGCCGACGGCGGGCGGGTCGTGGTGATCGGCCAGCCACTCGCCTTCGGCAGCGCGGTGGAGCCCGAGAACCGTAGCGGGGCCGGCGAACTGGCGGAGGCATTGATCGCCGCGGGCCATCGGGAGTTCGCCGTGATCGGCGGGCCCGCGAGCATCCGCACCGCGGTGGACCGCCGCACCGGATTCGTCGAGGCGCTCGCGCGGCACGACCTCACCCCGCTGGTGGAGGTGTCCGGGGACTTCACCCGCGACGGCGGGTACGCGGCGGCCCGGCGGCTGGCCGACGCCCTGCAGTTGGGCGCTCCGCGCAGCGGCCCGCCGGCGTGCGTCTTCGCGGTGACCGACGTGATGGCGATCGGCGCGATCGCCGCCTGGCGCGAGCGGGGACTCACCGTGCCCGAAGACGTCTGCATCGCGGGCTTCGACGACATCCCGACGCTGCGGGATCACACGCCCAGCCTATCCACCGTCGCCCTCCCGCTGGAGGAGATCGGCACGCGCGCCGTGGAACTCGCGCTCCGGACGGACGCCGACGACACCGGCCTGCGCGAGCGCGTACCGGGCCGCGTGGTCCTGCGGAGGAGCACCGCCCTGGACGGCTGAGCGCGGCCGCGGATTCACCGAATCCGTTGACACTGTGTGCTGGATCACGCTATCGTCGAACTCGCTTCGGAAAGCGCATTCCCAACGGGTCGTCGTACCCGGCACTTCGAACATAGGAACTGCCCATGGCCGTATCCGCGCCGGCAGAACCGTCTCGCACCGCGACACCGGTTCCCAGGCGACAACGTCCGACCTTCGCGCCCGGATCCACCCTCGCGAGCCTCTGGCGCCCCATCGCCCTGATCGTGGTCCTCTGCATCGCGTGGTGGGCGGTCACCAAGGCCGAACTGGTCGCGCCGTACATCCTCCCCTCGCCCGCCGACACCTGGAACGTCGCCCGCGAGAACGCCGCCTACCTCGCCGACCACACCTGGGTCACCACCTGGGAGACCATCATCGGCTTCGTGATCGCCGCCGTCATCGGCGAACTGGTCGCGGTCGCGATGGTGTACTCGCCGAGCGTCGAGAAGACGCTCTACCCCCTCATCCTGTTCGCCCAGGTCATTCCGAAGATCGCGATCGCACCTCTGTTCATCGTGTGGCTGGGCTTCGGGCCCACGCCGAAGATCCTCGTGGCCGTGCTGATGGCCTTCTTCCCCATCGCCATCTCCGGGCTCGCCGGCCTGCGATCGGTCGATCCCGAGATCCTCGAGCTGACCTCCACCATGGGCGCCAGCCGCCTCAAGACGTTCGCGAAGGTCCGATTCCCCGCCTCGCTCCCCCAGCTCATGTCGGGCCTGAAGGTCGCGGCCACGCTCGCCGTGACCGGCGCCGTGGTCGGCGAGTTCGTGGGCTCCAACGAGGGCCTGGGTTACGTCATCCTGCAGGCCAACGGCAACGTCGACACCGCGATGCTGTTCGCGGCCCTGATCATCATGTCCGGTCTGGGCATCGCGCTCTTCGCCGTCATCGAGATCGCCGAGAAGCTGCTCATCCCGTGGCACTCCTCGCGCCGCGCGACCTCGTCCACCATCCCCGGCGCCTGACCGCCCACCCTCCCCAGGAGTCACCATGAAGTTCCCCCGCCGCATCGCCGCCACCGTCGCGGCCACCGGAGCCCTCGCCCTCACCCTGACCGCCTGCGGCGGAGGGAGCGGCGACGGTTCCCCCTCCGCCGGCCCCGGCGGAGGCGCGCAGAAGACGCTGATGCTCAACTGGTACCCGTACGGCGAGCACGCCCCGTTCTATCTCGGTGTCGCGCAGGGCATCTTCGCCAAGCACGGCATCGATCTGAAGATCGACGCCGGCCAGGGTTCGACCAAGACCGTCCAGGCCGTCGGATCCCGGAAGGCCGACTTCGGCTGGGCCGATACGCCCGCCGTGCTCAGCAACATCGACAAGGGCGTGAAGGTCAAGAGTCTCTCGGTCTTCCTGCAGACCACGCCGTCCGCGGTACAGGTCTTCGCGGACTCCGGCATCACCACCCCGCAGGACCTCGCCGGCAAGACCATCGCGGTCTCCGCGGGCGACGCGCCCACCACGACGTTCCCCATCTACCTCGACAAGGTCGGCCTCAAGCCCGACCAGGTCACGCAGCAGAGCCTGGACGCCGCGGGCAAGATGTCCGCCCTGCTCTCGGGACGGGTCGACGGGCTGATCGGCTTCGCCCACGACCAGGGCCCGACGATCGCCGCGAAGAGCGGGCGGGAGATGCGCTACCTCCGCTACTCCGACGCGGGCCTGAACTTCTACAGCAACGGCCTGATCGCCGCGGACGAGACGATCACCGGCTCGCGCGACCTCGCGAAGTCCATGCTCGACGCCGTCCGCGAAGCCTTCGCCGCGGCCGTGGCGAACCCCGAGGCCGCCGTCGACGCGATGGCCGGCAAGGATCCGCAGATGCCGCCCCGCGACGTCCTGCTCGCGCAGTGGCGCCAGACCATTCCGCTGCTGTCCACCCCCGCCACGAAGGACAAGGGCCCCGGGGTCAACGCCGAGGAGGACTGGAAGACCACCATCGCCACGCTCAACCAGGCCGGCCTGCTCAAGGCCGCGAATCCGCCGCAGAACTACTGGGATCCGTCGTTCACCGCGGCCGGGAAGTAGGCGCCATGTCCATGTCCGCCACCACCGAACGGCTGCAGACCGCACCCGCGGCGATCGCGGTGAACGACCTCACCGTCACCTTCTCCTCCAAGCGCGGCACCACCACCGCGATCGAGGGCGTCGATCTGACCGTCGCCGACGGCGAGTTCGTCACCATCGCGGGCCCCTCGGGATGCGGTAAGTCGACCCTCCTCAAGGTCGTCGCCGGACTCACCGACTCGTCCAGCGGCGAGGTGCTCCTCCGCGGGAAGAAGGTCGCCGGGCCCCAGCGCGAGATCGGCTACGTCTTCCAGCGCGCGGCGCTGCTGGAGTGGCGCAACGTCCGCAAGAACATCCTCCTGCAGGCGGAGATGCGGGGCATGCCCAAGCAGGCCGCCGCGCAGCGCTGCGATCATCTCCTCGAGATGACGGGGCTCACGGGCTTCGCCAACGCGATGCCGTACGAACTGTCCGGCGGCATGCAGCAGCGAGTGTCCCTGTGCCGGGCGCTCATGCACGAACCGGACGTGCTGCTCATGGACGAGCCGTTCGGCGCTCTCGACGCGCTCACCCGCGAGAAGATGAACGTCGAACTGCACCGGATCTGGCGGGAAACGGGCACGACCGTCGTGCTGGTCACGCACTCCGTCGCCGAGGCCGTCTACCTCGCGAACCGGGTCGTCGTGATGAGCCCGCGCCCGGGCCGGATCGTCGAGGACATCGCCGTGGACCTGCCGGCCGAGCGGGACTACGCGGACACGATGGAGCGGCCGGAGTTCATCCGGATCGCGAACCGCGTCCGTGAGCTCCTCGGAAGCAGTTCCGCGGCCGACTGACGGCCCGGCCCGCCGACGTCACCCCACCGCGGAGTCGTCGAGCGGGCCGGAGACCCGCAGGGCCCGGCGGAAGGCGTTCCGCTTCCGTGCCTGCTCCCGGCAGCCGGGGTCGTCGTGCAACCACGCGCCCCGCCCCGGCAACCGGTGCCGCCCGTCCACCACGACGGTCCGCGCACCGTCGACCGGCGCGGATGCGACCACCCGGACCAATTCGCCCGCGGGGGCCCGGCGCCGGCATCCGATGCAGGTGCGGACCGGCCCCGGGGCGTCGCCGTGCACGCCGGTTCCCGGCCCGGGGCCGGGGATCCCGCCCGGCCTCCTCGTCACTTCGCTTCCGCACCCTCCGCGTCGGAGCGGATGTCGATGCGCCAGCCGGTGAGCCGGGCGGCGAGGCGGGCGTTCTGCCCCTCCTTGCCGATCGCGAGGGAGAGCTTGAAGTCCGGGACCACTACGCGGGCGGCCTTCTCCTTGGCGTCGACGATGGTCACCGACACCACCGACGACGGCGACAGGGCGTTGCCGACGAAGACCGCGGGGTCGTCGTCGTAGGAGATGATGTCGATCTTCTCGCCCTCGAGGTCGCTCATCACGTTCCGCACGCGCTGGCCCATCGGGCCGATGCAGGCGCCCTTGGCGTTGAGGCCCGCGACCGAGGTGCGCACCGCGATCTTGGAGCGGTGCCCCGCCTCCCGCGCCACCGAGGTGATCTCGACGCTGCCGTCGGCGATCTCGGGCACCTCGAGCGCGAAGAGCTTCTTCACCAGGTTCGGGTGGGTGCGCGAGAGGGTGATCTGGGTGCCGCGCTGGCCGCGGCTCACGCCCACGACGTAGAACTTCATCCGGTCGCCGTGCTCGTAGGTCTCCCCCGGCACCTGCTCCGCGGGCGGCAGGAGCCCCTCGTGGCCCTCACGCTCGCTGCCGATGCGGACCACGACGAAACCGCGGGCCGCCGCGCGGGCGTCGGCCTGCACCACACCGGAGACGACCTCGCCCTCGTAGACGGCGAACTCACCGAAGGTGCGGTCGTTCTCGGCGTCGCGCAGCCGCTGGGTGATGAGCTGGCGCGCCGAGTCCGCGGCGATGCGGCCGAAGCCCTCGGGGGTGTCGTCCCACTCGGTGATGATGTTGCCGTCCGCGTCGAGCTCCTGCGCCAGCACCTTCACCTCGCCGGTGCGGCGGTTGACGTCGATCCGCGCGTGCGGCTGGTGCCCCTCGGTGTGCTTGTACGCGGTGAGGAGAGCCACCTGGATCGCTTCGATGACCGTGTCGACGGAGATGTCCTTCTCCGCCTCGATCGCCCGCAGGGTCGCCATGTCGATGTTCATCTAGTCCTCATTCCTCTGCGCCGCACCGGCGTCCTCGCCCGTCAGGTCCTCCGGTTCGGCACCCGACTCCACGCGCCCGGGCATGATGCCCGAGAGCTCCATCTCCTTGGGGTTCGGCCTGCGGAACTCGACGCGGACGGCGGCCGCGGCCACCTCCGCGAGGTCGAGATCACGGGTCGTCGGGGCGGCCCCCTTCACCCCCGGCAGCACGACGGTGACCGTCGCCCCGCGCGGCCCGTCCTCCGTGAGCCGCCCGATCCGGGCCAGGAGGTTCGTACCGTCCGTCAGCTCGATCGCCGCCTGGCGTCCGCGGGCGCGCCGCCAGTGGCGCGGCTCGGTGAGCGGGCGCTCCGCACCGGGCGTGGTGACCTCGAGGGTGAACGCCTGGGCACCGAAGACGTCGTCCGCGTCGTCGACCGCGGCGGAGAGCGTCCGTGCGACCTCCGCCAACTCGTCGAGGGTGGGACCCGCGTCGCTGTCGACGACCACGGCGATGGAGGACTTGGTGCCCGCGTTGTTGATCTTCAGCCGCTCCAGGTCGAGCCCGGCCGCATCCAGGTGGGGCGCGATGACGGCCAACACCTTCGCCTCGTCGTAAGCCATACGCGCCTCCCTGTGAAATTGTCACCGGACGTGCCCGGTGTCGAACGCTGCAGCCAGTGTACCCGGGCGTCTCGCTACACTCGCCCCGTGATCGCCCCATCCCCGAGCCGCGACGACGACTCCCCGTCCCGTCCCGGCATCGACCGTCGCACCGCCCTGACATCCGTCCTCCTCGCGGGGGGCGCCCTCGCGGGCGGGGCCGCACTGGCGGGGTGCACCACCCCCGAGGACCGCGCCGACGACCCGCAGGCCGTGCGATTGCAGGCCGCGGCCGCCCGGGCCCAGGCCGACGCGGACGCCGCCCGGGGCCTCGCCGTGCTCGACGGGGCCGCCGGACCGCAGCTGCGACTCATCGCGGATCAGCGCGGCCAGCACGCCACGGCACTGGCCGACGAGCTGTCGCGGTACGTCGAGCGCCCGACGTCCGTCACCGCCGCACCGTCGTCGACCGCCGCGGCGCCGTCGCCGCTGAACCGCCAATCGCTGCGCGCCCAGCTCGCCCGGTCGGCGAAGGACGCGGGAGATGCAGCGGTCGCCGCGTCCGGCTACCAGGCCGCGCTGCTCGGCTCCGTGGCCGCCGCGACGCGCGTCCACGCGGAGGTGGTGCTCGGATGACCCCCGCCCAGGAGGCCGTCGCCGCCGCGGTCACGTCCGAGCACGCCGCCGTCTACCTGTACGGGCTCGTCGAGGCGTACGCCTCCCCCACCCGGAAGGCCGAGATCGCGACGTACGCCGCCGAGCACCGCTCACAGCGGGACGCCCTGGCGCGGGTGCTCAGTGCCGCCGGCGTCGAAGTTCCCGCCGCGGCTCCCGCGTACACCCCGCCCGAGCCGGTCACCGACCCCGTCAGTGCCGCCAAGGTCGCCGCGGCGGCCGAGGACGACACCGCCGCGGCGCATCGGAACGTACTGTCCCACGCCGATGGTGACGGGATCCGGCACCTCGGCGTCACCGGGCTCGGGGACGCCGCGGTCCGCGGGGCCCGCTGGCGCGCCGCGCTCGGAGCGTCCCCGGTGACCACGCCGTTCCCCGGTATCCGCACCTGACGTTCCCTTTGCCTGCCTTTACACTCGGGGAATGACGTCCAGCGATCCGCAGCAGCCCGGCGACGGGACCTACGACCCGACGGTGATCCGCCCGGCTGAGCCGAAGCCCGCCGCGCCCGACCTGACGAAGCGCGACGGCGACGCGCCCGCCGGACAGGACGTCGCCGGCGATCCCGACGCGGCCACCACCGTGCACAACACGGCGCAGCCGGATCCGTACACCGCGCCCCCGTCGTACGCCCCGCCGGCGGATCCCTACGCGGCACCGGCCGCCGATCCGTACGCGCAGCAGAACCCGTACGCCGCACCCGCGGATCCGTACGCGCAGCAGAACCCGTACGGTGCGCCCGCGGATCCGTATGCGGCACCGTCGAACCCGTACGCCGCGCCCCCGCAGTACCCGGGCCAGCAGCAGTACGGGCAGCAGCCGTACGGTCAGGATCCCTACGGCCAGCCGGGTTACGGACAGCAGGGCTTCCCCGCCTACCCGGGCCAGAACGCGCCGGGCTACCCCGCGCCCGGCTACGGCCAGCCGACCGGCACCAACGGCCTCGCGATCGCATCGCTCGCGGTCGGCGTCCTCGCCTTCCCGCTCACGTGCATCCCGTACGTGGGGGTCGTCGGGTTCCTCATGGCGATCGCCGCGATCGTCCTGGGCGCCGTCGGGATGAACCAGACCAAGAAGACCGGCCAGCAGGGCCACGGCATGGCCATCGCCGGTCTGGTTCTCGGCATCGTGTACATCGTGCTCGGCGTCATCCTCGTGATCGTCGGGGTGGGGCTGGTCGCTTCCGGAGAGTTCGACACCGGCAACTCGCTGCTGTCGCTGCTGGGCTGACGTCGGCCCTTCGCACGACGCAGGAAGCCCGCACCGGTCGGTGCGGGCTTCCTGCGTCTGAGGGGCGGCGTCAGCGCGCGGCGGCGACGATCTCCGCGGCGGCGTCGGCGACGGGGATCTCGCGGGACTCGCCGGTGAGGCGGTCGCGGAGCTCGACCACACCGTCGGCCCAGCCGCGACCGACCACGACCACCGTGGGCACACCGACCAGCTCGGAGTCCTTGAACTTGATGCCGGGCGAGGCCTTGCGGTCGTCGAGCAGCACCTGCAGGCCGGCGGCGTCCAACTCGGCGGCGAGCGACTCGGCGCCGGTCCAGGCCCCCTCGTCCTTGTTCGCGATGACCACGTGCACGTCGAACGGGGCGATGCCCTTCGGCCAGCGCAGCCCCTTGTCGTCGTGCTGCTGCTCGGCGATGACGGCGACGAGGCGCGAGACGCCCACGCCGTAGGACCCCTGCGTCAGCCGTACCGGCTTGCCGTTCTCGCCGAGCACGTCGATCTCGAAGGCGTCGGTGTACTTGCGGCCCAGCTGGAAGATGTGGCCGATCTCGATGCCACGGGCCGACTTGAGCACGCCCTTGCCGTCGGGCGAGGCATCGCCGTCGCGGACCTCGGCGGCCTCAATGGTGCCGTCGGGAGTGAAGTCGCGGCCCGCGGTGAGGTTCACGACGTGCCGCCCCGGCGCGTCGGCGCCCGTGATCCACGCGGTGCCGGTGACCACACGAGGATCCACGAGGTAGCGGACCTCGTTCTCCTGCAGCGCCTTCGGCCCGATGTAGCCCTTGACCAGGAACGGGTACTTCGCGAAGTCGGCCTCCTCGAGCAGGGCGACCTCGGTCGGCTCCAGCGACGCCTCGAGGCGCTTGAAGTCCACCTCGCGGTCCCCCGGCACCCCGACGCCCAGGAGCTCCCAGTCGCCGCCCGGCGCGCGGGTCTTGACCATGACGTTCTTGAGGGTGTCGCCCGCCGTGACCTCCCGGCCGAGGACGGAGCCACCGTCGGCCCCCTGGTTGGCCCAGGCGACGAGCGTGTCGATCGTGGGGGCGTCCGGAGTGTCGTAGACCTGCGCGGCCGGCAGCCCGTCGAGCGGGATCGCCGGCGGCGCGGGCGTGACCACGGCCTCCACGTTCGCCGCGTAGTCCGACTCGGTCGAGTGCACGTAGGTGTCCTCGCCGACCTCACTCACCGCGAGGAACTCCTCGGAGGCGCTGCCGCCCATCGCACCGGACGTCGCGGAGACGATGACGTGCTCGACGTTCAGGCGCGCGAAGATCCGCTGGTAGGCGGCGCGGTGCTTGGCGTACGCCTCGGCCAGACCCTCGTCGGAGGTGTCGAAGCTGTAGCTGTCCTTCATCACGAACTCGCGGCCGCGGAGGATGCCGGCGCGGGGCCGCTCCTCATCGCGGTACTTGGTCTGGATCTGGTACAGGATGACCGGCAGGTCCTTGTACGAGTTGTACTCGCCCTTCACGGTGAGGGCGAAGATCTCCTCGTGAGTGGGCCCGAGCATCATGTCGGCGCCCTTGCGGTCCTTGAGCCGGAACAGGCTGTCGCCGTACTCGGTCCACCTGTTCGTGGCCTCGTAGGGCTCCCGTGGCAGCAGCGCGGGCAGCAGGATCTCCTGGCCGCCGATGGCGTTCATCTCCTCGCGCACGACCTGTTCGACGTTCCGCAGCACCCGCAGGCCCAGCGGCAGCCAGGAGTAGACGCCGGGGGCGATGCGCCGCACGTAGCCGGCGCGGACGAGCAGCTTGTGGCTGGGGACCTCCGCGTCCGCCGGGTCGTCGCGGAGCGTGCGCAGGAACAGCTGGGAGAATCGGGTGATCACGACGCCACAGCTTAGTGTGTCCGGTGTGCTGATCCTGCTTCCCCCGTCCGAAACCAAGGCCGGTGGCGGGAAGGGCGCGCCGCTGGACCTGGGCGCGTTGGCCTTCCCGTCGCTCACGCCGACCCGCGAACGCCTCCTCGACGCGCTCATCGCCGTCTCACAGGACGACGGTGCCGCCCGCGCGGCGCTGGGGCTGTCCGAGGGGCAGACCGACGAGCTGGAACGGAACCGGACGCTCCGCACCGCGCCCACCCGTCCGGCGATCGAGCAGTACACGGGTGTGCTCTACGACGCCCTCGACGTGCGCGGCCTGACGAAGGCGCAGCGCGCGAAGGCGGACGCCCGGCTGGCCGTGGGCTCGGCGCTGTTCGGGGTGGTCGGCGCCGTCGATCCGATCCCCGCCTACCGGCTCTCGTCGGGATCGAAGCTGCCGGGACTCGGAACGCTCGCCGCGCAGTGGAAGCCCGACCTCGCCGACGCGCTGGCCGCCGCCGACCGCGGCCTCGTCGTCGACCTGAGGTCCGGTGGCTATGCGGCGCTCGGCAAGGTGCCGGGAGCGGTCACCGCCACCGTCGTGACCGAGAAACCCGACGGCTCGCGCGCCGTGGTCTCGCACTTCAACAAGCACCACAAGGGCCTGCTGGCCCGGGCACTGGTGGTCACGCGCGCCGAGCCCGGCGACGCGAAGGCCGTGGTGAAGGTGGCCGAGAAGGCGGGCCTGCGCGCCGAGCTCTCGTCCCCCACCGAGGTCACGATCGTCACCGCCGGCTGACCCGCCGAGTCAGTCCTCCTCGAGGCGGTGCCGGCGGGCGCGGCTGACGCGCTCGGCCTGCGGCGACGCCTCGGGATGGTGCATGCCGTCCGGCTCGGGCAGCGCGTGTCGGCCGCCTGCCGGAGCCTGCTGCTGCGGCGGCGCCGGTGGGCGCTGGACCGGGGCGCTGGGGCGCTGAACGGCACCGCTCGGACGCCGCACCGGGCCGCTCGGGCGCGGGGCCTGTCCCGGACGCCCGAGGGCGCCGCCGGGGTGCTCCGGGCTCGGCCCGCCGGGGTGTCCGGGCCGGGCCGGGCCGGACAGCGGCGGCTGCGCCGACCGCGGGACCTGACCGCTCGGCCGCTGCACCGGTGCGCTCGGCCGCTGGATCGGCGCGCTGGGGCGCTGTATCGGCGCGCTCGGCCGCTGGATCGGCGCACTCGGTCGATGCTGTGCCTGCGGCGCGCCGGCCGGAGGCCGGTACTGCGGATCCGCCGCGGGCCGCGGTGGCTGCTGCGGGGGCTCCGGCGGGCGCGGCAGGTCGGAGCTCTCCCGATGGATCGGGCCGGACGGGCGAGCGACGCCGGCGAGCCCCTCGCCCGGCCGGCCGGTGCGCGGCAGCGGATCGCTGGGATGCGAGTACGCCTGCGGCGCGACCGGCTGGGACGCGGCGGGCTGGGGCGCGGCCGACCGCTGCGGCGGCTGCGCCGCCGGCCGGTGCTGCGCCGGCTGCTGCGGGGCCTGCGGCCGCTTGATCGCGCGGAACCGGTCGGTGAAGTACACCGGCTCGGGGTCGCCCGGCTGCTCGTTGTACGCGCGGTCGAAGTCCGCGCGGTTGACCGCCGGGAAGGATCCGGACGTGACATCGCCCTCGATCGGTTCCCAGTCGTCGTCGACGTCGTCATCGTCGTGTTCGAGCGCCTGCGCCGGGAACGAGGTCGACGGGATCGCACCACCGGACTTGCTGGACTCCTGGGCCGCCTGCCCCTCGGCGACCTCCTCCGGAGTGAACCGCATGAAGGGCACCACGACGAGGCCGGCCAGGATGAGGATCGCGGCGCAGGAGATGAACGCGAGTCCATACCCCGAGGCGAGTGCCTTGAGCTGCTCAGCGTGGACAGTCGGGTCATTGCTCAGCTCACCGGAGGTGGGGCCGCCCTCCTTCATGATCCGCGAGGTTACGACAACCTGAACCGACGCGAGACCGATGATGCCGCCGAGGTTCTGGCACACCTCGACCAACGCGGACATGGGTCCGATCTCCGACGGGCGCACACCCGCGAGGGCGCACAGTGGCAACGACATGATCGCGAAGCCCACGCCGATGCCGATGAAGAAGACCGGCAGCGCGATGTACGGGAAGTACGTGACCTCGGCGGGATCCTTCGTCATGAGGGTCGGCACGTAGAGGCACGGCACGAAGACGATGATTCCACCCATCAGTACCAGCCATCGCGCTTGGTACTTCACCACGAGCTTCGAGGCGACGGCCACCGAAATGCCCATGCCGACGGCGAACGGTACGAGCGCGAGACCCGATTGCAACGGGGTGTAACCGAGCACCTGCTGGAAGGTGAGCGCAACGTAGAAGCCCAAGGTCGGGATCAGAGCACCGCAGATCAGGATCGCGATCATCGCGGCGACACGATTCCGGTTACGGAACAGCGAGAAGGGCAGGATCGGGTTCTTCGCGGATCGCTCGACGTACAGGAACGCTACGAGGCAGACGACGCTGACAGCGGCGGCGGCGTAAACGGCCGGGCTTTTCCAATGTTCCTCCGGTCCAGCGGTGAGTGCGTACACGCCGGTCACGCAGCCGGCGACTGCGAGGATCGCTCCCTTCACATCAAGGGCGTGCCGACGCTCGGCGGCCGACTCCTCGAGGGCGAAGTAGCCTCCGACCACGCAGGCGATGCCGACCGGAACGTTGATCCAAAAGACCAGTCGCCAGTCGATCGTCGCGAGCACACCGCCTGCGACGAGCCCGGCAACAGAGCCCAGGCCGCCCATTGCACCGAAGATGGCGAAGGCCTGGTTACGCGCCTTCCCGGGCGCGAACGTGGTCGCGATGAGCGCCAGCGCCGTCGGACAGGCGATCGCGGCGAAGAGGCCCTGCCCCGCCCGGGCGGCCAGCAGCCACGCCTCGTTGGTCGCGAAGCCGGTGAGGAGGGACGCGAGCGTGAATCCCGCGACCCCGAGGATGAACATCCGTTTGCGGCCGAAGGTGTCGCCCAGCCTGCCGCCGAGCAGCATGAAGCCGCCGAAGGTCACCGCGTACGCGCCGTACACCCACACCTTGGCGGCGTCCGACAGGTGCATCGCGTCCTGGATCTTCGGCATGGCGACGAAGACCACGGTGCCGTCGAGCACGGCGAGGAACATCATGCCGGAGAGGACGACGATGGCGAGACCGAGAGCGCTGCCCTTGACGCGGTACGTCTGCGCCGGGGCCCCGGGGGCCATCGTTGAGGTCATGAAGACCGAGGCTACCGGCTGAGAGAAGTCACGAAGAAATCGCTCGTGCCGGTTTCCGGGCGGCAGGGCGCGGCCCGCGGGGCCGGTGCGTGCACTCAGCAAGCATTGTGCGGGGCGTTTGCGCAGACCACGGACGGTGCAGCCGAATCGAGCGCCGGGCCGCACACCCGATGGTCACAATTCGGGCGACACGCCGGGCACGGCCCCGTCAGTCCTCCCGGCGGTGCCGCCGCGCCCGGCTCACGCGGTCGGCCTGCGGGGTCGGCGCCGGGTGGTGCATGCCGTCGGGCTCCGGTGCGGCGTGCCGGCCCGTGCGCGCACCCGCGGGGACGGGCTCGAAGCGGGGCTCGGGCCGGGGTGCCGGCGCGGGCCCGTCGGTCCGCGGCGCGGGCGGGTCGACCCGGTACTGCTGCGGGGCGGGCCGCGGCGGGCGGTAGTCGGGAACCGCGGCGCGCGGGGTGGGCGGCACCGGCGGGCGCGGCAGGTCGACGCTCTCGCGCTGGATCGGACCGGAGGGCCGGGCGATCCCGGCGAGCCCCTCCCCCGGGCGGCTGCCCGGACGGGGCAACGGATCGCTCGGGTGCGAGTAGGCCTGCTGGGGCGTCGACGGTGCCGGGCGGCGGTGCGGCTGCGGGGCGGCGGGCCGCGGGTGGGCCTGCTGCGGAGCGGACGGCGCGGGACGGCGCGGCGGGCGGGCGACGGGGACCTGCTGCGTCGGCGGTTGCGGCACGCCGGGGCCGGGTCGGGCCGGCACCGGGCCCGCCGGGGGCGCTGCCGCGCCGGACTGCGCGGATCCGCCCTCGACGTCGGAGCGCTTAATGGCGCGGAACCGATCGGTGAAGTACACCGGCTCGGGATCGCCCGGCTCCTCGTTGTAGGCGCGGTCGAAGTCCTCGCGGCGGATCGCGGCGAAGGACCCCGAGGTCACGTCTCCTTCGAGAGGCTCCCAGTCGTCGTCGACGTCGTCGTCATCATCCTCGAAGGCCTGCGCCGGGAAGGACGTGGACGGTATCGCGCCACCGGACTCGCTGGATTCCTTGGCGGCCTGCCCCTCGGCGATCTCCTCCGGGGTGAACCGCATGAAAGGCACCACCACGAGGCCGGCGAGGATGAGGATCGCCGCGCACGCGATGAAGGCGAGGCCGTACCCGGAGGCCAGGGCATGGATCTGGTCGCCGGTCAACGTGTCGTGGCGCAGGTGGCCGGTGGTCGGGCCGCCCTCGGCCATGATGCGCGAGGTCACGACGACCTGCACGGACGCCAGGCCGATGATGCCGCCGAGATTCTGCGCGACCTCGATCAGCGCGGTCAGCGGGCCGATCTCCGACGGGCGCACCCCGGCGACGGCCCCGAGCGGCAGCGGCACGACGGCCATACCCACGCCGATGCCGATGAAGAAGACCGGAAGGGCGATCTGCGGGAAGTAGTCGATGGTGGCCGGCGCCTTGCTCATCAGCGTCGGCACGTACAGGCAGGGCAGGAAGACGATGACGCCGCCGATGGCCACCAGCCAGCGGGCCTGGAAGCGGCGCACCAGCGAGGCGCTGATCGCCACGGAGATGCCGAAGCCCACGGCGAAGGGCAGCAGCGCGAGGCCGGACTGGAAGGGCGTGTAACCGAGGACCAGCTGGAAGGTCAGCGCGACGTAGAAGCCCAGGGTGGGGATCAGGGCGCCGCACACCAGGATCGCGAGCATCGCGGCGACGCGGTTGCGGTTGTTGAACAGCGAGAAGGGCAGGATCGGGTTCTTCGCGGTGCGCTCGACCCACAGGAACAGGGTCAGGCAGATCGCGCTGATCACCGCCGCGATGTAGACCGAGGCGCTCTGCCAGTGCGCCTCGGGCCCGGCGGTGAGGGCGTAGACGCCGGTCACGCAGCCCGCGACCGCGAGGACGGCACCCTTGACGTCGAGCGCGTGGCGCCGCTCCGACATCGCCTCGTCGAGCGTGAACCAACCGCCGATGGCACAGGCGATGCCCACGGGCACGTTGATCCAGAAGATGAGGCGCCAGTCGATGGTGGCGAGCAGCCCGCCCGCCACGAGCCCGGCGATGGAGCCGAGGCCCGCCATCGCACCGAAGACGGCGAAGGCCTGGTTGCGGGCCTTCCCGGGCGCGAACGTGGTCGCGATCAGCGCCAGCGCGGTGGGCCCCGCGATCGCGGCGAAGAAGCCCTGGCCGACGCGGGCCGCCAACAGCCACGCCTCGTTCGTCGCGAAGCCCGCGAGTGCGGACGCCACGGTGAAGCCGATGACGCCGAGCAGGAACATCTTCTTCCGGCCGAAGGTGTCGCCGAGCCGGCCGCCGAGCAGCAGGAACCCACCGAACGTGAGCGCGTACGCGCCGAACACCCAGACCTTGGTGGCGTCGGAGAGGCCCAGGGCGTCCTGGATCTCCGGCATCGCCACGAAGACGACGGTGCCATCGAGCACCGAGAGGAAGATCATCCCGCACAGGACGAGGATGGGGATGCCGACGGCGCTGCCCTTGACGCGGTAGGTCTGCGCCGGGCTGCTGGGCGCCATCGTTGAGGTCATGATGCCCGAGGCTACCGACTACCCCAGCGGATTCGGAAGTCGTGAACGGTAACAATTGTGACGAGAGTTACTGTAGTGACAGGTCTGACGGCGGCGGATTTCCACCGATTCGGGCGATCAGCGCAGCGCAGAGCGGTGATCGCAGCCCGGAGGCGCCGCGGCCGTCGCGGGGGCGTCACATTCCGCCGACACGCGCGAAACCCAGCCCGGGTGTGGGTCAGCCGCCCAGCGCGGCGGTGAAACCGGCCGTCGCACCCACGACGAGGACGGCCGGCGGTACGACGCTCGCCGCCGCGGCGTCCGCCGCGATCGTGGCGAGGGTGCCGCGCACAGTGCGTTGCCCGCCCGTGGTCGCGTTCTCCACGACGGCCGCCGGGGTCTCCGCCGGACGGCCGCCCGCGATCAGCGCCTCGGCGATGGCGGCGAGGCGCTCCACGGCCATGAGCACCACGACGGTGCCGCGCAGCCGGCCGAGCGCGTCCCAGTCGACGAGGCTGTCGGGGTGCCCCGGCGCGACGTGGCCGGAGACGACGACGAACTCGTGCGTGACGCCCCGGTGCGTCACGGGGATCCCCGCGGCGGAGGGCGCGGCGATCGAGCTGGTGATGCCGGGGACCACGGTGACGGGGATGCCCTCGGCGGCCAGCGCCTCGAGCTCCTCGAAGCCGCGGCCGAAGACGTAGGGGTCGCCGCCCTTGAGCCGGACGACGAACTTGCCCTCGCGCGCCCGGTCGATGAGCACCCGGTTGATCGCCTGCTGTGCCATGGCCCGGCCGTAGGGCACCTTCGCGGCGTCGATGACCTCGACGTGCGGCGCGAGTTCGGCGAGCAGCCGCGGCGGGGCCAGGCGGTCGGCGACGACCACGTCGGCGAGCCCGAGCAGGGCGCGACCGCGCACGGTGATGAGATCGGGGTCGCCCGGCCCGCCGCCCACGAGGGCCACGCCCTCGGGCTTGTGGGTGGGCCGAGCCGCCTCGTCGCCGGTGAGGACGGCGCGCAGGGCGTCGCGGACCGCGGCGGACCGTCGGTGATCCCCGGACGCCAGGACGCCCACCTGGAGCCCGTCGGTGGCGACCGTGGCCGGGGTGACGGCCGTGCCCTCACGCGCGAGATCCGCGCGGACGCAGAAGGTGCGCGCCGCCTCGGCCTCGGCGACGACGGCGGCGTTCACCGCCGGGTCGTCGGTCGCGGCCAGCGCGTACCAGGCGCCGAGCAGGTCGCCGGAGGCGTACTCCCGGCGGTGCCAGACGATGCCGGGCGTGGCCTCGACGGCCGGCGTCGCCTCGGGGGCGATGACGTGGACGTCCGCGCCGGCCGCGAGGAGCACCGGCAGTCGCCGCTGGACGACGGTGCCGGCCCCCACGACGACGACACGGCGCCCTCGCAGATCCAGACCGACGAGGTAGGGATCGTGCGGGGCGCCGTGGCTGTTCATTCCGCTCAGCTTAGTGAGCGGCATCCGTCGCTATGCGCGCGGCTCGGCGTGCTTGGTGGGCGTGTGCACGATGTCGTAGTACACGGCCTTGTTCGAGGCCTCGGGGTACACGCGGTACGTGAACTCCTTCTCGGTGAGGGTCACGATCTCGACGGTGCGGGTGTACTGGACGCTGCCATCGGCGTTCTTGGCGACGATGGTGCGCTTCTTGCCGTCGGGCGAGACGTACCAGGTGCCCTTGCCCTTGGCGGTGTCGTCCAGGTTGTAGAGGGTGAAGGTGCCGTCCTTCTTGAAGTAGGCCCAGCCGACGTAGTTCTTGACGTCCTTGTCGGTGAGCGCGACCTTGGCGCCCTTCGCATCCTTCGCGGAGGTGGTCTCCCACGCGGTCGAGGCGAGGACGGCGCTCGGCGTGCCGGCCTTGACGGGGGTCGGCTTCGAGGCCGACGGCGTGGCCGACGCCGAAGCACCGGTCGACGGCTTGACGGAGGGCTTGGCCGACGCGCTGGGCTTGGCGGAGGACGAGGAGGACGGCGAGCCGGGGGCGGCGTACGAACCGGCGGCGCAGGCGGAGGTGGCGACCACGGCAGCGGCGGCGAAGGTGACGGAGACGAGCTTGATCGACGTGTGCATGAGGCTTTTGTACAGGATGCTCTCAGCCCGCGCGAGGCCCCCGTTCAGGGTGAGACGAATTCCTCACGCGACCGCTCTGACCAGGCGTTCCGCCACGTCCGGGTATCCGGCAGGGTGCACATGGAGGTACGAGGAGTGCACTGTGGGCGAAAGGTGCCCATCGGTCACCGCGGCCCCCTCCCCGTCGCGCCATCCCCACGCCGGCGCGGGGCCCGGGGCGAGCGCCGTGCGGTGGAACTCGTGGCCGGTGACGCGCTCCCCCGCCTCGAACAGGGCGCCGCCACCCAGGGCCACGGCGTCCCGGTACCCGAGCGTGAGGCGCGGGGTGAAGGTCGCCGTCCCGGGCACGATGCCGCACATGGGCACGCCGTCGAGCGACTCGGCCAGGTACAGCTGGCCCGCGCACTCCGCGTGCACCACACCGCCGGCTGCGACCAGGCTCCGCAGCTGCGCCCGCAGGGCCGTGTTCGCCGACAGCTTCTCCGCGTACACCTCGGGGAAGCCGCCGGGCAGGACGACGGCGGCGGCCCCGTCCGGCAGCTCGTCGGCGAGCGGGTCGAATCGGCGCACCCGCGCCCCGGCGGCGCGCAGGAGCTCCTCGTGCTCGGCGTAGCCGAAGCTGAACGCCGGGCCGCCGGCCAGCGCGACGACGGGCTCGCCCGCGCGCGCCACCTCCTCCGACGGTGACCACACCGGTCCGTCCGCGACGGGCCGGGCCACCGCGCGGATCCGGTCGACGTCGACGTGCCGTTCCACCAGGTCGGTCATCGCGGCGACCGCGGCGACGGCGCCCGGCCCCCGCTCCGCGGCGGGGACGAGGCCGAGGTGCCGCGCCGGCACCTCCAGCGCCGCCGCGCCGGGCACCGCGCCGACGGCCTCCAGGCCCGCCTGTGCGCAGGCGTCGCGCAGGACACGTTCGTGCCGGGCGCTGGAGACGCGGTTGAGGATGACGCCGGCGATGGAGACTCCGGGCCGGTAGGTGGCGAATCCGGCGAGCAGCGCGGCGAGGGACTGCGAGTGCCCGCGGGCGTCGACCACCAGCAGGACGGGCGCGCCGAGGATCTGGGCGATGTCGGCGGTGGAGCCGATGCCCTCGGTCGCGGCGCCACCGGGGCCGTCGACGATGCGACCGTCGAACAGCCCCATCACGCCCTCGACGACGGCGATGTCGGCGCCGGACGCACCGTGCCGGTACAGCGGGGCGACGCGGGGCGCTCCGCACAGCACCGCGTCGAGGTTGCGGCCGGGACGGCCCGTGGCGAGCGCGTGGTACCCCGGGTCGATGTAGTCGGGCCCCACCTTGAACGGGGCGACGACGCCGGTCCGAGCGAGGGCCCCCATCAGGCCGGTGGCGATGGAGGTCTTGCCGCTGCCCGACGACGGTGCGGCGATGACGACTGCGGGGACGCTCACGCCGGGCTCACCACTCGATCCCCCTCTGGCCCTTCCTCCCCGCATCCATCGGATGCTTGATCTTGGTCATCTCCGTGACCAGGTCGGCGGCGTCCACGAGCGCCTGCGGCGCGTCGCGACCGGTGATGATGACGTGCTGATTGCCGGGCCGGTGCACCAGTGTCTCGACCACCTCGTCGACGTCGATCCACCCCCATTTGAGCGGGTAGGTGAACTCGTCGAGCACGTAGAACCGGTGCTGCTCGACGCTGAGCCGGCGCGCGATCTCCCGCCACCCGTCGCGGGCGGCCTCGGCGTGGTCCTGCTCGGCGTCGTCGGTGCGGCGCAGCCAGGACCAGCCCTGCCCCATCTTGTGCCATTCGACGGGCCCGCCGGCACCGGTGCGCTCGTGCAGCTCGTTCAGCGCGAGCATGGTCGCCTCCTCACCGACCTTCCACTTCGCGCTCTTGACGAATTGGAAGACGCCGATGTCGAAGCCCTGGTTCCACGCGCGCATCGCCATGCCGAAGGCGGCCGTCGACTTCCCCTTGCCCGGCCCGGTGTGGACGGCGAGCACCGGCTGGTTGCGGCGCTGCCGGGTGGTCAGGCCGTCCTGCGGCACTGATTCGACCTTGCCCTGCGGCATGACATCACTCCTTCGGGTCGGGGGCGCTACCGAACTTCACTCCAGCGAGGCGCGGCGACGAATACTGTCGCGCTGCCCGCCGCGAGTCGACTTTCGGAACATACGTCAGGCGACGCGGGCCAGATCCTGCGGGCTCAGGCCGCCGAGCGGGATCATCGGCGCGCCGAGCGCCGTCGCGACCTTCGCCGCGAGGCCCAGCCGGACCATCGAGGTCTCGCAGTCCACGACGACCGTCGCTCGACCGTCGGCGTGCAGGCCCGCGGCGGCGGCGAGGGCGCGGGGCAGCGGGTCCCGGCCGGAGGTCGCCCGACCGTCGGTGAGCACCACGACGAGCGGGCGGCGCGCGTCGGGGCGCAGGTCCTCGCGCCGCAGCAGCTTCCGCGCCTCGATCAGCCCCTCCGCGAGCGGAGTCCGGCCGCCGGTGCGGGCGCGGGCGAGCCGCGCGACGGCCACGTCGACGGACCGCGTCGGCGGCACCAGCAGCGTGGCCTCCGTGGCGCGGAAGCCGATCACGGCGACCTTGTCGCGCCGCTGGTAGGCGTCGCGCAACAGGGACACCGCGGCCTCGCCGACCAGCGCGATCCGCTCCCGCGCGGCCATCGATCCGGACAGGTCCACGACGAAGACGACGAGGTTGCCCTCGGTGGCCTCACGGATCGGGGACCGCAGGTCGGACGGCGCCAGGTGCAGCGGGCCGGCGATGCGGCCGCGGGCGGCCTGTGCGGGTGCGGCGGCGCGCAGCGTCGCGGCCAGGTGCAGGCCCGCACCGGTGCCGGCGGGTGCGGCGCGCACGACGCTGCCGCGCTCCGCGCGCGTCTTCGACCGGCGGCCGGTCGCTCCGCCGGTGCCCGTGCCGGGCACGGTCAGCCGGCCCACGGTGCGGTGTCGCGTGGTCGGCAGCGCGGTGCCCTGCGGCTCGGTCCCGGGCTCCGCGGCATCGTCCTGCGCCGGTGGGTCCGCCTGCTGTCCGCCGGGCCCGCCGTCGCCGGGTCCGCCGTCGCCGGGGCCGTCGGGATCGGGGCCGTCCGGGTCGGGATCGGGCTCGTCGGCGGCGTCACGGGCGTCGTCGAGAGCGCGGTCGAGTTCGGCGTCGTCGAGGCCCGGCTCGTCGAACGGGTCGCGGCGCTTGCGGTGCGGCAGGGCGAGCGCGGCCGCCACGCGCACGTCGTCCTCGGTGACCTCGGCGGCGCCGCGCCACGCAGCATGGGCGCGCGCCGCCCGGGCGATCACCAGGTCGGCGCGCATGCCGTCGACGTCGAAGGCGGCGCACACCGCGGCGATGCGGCGCAGCTCCCCGTCGGGCAGCGCCACGCCGGGCAACCGGTCGCGGGCGTCGGCGATGCGACGGGCCTGTGCGGCGTCGGCATCGGCGTACTCCGCGGCGAAGGCGGCGGGGTCGGCCTCGAACGCGAGGCGGCGCCGCATCACCTCGACGCGGGCGTCCACGTCGCGGCTCGCCCGCACGTCGACGGCGAGGCCGAAGCGGTCGAGCAGCTGCGGCCGCAGCTCGCCCTCCTCCGGGTTCATGGTGCCCACCAGGACGAACCGTGCGGGGTACGAGCGGGAGACGGCGTCCCGCTCGACGGTGACCCGCCCCATCGCCGCGGCGTCGAGCAGCACGTCGACGAGGTGGTCGGAGAGGAGGTTGACCTCGTCGACGTAGAGGATGCCGCCGTCGGCATCGGCCAGTAGGCCGGGCGTGAAGTCGACGCGTCCCTCGCCGAGGGCGCGGTGCAGGTCCAGCGAACCGACGACGCGGTCCTCGGTGGCGCCGATGGGCAGTTCGACGAGGCGGGCGGGCGCTCCGTCGGGACGGGCCGGGAGCAGCGGGGCGAGCGCGCGGGCGGCGGTCGACTTCGCGGTGCCCTTCTCGCCCCGCACGAGCACGCCGCCGACGGCGGGCGCGATCGCGCACAGGGTCAGGGCCAGCCGCAGTTCGTCGTGGCCGACCACGGCGCTGAACGGGTAGCGGTCAGACACCGGCAGGCCTCCTCATGGGGACGTGCGGGATGCCGTCCTCGATGAATTCGTCGCCCTCGCGGGCGAATCCGTACTTGGCGTACATGCCCTCCAGGTGCGACTGGGCCTCGAGCAGGCAGGCACGGCCGTCGAGCTCGGCGAGCGCGGCCCTCATCAGCTCGCCGATCAGGCCGCGCCCGCGGTACGCGGGGGCCGCGCACACCCGGCCGATCGCGGCGACGCCCGGTCCCTCGTCGGTGACGCGCACCGTCGCGATCGCGCCGCCGGAACCGCCGGGGGCGGCACCGTCGGGCAGCCAGAGGTGGACGGTCGACGGGTCGAGGTCGCGCCCGTCGACGTCGAGCCACGGGCTCTGCTGCTCGGCGATGAAGACCTCGGCGCGCAGCTTCAGCAGCGCGTAGAGGCTGCTCGCGTCGAGCTCGTCCCCGGTGGCCCGGCGCACGCCGCTACGCCTGCGCGTCGGCCCCGACACCCGGGGACAGCTGCAGCGTGCGGTTGGTCCAGTCCCAGACCTGGTCGAACAGCTGCTTGTTGTCGTTGAGGGTGGTCCCGTAGGACGGGATCATCTCCTGCAGCAACGGCTTCCACGCCTGCATGTGCTTGGGGAAGCACTTGCCCAGCACGTCGAGCATGGCGGGGACCGCCGTCGAGGCGCCGGGCGAGGCGCCGAGCAGGCCGGCGATCGACTCGTCGTTCGCGGCGATGACCGCGGTGCCGAACTCGAGGTTGCCGCCGCCGGGGCCCTTGCGGATCACCTGGACGCGCTGGCCCGCGGTGATGAGCTCCCAGTCGTGGCCGTCGGCGCGGGGGACGAACTCGGACAGCGTCTTCACGCGGTCGGCGGGCGACTGCAGGAGCTCGCCGATGAGGTACTTGGTCAGGCCCATCTCCTTGAGGCCGACGGCCATCATCGGGAGCAGGTTGTTCGGCTTCACCGACAGCGGCAGGTCGGTGTACTGGCCGGCCTTGAGGAACTTCGGCGAGAAGCCGGCGTAGGGCCCGAACAGCAGGCCCTTGTTGCCCTCGATGACGCGGGTGTCCAGGTGCGGCACGGACATCGGCGGGGCGCCGACCGCCGCCTTGCCGTAGACCTTCGCGGCGTGGTGGTCGATGAGCTCGGGGTTCGAGCAGCGGAAGAACTGGCCCGAAACGGGGAAGCCGCCGAAGCCCTTGGCCTCCTTGATGCCGGACTTCTGCAGCAGCGGCAGTGCACCACCACCCGCGCCGACGAACACGAAGCGCGCGTCCACGTGGGAGACCTCGTGGGTGCGCAGGTTCTTGACGGTGAGGCGCCAGCCCTCCTTCGTGCGCTTGAGGTTGGTGACCTTGGTGCCGAAGTGGACGGCGCCGCCCTTGCCGACGAAGTTGATGAGCTTCTTGGTCAGCGACCCGAAATCGACGTCGGTGCCGCCCTCGTACCAGTTGACGGCGACGGGATCGCCGAAGTTGCGGCCGGCCGCCATTATCGGCAGGCGCTCGGTGAAGGTGGCCGGGTCGGTGAAGAACTCCATCCCCTCGAACAGGGTCTGGTGCGCGAGCGCGTCGTAGCGCTTGCGGAGGTACTCGACGTTGTCGGCACCGTGCACGAAGCTGGCGTGCGGGATGGGGTTGATGAAGTCGGAGGGCTGATCGAGCACGCCCGCGTCCACCGCGTAGGCCCAGAACTGGCGCGAGACCTGGAACTGCTCGTTGATCGTGATGGCCTTGGAGATGTCGACGGAACCGTCGGCGGCCTGCGGGGTGTAGTTCAGCTCGCACAGCGCCGAATGGCCGGTGCCCGCGTTGTTCCACGGATCGGAGGACTCGGCGGCGGCGGCGTCGAGGGACTCGAAGACGTTGATCGACCAGCTGGGCTCGAGCTTGCGGAGCAGGGTGCCGAGCGTGGCGCTCATGATTCCCGCGCCGACGAGCGCGACGTCCGTGCTGATCACGTTACGGGCCATCTGGTAGTTCACTCCTCGACGTGGGGCGGGGCCACCGATCGGCCCCCTTCTGCGCCAGAACCTTACTCCGGGGCCCTTCGGTGGCGCGCGGCACACCGTGCTGGACGGCCGGACCACCCGCGGAGCACGACCGGACCGCGCGGCGTCATTACAGTGAAGCCGTGGCGACCACTGAGCTGACCTTCTCCCCCGACATTCTGGGCGACGATTTCGCCCAGCACACCTTCGAGCTGGGCCCCGACCCGGACGGCGAGCCGGGCGGCGACGTCGTCGCCACGCTGGTCAAGCACGTGGCGGGTCCACAGGACCCGCACCACGCGGTGCTGTGGGTGCACGGATTCTCGGACTACTTCTTCCAGACCGCCGTCGCCGAGTTCTTCGCGGACCGCGGTTACGCCTTCTACGCGCTGGACCTGCGCAAGTGCGGGCGTTCGCTGCGCGACGGGCAGTCGGCGCACTACGCGACCGACTTCACCGTCTACGACGCCGAGCTGGACCTCGCCGTCGCGGCGATCGAGCAGGAGCACCCGGGCCTCGGCGTCGTCGTCGCGGCGCACTCGACGGGCGGCCTGATCACCCCGCTGTGGCTCGACCGCCGCCGCAAGGCGGGTCGCACCGCCCCGATCGTCGGCCTGGTGCTCGACAGCCCGTGGTTCGACCTGCAGGGCTCCGCGGTGCTGCGCGAGGTCGCGACGCCGGTCGTGAAGCTCATCGGCAAGGCCGTGGGCACCCGCATCGTCCCCGTCGAGGCGGTCGGCGTGTACGGCCAGACCATCCACGCCGACGAGCACGGCGAGTTCGAGTTCGACGTGCGGATCAAGCCCATCGAGGGCTTCCCCGTGCGGTTCGGCTGGCTGCGCGCCGTCCGCGTCGCGCACAGCCTGCTGCACCGCGGCCTCGACGTGGGCGTCCCGTCGCTCGTGCTGCGTTCGACGAAGAGCTTCGCCCCGAAGGAGTGGAGCGAGGAGGCCGGGCGCGCCGACGTGGTGCTCGACACCCGGCAGATCGCGAAGTGGTCGGGCGCCCTGGGCGGCCGGCTCACGGTGATCCCCGTCGAGAACGCCAAGCACGACGTCTTCCTCTCCGAGAAGGACGCCCGCGAGACCGCCTACGCCGAGCTGGGCGCCTGGCTGGCCCGCGAGATCGAGGCCTGACATGGCCGAGCGCGTCTTCGACCTCGTCATCATCGGGTCCGGGGCCGGCAACACCATCCCCGACCACCGCTTCGACGACCGCTCGATCGCGATCGTCGACAAGGGGCAGTTCAACGGCGCCTTCGGCGGCACCTGCCTGAACGTCGGCTGCATCCCGACCAAGATGTTCGTCTACCCCGCCGACGTCGCCGATGAGGCCCGCGAGGGCGGCGTGGTCGGCGTCGACGCGGAGATCACCGGCACCCGATGGGCCGACATCCGGGACCGCGTCTTCGGCCGGATCGACCGGTACGCGGCGGGCGGGCTGCGGTACCGCGAGGGCGACACGTGCCCGAACATCACGGTCTTCCAGCAGGAGGCGTGGTTCCTGCCCTCCTCCGGCGACGGCCTGCACCGCCTCGAGCTGGCCGACGGCACCGTGGTCTCCGGGCGCGACGTGGTGATCTCGGCGGGCTCGCGCCCGGTGATCCCGCCGGTGTTCACCGCCGAGGGCGCGGCGCCCTTCCACACCAACGACACGATCATGCGGCTCGACGCTCTGCCGGGGCGCGTGATCATCGTGGGCGGCGGCTACATCGCGGCCGAGTTCGCGCACGTCTTCGCCGGCCTCGGCGCCGAGGTCACGGTCGTGGCGCGGGGCGAGCGGCTGCTGCGCTCCCAGGACCAGACCATCTCCGAGGCGTTCACCGAGGCGGTCTCGCAGCGGTGGGACGTGCGGCTCGGCACCGAGGTCACCGCGACCCGGCCGGCCGGCGACGGCGTGGAGGTCGACCTCACCGACGGCGGGGCGGTGGCGGGCGACGTGCTGCTCGTCGCGACCGGGCGCACGCGCAACGGGGACACGCTCGCGCTCTCGGCGATCGGCATCGAGCTCGACGACGCCGGCCGCGTCCCGGTCGACGAGCACCAGCGCACGCCGGTCCGCGGCGTGTGGGCGCTCGGCGACGTGAGCACGCGGTTCCCGCTGCGGCACGTCGCGAACCACGAGGCCCGGGTCGTGGCGGAGAACCTGCTGTCGGGCTGGGACTCCCCCGCCGCGACCTCCGATCACCGGTTCGTGCCGGGCGCGGTGTTCTCCCGCCCGCAGGTGGCGTCGGTGGGGCTGACGGAGGCGGAGGCCCGCTCGCGGGGCATCGACGTGGCGGTCGCCGAGCAGCGCTACGCCGACATCGCCTACGGCTGGGCGATGGCCGACGCCGACGGGGTGTGCAAGCTCATCGCCGACCGGTCCACGGGCCTGCTGGTCGGCGCGCACATCGTCGGGCACCAGGCCTCGGCGCTGATCCAGTCCGCGATCACGGCGATGTCCTTCTCCATCCCGGCGCAGGAGTTCGCGCGCGGGCAGTACTGGATCCACCCGGCGCTGCCGGAGTTGGTCGAGAACGCGCTGCTGGGGCTCGGGAAGGACGCGTGATCGCGGGAGCCGCACGAGGTAGAGTCATATGCATGATTCAGCATGATTCTTTCGTTCCCGGCTGCTCCAACCCGAACTGCACGTGCGAGAACTGCTCGTGCGGCGACAGCTGCACCTGCGGCAGCGACAAGTAACGCGGACCGCTGCGGACCGGCCGCGCGGGAGCGCGGTCAGTTCCGCAGCGTCCGCAGCGCGATCTCCGAGGCCAGCGCCGCGGGCGCGCGCAACGGGAGCCAGTGGTCACCGTCGGGCACCTCGCTGAGCCGGTAGTCGGCCCGGAGGTAGTGCGCGGTGCCCTTGGCCTGCGCCGCGCCCGCGATCGCGTCCCGGTTGCCCCACACCAGCGTGGTGGGCACCTCGATCACGGGGCACTCCAGTCCTTCGCCGCCCGGCGCGAGGTTCGCGCGATACCAGTTCAGGGCGGCCGTCAGAGTCGGCTCGTCCGCGAGCGCCTCGATGCCGCCGCCGGGCGCCGTCGCGAGGAGCGTGCGCGCGTTGTTGGCCAGCAGCGCCTTCTCCGCCTCACCGGACCGCAGGAACAGCTCGAGGTAACGCGAGCGCTGCCGCTGGTCCTGATCGGTGGCCATCGCGTCGCCGAACGCCGACGGGTGGCCGAAGGAGACCGCCGTCAGGCTCATGGCGCGCAGCGGGTAGGCGGCCGCGAAGTGCCACGCCACCGTCGCGCCGAGGCCGTGACCCACGACGTGCGCGTAGGGCACGTCCAGCGCGTCGAGAACACCGGCCGCGTCCTCCGCGAGGTGTTTCATCGTGTACTGGTCGACGCCCACCGGGCGCGCGCCCGCGCTGTACCCCCGCTGGCGGGGCGCGATGGTGCGCAGACCCGCCTCGTGGAGTCTCTCCCGGACCTGGTCGAAGCACTCCTCGGTCTGCGGGAATCCGTGCAGCAGCAGGACGGGCACGCCGTGCTCAGACCCCCCGACCGACACGTCGAAGGTCCACGAGCCCGTGGGCACCTGCACCGTGTCAGCTGAATCGATCGGCATGGTCGTCAACGCTAGTCACTGATGATCCGAATGGTCGGCAGGATCGCCGAAAATGCGACAGGTGAAAGCAAAGGTTCCAGAATGGCATCGACGTCCCCGTGCTCCTCGAGCGCGTCGGCGATCGTGTCGAGCTGCGCGAGGCGCGCACCGTCGTAGCTCACGGACGGCCCGGGGTCGTGGCCGGGGAAGGCTCGGGCGAGGTAGGCCCGGCGGAAGTCGTCGGACCCGAACAGCCCGTGCCAATGGGTGCCGAGCACCTGCGGCGTGAGCGCCCCCTCCGGGCCGTCGGGGCCCTGCAGCGCAGGACCTTCCGCGTTCCGGACGACGGTGCCGTGGTGGATCTCGTAACCCGTCGCGCCCACGCCGAGCCCGGTGCCGGCGACCGTCCGGACGCACTTGGTGCGCGCGAACACGACGTCGAGATCGAGGATGCCGAGGCCGTCCACCCGGGTGCCGGCGGGCGCCTCGACGCCGGACGGGTCGCTGATGGTGCGGCCGAGCATCTGGTAGCCGCCGCAGATACCGATGATCGGGCGGCCGGCAGCGGCGCGCCGGACCAGCGCGTCCGCGAGGCCGTTGCCGCGCAGCCACGTGAGGTCGCCGACGGTGCTCTTGCTGCCGGGGAGCACGACGAGGTCGGCGGCGGCGACATCGGCGGCCCGGGTCGTCCAGCGGACCGTCAGACCGGGTTCGCACGCGAGCGCCTCGACGTCGGTGGTGTTGGAGACGCGCGGCAGCGCGACGGCGGCCACCCGGAGCGCATCGGGCCGGGTGGAGCCGCGGCCGACGAGGTCGGTGCCGAACGCGGCGAGCGAGTCCTCGGCGTCGAGCCAGAGGTCGGCGAGGTACGGGAGCACGCCGAGCGTGGGACGTTTCGTGAGGTCCGCGAGCTGCTCGAGGCCGGGTTCGAGGATCGAGCGGTCACCGCGGAAGCGGTTGACGAGGAATCCGTACACGAGGCGCTGGTCCTCGGGCGGCATCACGGCGACGGTGCCGGCGAGGTGCGCGAGCACTCCCCCGCGGTCGATGTCGCCGACGATCAGCGTCGGCAGGCCCGCTGCCCGGGCGAGCCCCATGTTGGCGATGTCGGTGGCGCGCAGGTTGATCTCGGCGGGGCTGCCGGCGCCCTCGCACAGGACCACGTCGAACTCGTCGCGCAGGCCCTGCAGCGTGGTGGTGACCTCGTCGAGCAGCCACTGGCGGCGGGTGACGTAGTCGCGGGCGCCCACGTCGCCGACCGCGCGGCCGTGGAGCACGAGCTGGGAGCGGCGGTCGCTGCCGGGCTTGAGCAGGACGGGGTTGAACCGGACCGACGGGGCCAGCCCGCACGCGAGCGCCTGGGTCGCCTGGGCGCGGCCGATCTCGCCGCTGGTGCCGTCCGGTTCGACGGTGGCGACGGAGTTGTTGGACATGTTCTGCGCCTTGAACGGCGCGACCCGCACGCCCCGCCGGGCCAGGAGCCGGCACAGGCCCGCCGTGATCGTGGACTTGCCGGCGTCCGAGGTGGCGCCGGCGATCAGCAGCGCCCCGCGCATCTAGGCGGCGTCGCTCGGCAGGGTGAGGATCTCCGCACCGTCGTCCGTGACGACGAGAGTGTGCTCGAACTGCGCGGTCCACTTCCGGTCGGCGGTGACGACCGTCCAGCCGTCGGGCCAGATCTCGTAGTCGAGGCCGCCGAGGTTGATCATCGGCTCGATGGTGAACACCATGCCCGGCTCGAGCACTGTCTCCACGTTCGGCTCGTCGTAGTGCAGCACGACGAGGCCGTTGTGGAAGGTCTCGCCGATGCCGTGGCCCGTGAAATCGCGGACCACGGTGTAGCCGAAGCGATTCGCGTAGGACTCGATGACGCGGCCGACCACGTTGAGCTCGCGGCCGGGCTTGACCGCCTTGATCGCCCGCTCGGTGGCTATCTTCGTGCGCTCGACGAGGAGGCGGTGCTCCTCGGAGACGTCGCCGGCGAGGAAGGTGGCGTTGGTGTCGCCGTGCACCCCGTCGATGTAGGCGGTCACGTCGATGTTGACGATGTCGCCGTCCTCGATCACCGTCGAGTCCGGGATGCCGTGGCAGATCACCTCGTTGAGGCTCGTGCAGCAGCTCTTGGGGAAGCCGCGGTAGCCCAGCGTCGACGGGTAGGCGCCGTGATCGAGCATGTACTCGTGCGCCACCCGGTCGAGGTGGTCGGTGGTGACTCCGGGAGCCACCTCGGCACCCGCGGCCTGCAGGGCGTCGGCGGCGATCCGCGAGGCGACGCGCATCCTCTCGATCGTCTCGGGCGTCTGCACCCACGGCTCGTTGCCCTCGTTCGCCGACGGCTTGTCGACGTACTCGGGCCGCACGATCGTCGCCGGGACGGCCAGACGGGGTGAGACGGTGCCGGGGACGAGTGCAGCGCGGGTCATCCGTTCAGCGTAATCGGCGCCGCGCGCACACCGTCGGGCCCCGTCTGGATCCAGTAGTGGCAGACGGGTTCGAGGAAGTCGTGGCCGATGCCGTAGTCGTCGACGGGGCGGATCCGGGTGAGCACACCGCCCGCGGATTCGGCGGTGCGGCGCGAGGCCAGGTTGCTCTCGTCGCAGGTGACGAGGACCTCGGTGAGTCCGAGCGCGCCCGCGCGGCGGACCACCTCCCGCAGCGCCGCCGAGGCGACGCCCCGCCGCCGCGCCGAGGGCCGCACGTGGTAGCCGACGTGGCCGCCGAGCTCGGCGAGCATCGGACTGAGCTCGTGCCGGAGCTGGATCGCCCCGAGGTACCGGTCACCGTCGACCATCCACCAACTCGTGGCGGGCACGCGGTCGCCGCCGCGGTCGACCGTCGCCTGCTCGTTCAGGCGGTCCACCCAGGTCGCGAAGTCCGACGGTGCCGTCAGGTCGAGGTCGCCCGCGAGCGCGCCACCGGAGCCCGGGTGGTGCGTCACGTCGCCCCACTCCGCGACGTTGCGCAGCCACTCGTCGTGCCAGTCGGCGGCCGGTGCCATCAGCTCGATGTCCATGGGAACGAGCGTCCCGCGGTCCCCGTCGGCTCCGCAAACGAATTCGTGGGGCGTTGACGGTGTTCGCGCGGGACGTTCTGACGGATCATCGGGGTGCAACCCGATGACGAGTGAGAACCTCCCGCAGGTAGGAGGTGGCGCCGCTCGGGGGCCGGCCTCGCACTCGGGCGTGCTCAGTTCGGGGCGGCGGGGACGGGCGCGTCGAAGCGGTCGAAGAACTCCTTGGTGACCGCGACGGCGTTGTCGGAACTGCCGCCGAGCACGACGAGGGTGGCGAAGGCCAGGTCGCCGCGGTAGCCGACGAACCAGGCGTGCGAGCCACCGTCGACCTCCGCCTCACCGGTCTTGCCCAGGATGTCGCCCGAGCCCCGGATCAGCTCGGCGGTTCCGGAGGCGACGACCTCGCGCATCATGGCGCGCACGCCGTCGGCGGCCTTGGCGTCGAGCGGCGGACGTTCCCCGTCGACCTTGGTGGGCTTGCCGAGGAGGAGCTGCGGGGTGACCGCGCCGCCGTGCGCGACGGAGGCGACGGCCAGCGCCATGGCGAACGGGCTGACCAGCACCTCGCCCTGGCCGAAGCTGTCCTCGACCTGGTTGACCATGGCCTTGGCCAGGGGGTACTGCCCGGAGGAGACGGGTAGCCCGGCGATCGCGTACTCCGGGCCGATGCCGAGCTCGGCGGCCGCGGTGGGCAGCGCCTCGGGCTTGAGCTTGGCGCCGAGGAAGGCGAAGCTCGTGTTGCACGAACGGGCGAAGGCGCGCTGCATCGATACGTCGCCGAGGGCGAAGCGGTTGTAGTTGGGCACCTCGCGCTCACCGATGGTGAGCGTCCCGGGGCAGGGCACGATCGTCTCGGGCGTGGCGATGCCGGCGGAGATCGCCGCGGTCGCGGTGACGATCTTGCCGGTCGAACCCGGGGGATAGAGGCCGGAGGTGGCGAGCGAACCGAGCTTGTCGGCCTCCGGGTTCTGAGCGACGGCGAGCACGTTGCCGGTGGACGGCTGGATCACGACCATCATCGATTGGCGGTCGCGGCGGGTGTTCACGGCGGCCTGCGCCGCCGCCTGCGCGATCGGCGAGATGCTCACCGAGACCGCGGGCGCCGTCTGCGGCGCGGTGGACGACAGCGTGGACACCCGCGCGCCGGTGTCGGCCTGCGCGATCACCTCCCAGCCGTCCTTGCCCGCCAGGTCACCCGTGACGTTCCGCTTGATCGACGACATGAGCGCCGGCGCGAACGTGCGGTCGGTGGGCACGAGGTCCGCCTGCTCGACGAGCGTGACACCCGGCAACGTCGTGACGTCGCCCGCGAGCTTGCGGAGGTCGTCCTGGTTGACCGAGGCCACGGTGTACGGCGCGCCCAGCGAGGTGGCCTGTTCGGTGATCTGCACCGGGTCGAGCGCGGGCAGGATCGGCTGCAGGGCGCGCGCCAGTTGCCCCGCGACGTCGAGGACCGTCGTGGGCGCCGGGACCTTGGCGGCGTCGATCCGGATGCGGGTGATCACACCGGGCACGAGCACCGAGCCGCCCGACGCGGAGTTCACGGGCGCCTTGTCCGCGGGCAGGGCCCGCAGCACCATCGTCTGGTTCGCCCCCAATCGCGGGTGCAGCACCGACGGCGCCCAGCGCACCCGCCACTGCCCGTTCTCCTGGACGCCGGTCAGCGTTCCGCGGTAGTCCCAGGTGCGGCTGGAGCGGCCCTGCTCGGCCGGAAGGTCCCACACGTACTCGTACTCGACCTCGCTCGTCGCGCCGGTGGTCCGCACCTGCCCGACCTTGAGTTGGACGCCGCGCGCCTGCAGCCCGTCGAAGGCGTTCTCGAGGGCCTTCTTCGCGGTCTCGGGTGAGGTGGTGAGCGCGGCGGCGCCGTCGAGGTCCTTGTCGGCGAGGGCGGCTCCGAACCGCACCGCCAGCGGGCCGGGCCCGTTGCTGTTCGCCGGCGAGCAGCCGGCGCTCGCGACCATCGCCACGAGGGCGACGATCACGACGGCGCGGCGCATCGGCTTCTTCACCGGGCCAGCGTATGACGGTGCACCGTCGGGTTCGGGTTGCCGCGCGGGGCTGTGGCCGCTGAGGCGGACGTGACGGGTGGAACGCGGTGACCTGAGTCACGCGCCGGAACTGACTCGTGAGTAAGATCGCGGCATGACAACTCCGCAGAGCCGCCGCGCCGTCATCGTCTCCGGCGCGCGCACCCCGTTCGTCCGCGCCTTCGGCGACTACGCCCAGCTCGACAGCATCGCGCTGGCCGACCACGCCGTCCGCGGCCTCCTCGACCGTGTCCCGGCCGCCGCCGACCGCATCGAGGCGATCGTCTGGGGCGGCGTGATCCTGCCCCCGGGAGCGCCCAACATCGCCCGCGAGATCGCGCTCGACCTGGGCCTCGGCCACGGCGTCGAGGGACACACCGTGACCCGCGCCTGCGCGTCGGGCCTGCAGGCGATCACCACCGCCGCCGCGGCGATCGAACGCGGCGAGTACGACGTGATGATCGCCGGCGGTTCCGACTCCGTCTCCAACGCGACGGTCAACCTGCCGCAGAAGCTCGTCCAGGCCGCCGCTCCCCTCGCACTCGGCAAGCCGTCGCCGCGCGCCTACCTGGACGCCGCGATCGGACTCGCCCCGTTCACCGGCCTGCTCCCCAGCCGCCCCCGGATCGAGGAGCGGACCACCGGCGAGGTGATGGGCGAATCGGCTGAGAAGATGGCGCGCATCCACGGCGTGACCCGCGAGGCGCAGGACGCGTTCGCCGCCCGCTCGCACGCCCGCGCCGCCGCGGCCATCGCATCGGGCCGGTTCGACCGCGAGGTGGTGCCGGTGACCACGCCGGACGGGAGGACCGTCGCCCGCGACGGCCTCGTCCGCCACGACACGAGCGCCGAGAAGATGGCGCGGCTCAAGCCCGCCTTCGAGCGCGACGGCACCGTCACCGCCGGCAACGCCAGCCCGCTCACCGACGGCGCGGCCGCGGTGCTGATCATGAGCGAGGAGAAGGCCCGCGAGCTGGGCCTGACGCCCCTGGCCGCGATCCGGTCCTGGAGCTACGTCAGCGTGGACCCGGCCGACGAGGTGCTCATCGGCCCGGCGATCTCCATGCCGCGCGCCCTGGAGAAGGCCGGCCTGAAGCTGGAGGACGTCGACCTCGTCGACATCCACGAGGCCTTCGCGGCGCAGACGCTCTCCGTGCTCGACGCGCTCGCCAGCCCGGAATGGGCCGCCGAGCGCCTGGGTCGCGACACCGCCGTCGGCGAGGTCGATACCGACAAGCTGAACGTGCACGGCGGCTCCGTGTCGATCGGTCACCCGTTCGGCGCCACCGGCGCCCGCATGGTGACCACGATGGCGAACGAGCTGGCGCTCACCGGCAAGGACACCGCACTGCTCGGCATCTGCGCCGCAGGCGGGCACGGCGCGAGCGTGGTTCTCGAGCGCGTGTAGCAGGAGAACCGGCCGAGTCCGCGGTCGCGACCGGATGGGAGCAGCTCGGCGCGGACCGGCCGATTCCTCGACGCGGCCCGTGTCCTAGGTGACCGACAGGCCACCGTCGACGCACAGGTTCTGGCCGGTCACGAACGCCGATCCCGGCCCGGCCAGGAAGACCGCCGCGGCCGCGAAGTCCGACGGCGCGCCGAGCGTCCCGGTGTGCGCGCGGCGCCGGAAGTACCCGGACCGTTCGGGGTCGGCGAGCACGGCCGTGGTCATCGGGGTATCGACCAGTCCGGGCGTCAGCGAATTCGCGGTGACGCCGGACGGCGCCCACGCCTCCGACTGGGAGCGGGTGAGCCCGGCGATGCCGGCCTTCGCGACCCCGTACGCGCCGCTGTTGCCGAACGCACGGTGCGCCTGCGTCGAGGCGACGTTGATGATCCGGCCCCAGCCGCGCGCAGCCATCCGCGGCCCGTAGTGCTGGCCGAGCTGGAACGGGGCGTCGAGGTTCACCGCGAGGATCTCCCGGTAGAGCGCATCGTCGATCTCGCCGAGCGGGGGCCGCGGATTGGTGCCCGCGCAGTTGACCAGGATGTCGACGGCGTCGGTCCGGGCGTCGGCCTGCGCGATGAGGTCGGCGGCGCCGCGCGCGAGGTCGGCGCTGATCCCGTCGGGCCCGAGCCGAGCCCGGTCGCGCCCCGCCCGCACCACGCGGGCGCCCGCGCCGGCGAGTGCCTCCGCGATCGCCGCGCCGATCCCCGAGCTCGCGCCCGTGACCAGGGCCGTGCGGCCCGTGAGGTCGAACAATGCCGAGACCGCGGATCGCATGCCGGACACCCTACGCGGCGCCGCGGATAGGCTGGGGACGTGTTGGGCCTGACATTGATGTTCAAGAGGCTCGCCGGTGCGATCCGCACGAGCTGGCGGGATCCGTCGATGCGCGGCGCGGTGCTCAGCCTCGTGATGATCGTGACCGCGGCGACGGTCTTCTACACGCTCACCGAGAAGTGGTCCGTGATCGACTCACTGTTCTACGCGGTATCGGTGGGCCTGCCGATGGGCAACGGCCCCCTGAGCCCCACGCTGACGCTGTCGAAGATCTTCACGCTGGTCTACGCGGTGCTGGTGGTGGGGCTGTTCGTCACCGTCGGCGGCTCGCTCGCGAGCTCGCTCGTGCAGAACAACACCGAGCGGATCAGCCGGCTCGCGGAGAAACGCGCCCGCGACGAGGAGCGCTAACTCAGCACGGCGGCGAGCCAGATCGCGATGGCCCCCAGCGCCCCGGCCAGTTCGATGAGGATGAGCAGGCCCGCGGCCCTGGTCGCCGCGAGCGCGGCCCGCCAGCCGGCCTTCGCGTCCCCCAGCCGGATCGCCTCGGCGGCGAACGTGCCGCCGACGAAGCCGATGACCAGGCCGACGACGGGGATCACGAAGAAGCCGACGATGCCCGCGACGCCGCCGATGACCAGCGACCACTTCCCCACCCCGGCCTTGGCCATGGTGCGCCCTCCGACGAGGTACTTCACGCCCCAGGCGAGCACCATCACCGCCAGCGCCGCGGCGAACACCCACCAGGCGCCGCCACCCGTGACGATCGCCCAGATCAGGATGCCGAGCGCGACCAGCGACGAACCCGGCAGGACGGGGACGACGATCCCCAGCAGGCCGATCACCATCAGCGCGACGACGGCCGCGTACCCCCATGCGTTCACGAGGTACTAGGTAAGCAGAACGGTGGCGAACGTCGCCACTTGGCGGAACCCCACGCGCTCGTAGGCGCGCCGCGCCGCGAGGTTGAAGCTGTTGACGTAGAGGCTGGGCAGTCGGCCGGACCGGAGCACCGCAGCGGCGACCGCCGCCGTCCCGGCGCCGCCGAGGCCCTGCCCGCGCAGGTCGGGCCGCACCCACACGCCCTGGATCTGCCCGACGGTCCGCGACACGGCCCCGACCTCCGCCTTGAAGGCGACCTCGGCACCGTCGAACAGGACGTACGCGCGCCCGGCGAGGATCGTGTTGGCGACCCTGCGCCGGTAGGCGCGGCCGCCGTCGGTGCCGCGCGGGTCGACCCCGACCTCGGCGGTGAACATGGCGATCGCGGCGTCCAGGTAGCGGTCGAGTTCCCCGAGGCGGGCGGGCCGGACCGCGGCGTGCGCGAACCGGGAGGGCTCCGGCATCGTCATCAGCGGCTGGTCCGGCCGGATCTCCCGGGCCGGCCCCCACGCGCCCTCGAGCCCCTCCCACAGCGGCAGCACCATCTCAGCGCGGCCGACGACCGACGCCGCGGCTCGATGCGCGCGACCGGCGCGGCCCGCGAAGTAGCGCATGTCCTCCGGGTCGCCGCGCAGCGGCATGAGGTTCGCGCCGGAGAAGCACAGCGAACTGCCCGCGTCCCGGTGGGTCCAGAGCTCGCCCCCGAGGCGTCCGGGCTCCGTGCCGCACTCCTGTACGCGGCCCGCGACCATGCAGGCGGCGACGGGGTCGTCGTCGAGGACGGCCAGCACCTTCGGCAGGTCCCTCGGCGGGACCGGCCGTTCGTGCAGCATCCTCAGCAACGCGGCTCCTCACCCCTGACACGGACCGCCGCATGCGACGGCCCGCGACCTACGACACCGTGACGACCGGTGTCCCGCTTTCACTATCCCCCGACTCCTCCGCGATGCGCAGGGCTTCCTCGATCAGCGTCTCGACGATCTTGGATTCGGGGACCGTCTTGATGACCTCGCCCTTGACGAAGATCTGGCCCTTGCCGTTGCCCGACGCGACGCCGAGGTCGGCCTCGCGGGCCTCGCCGGGGCCGTTGACGACGCAGCCCATGACGGCGACGCGCAGCGGCACCTCCATGCCCTCGAGGCCGGCCGTGACCTCGTTGGCCAGCTTGTACACGTCGACCTGCGCGCGGCCGCACGACGGGCAGGAGACGATCTCCAGCTTGCGGGGCCGCAGATTCAGCGACTGCAGGATGGCGTCGCCCACCTTGATCTCCTCGGCCGGCGGCGCCGACAGGGAGACGCGGATGGTGTCGCCGATGCCCTCGGCGAGCAGCGCGCCGAACGCGACGGAGCTCTTGATGGTGCCCTGGAAGGCGGGGCCGGCCTCGGTGACGCCGAGGTGCAGCGGGTAGTCGCACTGCGCGGCGAGCTGCCGGTAGGCCTCCACCATGATCACCGGGTCGTTGTGCTTGACGGAGATCTTGATGTCGCCGAAGCCGTGCTCCTCGAACAGCGACGCCTCCCACAGCGCCGACTCCACGAGCGCCTCGGGCGTGGCTTTGCCGTACTTCTCCATCATCCGCTTGTCCAGCGAGCCGGCGTTGACGCCGATCCGGATCGGGATGCCCGCGGCGCCGGCCGCCTGCGCGACCTCCTTGACGCGGCCGTCGAACTCCTTGATGTTGCCCGGGTTCACGCGCACCGCGGCGCAGCCGGCGTCGATCGCCGCGAAGATGTACTTCGGCTGGAAGTGGATGTCGGCGATCACCGGGATGTTCGCCTTCTTGGCGATGATCGGCAGCGCGTCGGCGTCCTCCTGCCGCGGGCAGGCGACGCGCACGATGTCGCAGCCCGACGCGGTGAGCTCCGCGATCTGCTGCAGCGTGGCGTTCACGTCGTGCGTCTTGGTGGTGCACATGGACTGCACCGAGATGGGGCTGTCGCTGCCCACGCCGACGCCGCCCACGTTGAGCTGACGGGTCTTGCGGCGGGGTGCGAGCGTCGGGACCGGGGCTGCCGGCATTCCCAAACCTACGGACATTTCCTGCTACTCCAGTTCAGTTGAAGAGCTTGATCGGATTGACGATGTCGGCTGTGAGGACGAGCAACATGTACCCGCCCGCGAGCGCCAGGACGACGTACGTCAGTGGCGCGAGCTTCATGTAGTCGACGGGGCCGCCCTTGCGGCCGGTGACCAGGTCGCGGAGCTTCTCGAAGATCACCACCGCCATGTGACCACCGTCGAACGGCGGCACCGGCAGCAGGTTGATCAGGCCCAGCATGAGGTTCAGCCCGGCGAGGAGCAGGAAGAAGACGCTCCACATGTCGCGCTCGGCCACCTCGCCGCCGATCATCGACGCGCCGACCAGCGACTGCGGGGTGTCGAGGCCGCGCTCCTCCCCCTTGATCGCGTCGACCAGGGCGGGGATCTTCTGCGGCAGCTCGCCGATCGCGACGAGGGTCTTGTGCCCCAGGTCCAGAGTGAACGCGGCGGTGCCACCGATGGCGGTGATCGGGTTGTAGTGGTCGGTCACGCCGAAGGTGCCGACCGTGATGCCGATCGTCGGGCCCGAGACCTCGACCAGTTCCTTCCCGTCGTCCGACGGGCGCCACTTCTTGCTGGTCACGGGGTCGATGCTGACGGTGCGCTGCTGCCCGTCGCGCTCGATGCCCAGGACGATGGCCCCCGTCGAGTTCTGCAGGGCGTCGAACACGGTGTCGGCGTCGACCGCGGCGCCGTTGACGGAGGCGATGATGTCGCCGCGCTGCAGGCCCGCCTGCGCCGCGGGGCTCGGGCGGCACTCGCCGACGGGGCGGCTGGGCTGCTCCTTGGTCGGCTTCGTCGTGGCGTCGGCGACGCAGCCGGTGGCGGCGACGGCCGCACGGGGCGTCGCCGTGGTCGACGGCAGGCCCGCCGTGACCGCGACGCCGTAGATCAGCAGCGCGCCGAGGATGAAGTTCATCCCCGGTCCGGCGAACAGCACGAACAGCCGCTTCCACGCGGCCTGCTTGTACATGGCCTTCTCCTGCTCGACGGGCGTCTTCAGCTCGTCCAGCAGGGTCATCCCGGCGATGTCGCAGAAGCCGCCGAGCGGTAGCGCCTTGACGCCGTACTCGATGCCGTCGTCGCCCTCGGGCCCCGATCGTCCCCGCACCGACCACAGGGTGGGGCCGAAGCCGATGAAATAGCGCCGGACCTTCATGCCGGTGGCCTGGGCCGCCCACATGTGCCCGCACTCGTGCCAGGCGATCGACGCGAGGATGCACAGCGCGAACGCTGCGATACCCAGGGCGTACATCATGGCGTCCACGATACCGGGACGACCGATCCGCTCTGCGGAGAAGAGCTCGCACCCCCTGTGTCAACACGCCATGCGCTCGGCGCATGGCCAACGTTTCCGCAGAGCAGGGCCCGAACTTTGTCGACTCCTGTGCGAGATGCAGTTCATAATCCACATGAGGGTTCACTGCGCGCTTCGCCGTCCGACTTGGACAGTCGCCTACGTCCTGGGGAGCCCAAACCAACCAGTTACGCCTAGGTTCGAGCTGTTCCCGACTTCCGCGCTGTAGCGCCTGGCAAGCGAAGCCATCGGACAGCTACGACGACGACCGAGGGAACGACCAGTACCCCGAATGCAAGCCAATCCGAACCCGCGCCCGAGCTCATACTGAGATCGACCCCGGCAGCAAGGAGGGAAATGACACTTGCCACCGCGACAACGAGGAAAATCACCGCGATGGACCCCATGCACTCGTCAATCCTCGAAGCGCTCCTCACACGGTGGGCGCCGTGATTGACAGCTCCTACGGAAGCTGCGATGCAGACGAAGATCATCAAATAAACCGTGATCGCTTCGCCCAGAGCGGAGGGCGCTGTGATCGAAGATGACGAGCCGGTGATGATCACCATCCCCGACACAATTGCGAGGGTCACATACGCACTCGCGTCGAGGACTTTGGACATGTGCTGCGCGGCCGGGGCGGGCGATAGACCTACGAATTTCGCTAGGCCCAGCACTGCGGCCTGCGGCACGGCAATCAAGGCAATGAACTGAGCGACAAAGAACCAAGTGTCCGAACTCATGATCCGGACTGTATGACCGGTCCCTGACAAGTCGCGCCGCCAGTCAGCGGACCAGCCCGACCAGCTCGGACGCCCGGCGGCGGGCCCACTCCTCCGCCGCCAGCACGTCCGCGACGTCGCGCGGCTCGGCCTGCCACTGGGCACCGTCGGCGACGACCTGCGCAACCGTGTCGACGATAGCGAGGAACGACGTGCGGCCGTCGAGGAAGGCCTGCGCGACCACCTCGTTGGCGGCGTTGAAGACCGCCGTGAGGCTGCCGCCGCGGGTGCCTGCGTCGCGGGCGACGGCGATCGCGGGGAAGGCCTCGTCGTCGACGGGTGCGAAGGTCCAGGTGTGCGCCTGCGTGAAGTCACAGGGGGCGCTCGCGCCGGGCACGCGGTCGGGCCAGCCGAGGGCCAGCGCGATGGGCAGCTTCATCGACGGCGGCGAGGCCTTGGCGATGGTCGCCCCGTCGACGAAGGTGACCATCGAGTGCACGACGGACTGCCGGTGCACCGTGACGTCGATGCGGTCGTAGGGCACGCCGAACAGCAGGTGCGCCTCGATCACCTCGAGCGCCTTGTTCACCAGCGTCGCGGAGTTGAGCGTGATCATCGGCCCCATCGACCAGGTGGGGTGCTTGCCGGCCTGCTCGGGGGTGACGTCGGCGAGCTCGGCGCGGGTGCGGCCGAAGAAGGGGCCGCCCGACGCGGTCAGGATCAGCCGGTCCACCTCCGACGGTGCGCCGCCTCGCAGGCACTGCGCGATGGCGGAGTGCTCGGAGTCGACGGGCACGATCTGCCCCTCCGCGGCCCGCTTCAGGACGAGCGATCCGCCCGCGACCAGGGACTCCTTGTTGGCGAGGGCGAGCCGGGCGCCGCTGTCGAGCGCGGCGAGGGTCGGGCCGAGGCCGAGACTGCCGACGACGCCGTTGAGCACCACGTCGGCGTCGACGGTCTCCACGAGGCGGGTCATGGCGTCCGGGCCGGTCAGCGCACCGTCGAACCCGGCGGCGCGGGCCGGGTCCGCGATGCCGATCCGGGCACCGTCGACGCCCGTCGCGCGGGCCTGCTCCGCGAGCAGCTCCGGGTTGCCGCCGCCGGCACCGAGGCCGACCACCTCGAACCGGTCGGGGTTCTCAGCGATCACCTCCAGTGCCTGGGTGCCGATGGAGCCGGTGCTGCCGAGGATGAGGACGCGGGTGGTCACCGGTTCAGCCTATCGGCGGCCCACCCCGCCCGACGGTCCGCCGTCGCCGACGGTCCGGCAGGGCAGGCTAGCCTTGCATGGAAGCCGACGAAAGGGACGTCCACGATGGCCAGCACACTCCGCGACGGCGCGGTGTTCCCGATCTGCCTCCGCGAGTTCGACGTGCTGCGGGTGTCGGACGTGACGCCCGGGATGCGCCGGATCGTGGTGGGCGGCGACGCGATGGGGCCGCACGAGCGCGACGGGGTGCGACTGCCGCCCGTGCACAGCTCCGGCTTCGACGACGACGTCAAGGTGCTGCTCCCCGACCTGCGGACCGGCGAGTTCCCCTTCGAGGTGCCGAAGAACACCGACCAGGGGCGGGTGGACTGGACCGACGGCTCCTTCGAGCACGCCCGCACCTACACCGTTCGCGAGTTCGACGCCGACGCCGGCGAGATGACCCTCGACTTCGTACTCCACGGGACGGGTCTCGCGGCGACCTGGGCGCGCCGCGTCGAGGTCGGATCCACGGTGCTCATCGCCGGTCCCAAGCATTCCGCGGCTCTCCCCCGCGACGTGGACTGGCTCCTCCTCGCGGGCGACGAGACCGCGCTGCCGGCGATCGGCCGCTGCCTCGAGATGCTGCCCGCGGGTATGCGGGCCACCGCCGTGATCGAGGTCGCCGAGCCCGGCCACCGCCAGGAGCTGACGACCGCGGGCGACGTGGAGATCGTGTGGCTCTTCCGTTCGGAGGCCGGTGGCGCGTCGCGCCTCGTCGAGACCGTGCAGAACACCGCGTGGCGCGGCGAGCGCCCCTTCCTGTGGGTGGCCGGGGAGACCCTGGCCATCAAGCCGCTGCGCCGCTGGGCGAAGAACGAGAAGGGCCTGGACAAGAACCGGGTGGAGATCACCGGCTACTGGCGTCACCGCGAGGTCGCCACCGTGGACGGCGACGCCGAACTCGTGGACACCAGCCGGGACCAGAACGTCGCCTCCGAGATCCACGAGATGACGGAACTGCTGCCGCCCTTCGCCGTCCGCGCAGCGGTCACGCTCGGCCTGTTCACCGCCATCGACGACGGTGCCGTCACGCCCGCCGCGATCGCCGCCGCCTGCGGCACCGATGCGCGCGCAACCGCGAAGCTGCTGCGGCACCTGGCCCTCCTGGACTTCGTCGCGCACACCGACGGCGGCTACGCCCTGACCGCCCGCGGCGCGCTGCTCACCGATCCCGACGAGCTCCTCGCCGGCGGCCTGCACCAGGGGCAACTGCGCACCCGCCTCGACTTGTCCTTCGTGCACCTGGCGGACGCCGTCCGCACGGGCACCGCGGTGCCCTTCGAGGGCGGCGACCTCCGGCGGGCACGCGCGGAGGACGAGGACCTCGCCGAACAGCTGCACGCCGCCGCGAGCCGCTGGGCCACCTATCGCGCCCCGGCGCTGCCCGAGGCCGTCGACGTCCGCGGCGTGCGGACGATCGCGGTCTTCGGCGACGGCGCCGGCGTCTACGCCGACAACCTGGCGCGCCTGCTCCCCGACGTCACGGTCGCGATCGTCGGCATGCCCAGCACCGTCGAGCGGGAGATCGCGACGGTCGCGACCGAGCGGCTCGGCCGGGTGACCGCCGCGCCCGGCACCGTCTTCGCTCCCCTGCCGCAGCGCTACGACCTGGTGGTGGGCATCGACGTGCTGCAGACCCTCCCCGACGCGGATGCCGAGCTGCTGATCACCACGCTGCGCGACAGCGCCGCCCGGGTGGTCTTCGTCGGGAACGTGCTCGACCCCGCGACCACCGACGACCACGAGACCGAGGACGACCTGCGCAACCTGTGCCTGTACGGCGGTGGCCTGCGCACGGCCGAGGAGCTGGGCGCCCTCGCGGACGGCGGCGCGCACCGCATCGCACCGCTCGGCTGGGGCACCTTCGTCGTGGAATACGGCGGGGCCTGACGGGCTGCGGCCGTCAGTCGACGAGGTCCGCCGGCACCAAGTCGACCGGGAACGGCTGCTCGATGAGCACCCGTTCTCCGGGACGGACCACGGCCGCGTGCGTGTACTCGTCGTCCGCCGGCGCGGTGTGGATCGTGACCGTGCCGTCGGCGTCGACGCGCCAGTAGGAGGCGATGCCGGCTTCCGCGTACTTCGCCGCCTTCAAGGTGCGGTCCGTGACCCGCGTGGACCTCGACGCGACCTCGATGACGAGGGCTACGTCCTCGGATTCGCGCCACTCGACGTCGCGCGCTGCGCCTGGCCTCAGAACCACGACGTCAGGAATGAAGTTCCCGCCCGGAACCCGCACCCCGATCTCGTACAGCACGCGCCATCCGCTCGGCATGACCGACCGGAGGGTCACGAGCAGATTCACGCCGATCCCTTGATGTCCGTCCAACGGTGGTGGCGTCACCAGCAGGCTCCCGTCCACGATCTCGTAGCGGTGCCCGTCGTCCGGCAGCACGTCGAGATCGGCCTCGCCCCAGTAGTCGGGGAACGAGTAGGTGGGCTGAGCCATATCGGCACCCCCTCTCGTTGTGGTGACGGTAAGACCTCGGTACGACATGTTTCCGGTCGCGGCCTCAGTCTATGCCTCATTCACTCCGGCAGGGCCTCGACGCCGACCACCGCGGACACCGGGATCGGGCCGTAGACGTGTGGGAACAGCTCGTCGGCGCCGGCGGGGACGGGCGGCTCGTACCGCAGGTCGAGCCCCGTCGGGTCGATCGACAGCAGCACGAGGTCCGACGCGGGGACGTCGGCGTAGAACCGCTCACGCACGCCCCGCCACTGCTCGGCGGTGGAGCAGTGGACGAAACCCACCTCCGCGAGCGTGGCGCCGCGGGTGGACACCGCGTACTCCCCGGCCGCGCGGGCGGCGTCCCAGTCGGTCACGAGGGCGAGATGGAAGATCACCCGCGCCACGCTACCCAGGAAGAGCCGCCCCTCGTACGACGCAGGGTCGTAGCGGGATAGGATTCATCCGTATCCCGGGCCCCGCCCGGTGCTCAGCGCAGATGCGACGAAGGAGAAGCGAGTGGCAACCACCGACCTGGAGCGCCAGACCACCTCGAAGGTCGACGAGGCCGACGTGCCGTCGCGCGACTGGGGCTGGAGCGGCAACGCCCCCACCACCGCGCGCATCGCCGGTGTGCTGTTCGCCGGGTTCCTGCTGCTCATGACGCACGGCAACCACCAGGGCAAGACCGAGGACATCTTCCTCGTCGGCTTCGCCGTGGCGATCCTCGGTGTGATCCTCGTGCAGTGGCTGTCCACCCGCCGCAAGAAGTGGAAGTACTGAGCTACTTCTCCTCGGCGGCCAGCTGACCGCAGGCCGCCGCGATCTCCTGGCCCCGCGTATCGCGCACGGTGCACGAGACGCCCTGCGCGATCACGCGGCGCACGAACTCGTCCTGTCGGTCCTTCGGCGAGGCGTCCCACTCGCTGCCCGGCGTCGGGTTCAGCGGGATCAGGTTCACGTGCGCGAACTGGCCGAGCTTCTTCCGCAGCTTCTCGCCCAGCATGTCGGCCCGCCAGGGCTGGTCGTTGACGTCGCGGATCAGCGCGTACTCGATCGACACCCGGCGGCCGGTCCTGTCGGCGTAGTAGCGCGCCGCATCCAGCACCTCGGCCACGCTCCACCGGTTGTTCACCGGTACCAGCGTGTCGCGGAGCTCGTCGTCGGGGGTGTGCAGCGAGACGGCGAGCGTCACGGACAGGCCCTCGTCGGCCAGCTTCCGGATGGCGGGCGCGAGGCCCACGGTGCTGACGGTGACGTGCCGCTGCGAGATCCCCAGGCCCTCGGGCGCGGGCGACGTGATCCGGCGGACCGCCTGCACCACGCGTTTGTAGTTGGCGAGCGGCTCCCCCATGCCCATGAAGACGACGTTCGACAGCCGGCCCGGGCCGCCCGCGACGTCGCCGTCCTGCATGGCCTTCGCCGCGCTGCGGACCTGGTCCACGATCTCGGCGGTCGACAGGTTGCGGTCGAGGCCGCCCTGACCGGTGGCGCAGAACGGGCAGGCCATGCCGCAGCCGGCCTGGCTGGAGATGCACAACGTCGCGCGGTCGGTGTACCGCATGAGCACCGACTCCAGGAGGGTGCCGTCGTGCAGGCGCCACAGCGTCTTGCGGGTGGTGCCGTTGTCGGTCGCGATGTGCCGCACGGGCGTCATCAGCTCGGGCAGCAGCGCCTCGCCGACGGTGCCGCGCGCCGCGGCGGGCAGGTCGGTCATGGTGGCCGCGTCGGCCTCGAGCCGGCCGTAGTAGTGGCGGGCGAGCTGGTTCGCGCGGAACGCGGGCAGGCCGAGGTCGACGACGGCCCGCTTCAGCTCGTCGTCGGTGAGGTCGGCCAGGTGGCGCGGGGGCTTGCCGCGCTTGGGCGCGTCGAATACCAGGGGCAGGGAGGTGCTCATAACTCCCCCATTCTCCCACGTCGACCGCGCGACGCCGACCAGCGTGATCCGGGCCACCGCGCGTCCCCCGTCGCTCTCCGCCCCGAGGTGGCAGGATGACGCCATGGCACAGGACGAAGACCGCCTTCGGGACCGCGAAGAAGCGGCCGGGATCCCCACCCCCGACGCGGATCCGGCCGGCGCACCGAACCTCCCCGCCGAGCGCGGCCCCGTCGACGCACCGGAATCCGACGGGGCCCCGAGCGGCGCATCCACCGGCGCGGCGCCGAAGCGCCGGGTCGACACGCGCGACGCCTACGAACAGGTCAAACACACCCGCTCCGCCGCGCTGTGGACCGGCCTCGTGGGCGGCGCCGTCGTCCTGCTGCTCCTGCTCGTGTTCATCGTGCAGAACCAGCAGAACACCGAGATCAACCTGATCTTCTGGACCGCGACGCTGCCGCTCGGCGTCTCACTGCTCATCGCCGCCATCGGCGGGGCGCTCCTCGTCGGCCTCGCGGGCGCACTGCGGATCGTGCAGTTGCGCCGCGCGGCGAAGAAGCTGCAGGACTGATCCGGTCGCCGGCCGGGCATCCGCCCGTTCGGATCCGCCGGGTTGCGGTGCGCGTGCCGCGAGGACGATGAAACGATGGACGCATGCGCGCATGGGTCGTCTGGTCGGTGGCGACTCTCGCCTACGTGGTGGCGATCCTGCAGCGCACGTCGTTCGGCGTCTCCAGTACGGAGGCCGGTGCACGGTTCGGGGCCGCCCCGGCGACGCTCGCGGCGTTCGTGGTGCTCCAGCTCGTCGTCTACGCGGGCATGCAGATCCCGGCCGGCCTGCTGCTGGACCGGTTCGGCTCGCGCCGGCTGATCGTCAGCGGGGCACTCCTGATGGCGCTGGGGCAGCTGACACTGGCGCTCACCGACTCCCTCCCGCTCGCGATCGCGGGCCGTGTCGCCGTCGGCAGCGGCGACGCGCTGACGTTCGTCTCGGTGCTCCGCCTGGTTCCGGCGTGGTTCCCGGTGCGCCGGATCCCCCTGGTCACCCAGCTGACGGGCATGACGGGCCAGCTCGGCCAGGTGCTCTCGGCGGTGCCCTTCCTCTCCCTGCTGCACGGCAGCGGGTGGGTATCGGCCTACGCCTCCGCTGCGGGGCTCGGCGTGTTCGCGGCGCTGGCCGTGTTCGCGACGGTGCGCGACGCGCCGCCCGGCCGCACAGCACCGCACGTCACGGTCCGGGTCGCCGAGATCCCCGCGATCCTCCGCTCGACCTGGATGCACCCGGGCACGCGGCTGGGCTTCTTCACGCACATGGGCACGATGTTCTCGGTGACCGCGTTCATGCTGATGTGGGGCGTGCCGTACCTCACGAACGCCCAGGGCCTCTCGTCGGGCGCGGCGGGCGGTGTCATCAGTTTCGGCGTGCTGGCGACGCTGGCGTCCGGGCCGGTCATCGGCTTCCTCACCGGCCGCTTCCCGGTGCGCCGTTCGTGGATGGTCATCACGATCATCCTCGCCAGCGCGGCGCTGTGGACGGTCGTCCTGGTGCGCGACGAGCCGTCGCCGGTGTGGCTGCTCACGCTGCTGGTGCTGGTGATCGCCGTCGGTGGCCCGAGTTCCGCTATCGGCTTCGACTACGCCCGCTCGTTCAACACGACGCGCGTGCTCGGCACCGCGCAGGGCATGGTCAACATCGGCGGTTTCCTGGCGAGCCTCGTCCTCATCCAGGCGATGGGGTCGATCATGGGCTCCGGCGCCGGCCTCACCTTCGACGGCTTCCGCGCGGCCTGGATGGCGCAGTACCCGCTGTGGGCGATCGCCCTGATCGGCGTCCTGGTGACGCGGCGCAAGGCGCGGCGGCGCGAGGGGATCACGCCGCGGCCGCTGCGTGAGGCGCTGCGCCGCCGCTGAGCCGGCCGGCTCGCGCCGGGAACCCGCGCGTCGGGAACCCCGCACGCTGGGACCGCGCGTCAGGACCCCATGAGGGCGGTGAGCGCCGCCCACACCACCACCGCGCTGGGCAGCAGGGAATCCAGACGGTCCATGATGCCGCCGTGGCCGGGCAGCAGGGTGCCCATGTCCTTGATGCCGAGATCGCGCTTGACCTGGGATTCGAGCAGGTCGCCCAGGGTCGCCGTGATGACGACGACCGGCCCCAGGAGCAGGCCCCACACGGGGTTCACGTCGAGCAGGAACTTGAGCACCAGCACGGCGCCGACCGCGCCGGCCACCATCGACCCCGCGAAGCCCTCCCAGGACTTCTTCGGGCTGATGGCGGGCACCATCGGGTGCTTGCCGAACAGCACGCCCGAGGCGTAGCCGCCCACGTCCGAGCACACCACGAGGATGATGAGCGCCGCGACGCGCTGCGGCCCGCGGTCCTCGGGGAGCACGAGCATGGCGCCGAAGGACGCGAACAGCGGCACCCACGCGAGCACGAACACCGTCGTCGAGATGTCGCGCGTGAAGGAGTTGGGCTCCGCGGTGCTCTGGTGTCCCAGGAGGCGCCAGACGATGGCGACGAGCACGGTGGCCACGAACGCGGCGAGCACGCCCTCGGTCCCGAGCGGCCAGCTCAGCCAGATGATCGCCTGGCCGCCGATGAGCATCGGCCACAGCTCCAGGTTGGTGCCGGCGGCGCGGAACCGCTTGACCACCTCCCAGGTGGCGACGGCCATCGCGGCGGCCACCAGCGGCACCCACAGGTGCGGGGCGAAGTACAGGATCGCGACGATGAGCGCGCCCAGGCTCACGCCCACGCCGATCGCGGCGGGGAGGTTGCGTCCCGCGCTGATCTTGCGCTTCCCGGACTCCTGATCCGCGTCGGGTGTTCCCGGTGTCGGAGCGTCGGAGCCGACCGAGTCGGGGGTATCCGGCACGGCTAGACCTCCATCAGATCGGCTTCCTTGCGCGCCACGAGGTCCTCGATCTGGGCGACGTACTTGGCCGTCGTCTTGTCGAGCTCCTTCTCGGCGCGCGCCACCTCGTCCTCCCCGGCGTCACCGTCCTTGACGATCTTGGCGAGCTGGTCGTTCGCCTTGCGGCGCACGTTGCGGATGGAGACCTTGGCGTCCTCGCCCTTGCCCTTGACCTGCTTCACCAGCTCCTTGCGGCGCTCCTCGGTGAGCTGCGGGATGCCGACGCGGATCAGCTGGCCGTCGTTGGTGGGGTTCACGCCCAGGTCGGAGTTGCGGATCGCCGTCTCGATGTTGCCGAGCTGGTTCGCCTCGTAGGGCTTGATGACCACGAGCCGCGCCTCGGGCGTGGTGATGGAGCTGATCTGGGTGATCGGCGTGGGCGAGCCGTAGTAGTCCACGACCACCTTGGAGAACATCGCCGGATTCGCGCGACCGGTGCGGATCGACTGGAAGTCCTCCCGGGCCACCGAGACGGCCTTCTCCATCTTCTCCTCGGCGTCGAAGAGCGTTTCGTCGATCACTTGGGTCACACGTCCTTTGCTACGAAATGGGTGGTCGGGTCCGGCGTCACGGCCGGACGAGGGTGCCGATGTTCTCCCCCGCGACGGCGCGGGCGATGTTGCCCTCCTCCAGAAGATTGAACACCAGCATCGGCATCTTGTTGTCCATGCAGAGGCTGAACGCGGTCGCGTCGGCCACCTTGAGGCCCTTCTCGAGCGCGGCGCGGTGCGTGATCTCGTCGAAGAGCTTCGCCTCGGGGTTGGTGCGCGGGTCGCTGTCGTACACGCCGTCGACGGCCTTCGCCATGAGCACGACCTCGGCACCGATCTCCAGCGCGCGCTGGGCGGCGGTGGTGTCGGTGGAGAAGTAGGGCATGCCCATCCCGGCGCCGAAGATCACCACGCGCCCCTTCTCGAGGTGGCGCTTGGCGCGCAGCGGCAGGTACGGCTCGGCGACCTGGCCCATGGTGATCGCGGTCTGGACGCGGGTGTCGACGCCCTCCTTCTGCAGGAAGTCCTGCAGGGCGAGGCAGTTCATCACGGTGCCGAGCATGCCCATGTAGTCCGAGCGGGCCCGGTCCATGCCGCGGTTCTGCAGTTCCGCGCCGCGGAAGAAATTACCGCCGCCGATCACCACGGCGATCTCGTGGCCGCTGCGGGAGACCTCCGCGATCTGCTGCGCGACCGTGCTCACCACGTCGGGATCGAGCCCGACTTCCCCGCCGCCGAACATCTCGCCGCCCAGCTTGAGCAGCACGCGCTTGTAGCCGTGCCGCACCTGTTGCTCCGTGTCCTGATCCGTCTGCTGTCCCTGGGCCGTGTCCGTCACGACGACCATCCTATGCGGGCGGCGCTGTTCCTCGGAGCCGGTCCTCGATCAGGTTGCCCAGCGCGCGCTGTCCGGCCACCGTCGGGTGCAGTCCGTTGGCCTCGGGTTCCTGCGCCTGGAGCTTGATCCCGCCCAGGCGCACGTACGGGTCGGGGTCGCACGCGGTGCGATCCATCGGGGGTTGGACGTACATGACCCGACGGTCCGCCGCGACCTCGCGGATGAGCCGGTCGAGGCTGCGGTACCAGGTGCGCCAGTGCCCGACGTTCTCCTCCGGGATCCCGGCCCGGTCCAGGCACGCGCGGTCGAGCGGACCGTCGAGCGGGAACAGCGGGAGGTAGCCGACGAGCACGACCCGCACGTCCGGGGCGGCGGCCTTCTTGATGGCGTCGACGGTGGCCGCGTACTGCGCGCGGACGAAGTTCCAGCCCTGCGAACCGGGCAGGTCCTGCGTGGCGGCGGCGGCGCAGCGATCGTCGGGGGCGCCGAGGCAGTGCACCACGATGTTCCCGAAACCGAGCGAGTTCGCCCCGATGATGACGGTGACGAGCCGGGTGAACGGTCCGACGCCGTACAGCTGCGGCGAGGTGTTGGGCTTCGGCGAGGGCTGGGTGAGGTCGTCGAGGGTCGCCCCCGAGCACGCCCGGTCGGTGAACGAGTAGGGCTGCAGCCGCTGGGCGAGGACGTGGCCGAGGTCGTCGCCGTTGCGGGCGCACAGGTCCATGGGCCGGACCTTGGCGTGGGAGCCGGACGCCGCGTAGCTGTCGCCCATGGACACGTACTGGGCACCGCCCGGGAGGTCGGGGATGTAGCTCGTCCCGTTGGTCTGGTAGTGCACGTAGCCGCTGCCGCCGCCGATCGTCGTCGACGCCCCGGCGGCGAGCACGAGGCTCGCCGCGAGGACGATTGCGATCGCACGCCGGATCCAGGACACCCCGGCGACACTACACAGGCGTGAACTCGCTCCTGCGTCGCGCGAGGTAGGCGGACGGCGAGTACCCGAGGAAGGCGCGGACCTCGCGGCTCAGGTGCGCCTGGTCGGCGTAGCCCGCCCGCGCGGCCACGTCGGCGGCGCTCTCCCCCGCCTCGAGGGCGCGGCGTGCGGCGTCGAAGCGCATGAGCCGGGCCGCCTGCTTGATGCCCATGCCGAACTCGGCCGTGAACTTCATCGCCAGGTACCGGGCCGACCACCCCGAGCGCTCGACGAGTTCGGCGACGGTGACCCGCCCCTGCCGGGCGGCGAGGTGGGCCCACGCCGCGGCGGCGTCGGGCTGCACCTCGTGCCCCGACGTCGCGTACCGCGCCAGGACGGCGGCGGCGACGGCCTCCCGGTCCGCGACGGGGGCCGTCGACACGCGCCCGTACAACTCGGCGGCGAGGCCGGGATGCAGCGCGTCGAGTTCGACGGCCTCTCCGCCGAGCTCTGCCGCGGGGGCACCGGTGAGGGCCCGGACGAGACTGGGCTTCACATCCACCTGGACGCCGCGCTGCAGCCCGTCGTGGTGGACGAGGTAGGGCGTGGGATGCATGCCGGAGAGGCACAGGCGGAAGGACGTGCGCTCCGGTAGCCCCGGTCCCGTCAGGTCCAGGCCGTGCCCGAGGTCGATGATCATCGTGAGTGTCGGCGAGGGGACGGCGAGGTGGGTGCCCGGAACGACGCCGCTGATGTCGTAGGCGGCGCTCCGGGCGATCCCGGGCGCGGTCACCCCGCGTAGGTACCGAAACTCCACGTGTTGCCCTCCGGGTCGGCGACGGAGAATCCTCGCGACCCATAGTCCTCCTCGCGCATGTCCCGCACCAGGCGGGCGCCGAGATCGGTGGCGCGGGCGTACACGGCGTCGGGGTCGGTGACGACCACGTACAGGTTGCCGCTCCCGGTGGGCGCGGAGAAGGTCTTGTCCTGTTTGCCGGCGGAGTGGATCATGACCCGGCCTCCGTCGGGCCAGAGCATCTCGGAGTGAACGACCTCGCCGTCACCGTCGCCCTCGACGAGGATCCCGTCCTCGAATCCGAGGCCTCGCAGCCACTCGCGGGCGGCGAGCGGGTCGTCGTAGGTGAGTCCCGGCCAGATGTTGTTGTCTCTGCGTGTCGTGTTCATGCCCCGACTCTGGCATCCGGCGGCGCCGTCGGGCTTGAAGATTTCCGCACGCCCACCCCGCCCCGGAATTGAACACTGTTTCGGACAGCGAATCCGCAGGTCGCGGTGGACGGAAACGGTGTTCAATTCCGGGGTGGAGAGACGACGAGGCCCGCACCGGCGTATCGGTGCGGGCCTCGTACGCGAGTCGGAGGGTTACTCCTGGCCGACCTCGAAGCGGGTGAAGGCGAGCACCTTCACGCCGGCCTCGTCCAGCACCTGCTGGACGGACTTCTTGTTGTCGGTCACCGACGGCTGGTCCGGGAGGACGGTGTCCTTGTAGTAGGCCATAGTCTTGCCCTCGATGATCTTCGGCAGCGCCTGCTCCGGCTTGCCCTCGGCGCGCGCGGTCTCCTCGGCGATGCGACGCTCGTTCTCGATGACGTCGGCCGGAACCTCGTCCCGGCTGGCGTACTTCGCCTTGAGCGCGGCGACCTGCATGCCGGCGCCGCGAGCGGCCTCGGCGGCGGCGTCGCCCTCGCCCGAGAACGAGACCAGCACGCCCACGGCGGGCGGCAGGTCCGAGCTGCGCTTGTGCAGGTAGACGGCCACGGGGCCGTCGTAGCGCGCGATGCGGCGCAGCACGAGCTTCTCGCCCAGCTTGGCCGAAGCGGCCTCGATGCGCGACGCGACGGTCTCGCCCTCGAGCGGCAGCTCGAGCACGGCCTCGACGGTGGCGGCGTCCGACGCGGCGGCGGCCGCGACGATCGCGTCGGCGAGCTGCTGGAACTCCTCGTTCTTCGCGACGAAGTCGGTCTCGGAGTTGAGCTCGATCAGCACGCCGTCCTTGGCGGCCACGAGGCCCTCGGCGGTGGAACGACCGGCACGCTTGCCGACGTCCTTCGCGCCCTTGATGCGCAGTACCTCGACGGCCTTGTCGAAATCGCCGTCGGTCTCGGTGAGCGCGTTCTTGCAGTCCATCATCCCCGACCCGGTGAGGTCGCGGAGACGCTTGACGTCAGCGGCGGTGTAGTTCGCCATGTATGCGGCTCCTGTCTAAGAAGGGAAGGTCGTGCGACCGGAAACGATCAGGCTTCCGGGGTCTCGGTGGCCGGCGCCTCGGTCGCGGGCGCCTCGGCGGCGGGGGTCGCGACGGTGGCGGACTCCAGCAGCTCCTGCTCCCACTCGGCGAGGGGCTCGCCGGCGCCGGCCTCGGGCTTGGCGTCGCCGGTGGCGACGCCCGCGCGGGCCTGCACGCCCTCGGCCACGGCCGAAGCCACGACCTTGGTCAGCAGGGCGGCGGAGCGGATCGCGTCGTCGTTGCCCGGGATCGGGTAGTCGACGAGGTCGGGATCGCAGTTGGTGTCGAGGATCGCGATGACCGGGATGCCCAGCTTGCGGGCCTCGCCCACGGCGATGTGCTCCTTGTTGGTGTCCACGACCCAGATGGCCGAGGGGACCTTGGCCATGTCGCGGATACCGCCGAGGGTGCGCTCGAGCTTGTTCTTCTCACGCGTGAGCATGAGGATTTCCTTCTTGGTGCGACCCTCGAAGCCACCGGTCTGCTCCATGGTCTCCAGCTCCTTCATGCGCTGAAGACGCTTGTGGACCGTCTGGAAGTTGGTGAGCATGCCGCCCAGCCAGCGCTGGTTCACGTAGGGCATGCCGACGCGGGTGGCCTCTTCGGCGATCGACTCCTGGGCCTGCTTCTTGGTGCCGACGAAGAGGACGGTGCCACCGTGGGCGACGGTCTCCTTGACGAACTCGTAGGCCTTGTCGATGTAGGTCAGCGTCTGCTGCAGATCGATGATGTAGATGCCGTTGCGGTCGGTGAAGATGAAGCGCTTCATCTTCGGGTTCCACCGACGGGTCTGATGACCGAAGTGCGCGCCGCTGTCCAGCAGCTGCTTCATGGTGACGACAGCCATGATGCCTCTTTCGTAGTTGCAGTTGTACACGCCGCGACGACCCTCGTTTCCGCCGGTCAGCGGCCGAGAGGCGATGCGCGGTGTCCTGGTGTTCCGCCGCACTGCACTCCTTCGAGAAGGAGACCGCGCTGCACGGCAGCGCCCAGAACGGACCAGGGCGCCTGAAAGGAACACGCGTAGTCACCCCGCCATCTGGACGGAGCGCAGGAGTCAGTGTACGCCCGCGGCGCCGACCTGCGAAATCGCCGGGACGGAAGCAGGTCGACGGTGCCGCGCCGGCCCGGCGTCGTCGGGTCGCGTCAGGGGTCGACGCAGTCGCGCTACGCGTCGACCGGGTCGGCGCGGCGGTCGGCGGCGCGTTCCTCCCAGAACGTGGCGCCCACGATGCCCAGCGGCGTCGGGTCGAACTGCGGGTCGACGCCCAGCTTCTGCTGCCGCTCGAAGTCGCGGAGCGCCGTGAAGGCCGCGTTCTGCAGGACCAGGATGCCGATGATGTTGAGCCATGCCATGAGCCCCACGCCGAGGTCGCCCATCGCCCAGGCGTCCTTGGCGGTGGAGACCGCGCCGATCGCCACCGACGCGAGGATCAGCATCTGCAGCAGCATCGTGAGGACCCGGCCGAGCGCGGAGTTGAGCACCGGGATCACCACGACGGCGAAGCGGCCCATCAGGAAGCGCAGGTTCGTCTCCGCCATGTAGTAGTAGGCGACGATCGTCGTGAAGCAGAAGAAGGCCAGCGAGATGGCGATGAAGCTCGCGCCCGAGCCGTTGAAGACGGTGTCGAAGCCCTGCTGCGCGTACGCCGGCCCGACCTCCGGGTCGCCGACGAGCGCACCGCCGTCGGCCAGTACGCGGCCGGAGGCGGAGTCGCCCTCGAAGACGCGGTAGGCGCCGGTGCTGAGGATGATGAACGCGGTGGCGGAGCAGACGAACAGCGTGTCGACGTACACGGCGAAGGCCTGCGCGAGCCCCTGCTTGGCGGGGTGGCTGACCTCGGCGGCCGCGGCGGCGTGCGGGCCGGTGCCCTGCCCGGCCTCGTTCGAGTAGACGCCGCGCTTGACGCCCCACATGACGGCGGTGCCGATGAGGGCGCCGAAGCCGGCGGACAGGTCGAAGGCCTCGCGGACGATCAACTGGATCACGCCGGGGATGGCGTCGGCGTTGAACGCCATGATGATGAGCGCGGCGGCGATGTAGAGGATCGCCATGAACGGGACGACGACGGAGGCGAAGGTCGCGATCCGCTTCACGCCGCCGATGATGACGAAGGCCAGCACGATGACGGTGCCGAGGGCGACGACCCAGGGTTCGACGCCCCAGGCGCCCTCCATCGCGACCGCCATCGAGTTGGACTGCACCATCGGCATCAGCAGCCCGCAGGCCAGGACGGTGACGGCGGCGAAGAGCAGGCCGTAGACGTTCCCGACCACCGCGTACTTCCCGTTCGCGAGCGCCCGGCGGAAGTAGTAGGCGGGACCGCCGCGGTATTCGCCGGTGAGCCGGTCGCGCTCCTTGTAGATCTGCCCCAGCGTGCACTCGACGTACGAGGTGGACGCGCCGAGGAAGGCCATGACCCACATCCACAGGACGGCGCCGGGGCCGCCGAACGCGATCGCGGTGGCGACGCCGGCGATGTTGCCGGTGCCCACGCGCCCGGCCAGCGACATCGCGAGCGCCTGGAAGGAGCTCACCCCGGACGCCGATTTCTCGCCGTGGATGAGCTGCCCGAGCATCGCGGGGATCTGGCGCACCTGCACCAGCCTCGAGCGGATCGAGAAGTAGACACCCACGCCGAGGCACAGGTAGATGAGCGCGGGGCTCCACACGTACTCGTTCAGGGTCGCCAGTAGGTCAGACATGCGAGCAACCTTAAAGGGCTCCTCACCTCGACGGACCGCATCGGCAATCACCGGTTACGCACTCGTCATCGAATCGCAAAAAACGCTCCGGCTCAGGCGTCGAAGAGGTCGTCCAGGTGGCGGTCGACCGCGGCCAGCGCGTCCTCGGCGGTGATGACGCCGAGATCGAGGAGCGGGGTCAGCCCGGTGACCGCGAGCAACCGGTCGGTCTCGGTCGACGGTGCACGGTCCGCGGAGATCAGCCCGTCGGCGATCGCCTGCGCGATCAGCTCCTCGACCTGCGCCCGCGCGCGCAGCATCCCGTCGCGGGCACGGACGCGGAGGCCGTCGTCGTGCAGGGCCTCGAGCACGTACGCGGCGCTCATCCGGCTGGTGGCCCGCGCGTCGGGATGCAGGGGCAGCATCTCCGTCAGCGTCACTCGCAGGACGGCGCGCGGGTGCGGCTCCGGCCCGAGTTCCGCGAGCCCGTCGCCGACGCGCTCCCCGGTCCGGTCCGCGGCGAAGTCCATGGCGAAGGTGAGTAGTTCGCGCCGCGAGGTGAAGTAGTGCTGCACCTGGCCGTGCGACATCCCCGCCTCCTTGGCGACCTCGCGCAGACTCAACCGCAGGACGCCGCGCTGATCGACCACGCGCCACAGGGCGCGGGCGATCACCTCGCGGCGTTCCCGGTGATCGACCTGTTTCGGCACGGCGACTCCCTTCGGTCTCAATACACTTGAAATAATACAAGTGGATGATAACGTCGAGGGCGGGACACGCCGACTCCGAGGAGGCCGACATGCAGGAACGACCGCGGGTCAGGACGAAGGAGGGCGTCGTCGAGGGAGTACGCACCGAGGGCACCGTCGTCTTCCGCGGCATCCCTTACGCGCAGCCGCCCGTCGGGCCGCTGCGCTTCGCGGCGCCCGCGCCGGTCCCCCACTGGGACGGCGTGCGTCCTGCGGCCGAGTTCGGTCCCCCACCGCCGCAGTCCGGGCCCGGACCGCAGGCCGACGCCTCGGACGACACGAACTGGCTCACCGTCAACGTGTGCGCCCCCGACACCGGCCGGTCCGGGCTGCCGGTCCTGGTGTGGATCTGCTGCGGCGGCTACATGGCGGGGACCGCGGCCGATCCGATGTTCGACCCCACCGCGCTCGCCACCACGGGCCTCGTGGTCGTGAGCGTCCAGTGCCGCATGGGCGCCGAGGGTTTCGCCCTGCTGGACGGCGCACCGTCGAACCGGGGACTGCTCGATCAGATCGCGGCGCTCGAGTGGATCCGGCGGAACATCGCCGCGTTCGGGGGCGACCCCGGCGCGGTCACGATCGCCGGCACGTCGGGCGGCGCGGGATCGGTCGCGGCGCTGCTCGCGATCCCCCGCGCCCGGACGCTGTTCCGGCGGGCCATCACCCATTCGGTTCCCGGGCTGCACATCACCCCCGCGCTGGCGACGGAGGTCACCGCGGCGCTCGCCGCCCGCCTCTGCGTCGACCCCACGGCGGCCGGCCTCGCCGAGGTCGCGCCGCAGCGGCTCGCGGACGAGGTCACGGCCCTCTGTCACGACGCGCCCGCCCACCGGGATCGGTGGGGCGGCCTCGCGCAACTGGGGATCGTCGTCTGCCCCGTGATCGACGGCGACCTCCTGACCGAGACCCCGTGGGAGGCCCTGGCCTCGGGGCGCGCCGCGGGCGTCGACCTCCTCGCCGGGCACATGCGCGACGAGTTCCGGTTGTTCAGCGTCATGATGGGACTCCGCGGCACGTTCACCGACGCCGACGTGACCCGCGCGCTCGACGTGTTCGCCCCCGGCGACCCCGCGGACTACCGCGCCGCGTACCCGCGCGCGACCGCGGACGAGCTGATGGAGATCGTCTCCTCCGATGCCACTTTCCGGATGCCGTCGGTGCTGCTCGCGGACGCGAACGCCGGCGCCGGCGGCGCCACGTTCCTCTTCGAGGTGCGCTGGGAGTCCGCGGCGTACGGCGCGTGCCACAGCATCGACGTCCCGCTCGCGTTCGGGACACCGGGCAGCCCGACCGGGCGCATGCTCTTCGGCGACGACCCGGCACCCGCGGTGCACGCCCTCTCGGAGGAGTTGCTCCACGCGTGGGTACGGTTCTGCGGCACCGGCGATCCGGGCTGGCCGCGGTACGACGAGGACCGCCGGGCCACCCGCCTCCTCGACGATCCGTCGACGACGGCGCCGTACCCCGAGGAACAGTCGCACCGCTTGTGGCGGGGGCACCCGCCCGCGCCGTTCGCACCCGTCGCGCCGCGCTAGCGACCGGAGGGAGGCCGCATGTCCGAGCCGGTCCACGTCACCGCCTGGCCCGCGGACGCCCGCTCCGGCGTCGCGCCCGCGATCTTCGTCCACGGCGTCTTCACCTGGGGCGACGACGAGGCCTACGGCTTCGCCGCGCAGCGTTCGCTCGCTGGCGAGCGGACGCTGCTACTGGTGGACCGCCGCGGCTACGGCCGGTCGCCGGACACGGACCGGAGCGACTTCGACACGGACGCCGAGGATCTCGTCGCGCTCCTCGACACGTGCCAGGACGGCGCGCACCTCGTCGGGCACTCCAACGGCGGACTCGCCGCAATGCTGGCCGCAGCCCGACGCCCGCAGGCCGTGCGGTCCCTGGCCCTGATCCAGCCGCCCGCCCTGCGAGCCGCGGCGGACCACCCGGCGGTGCGCGCCCTGCTGGACCGCGCCGCCCACGCCGGCACCCCGCCCGACCCGGAACCCGCGGACTTCCTGCGACTCTCGACGGAGGGCATGGGGATGCCGGTGCCGGAACCGACCCCGGAGCGACTGCGCGCCGTCCGGACGTCGATGCGGGAGCGACCGGTCTGGGAGGCGGATCCTCCACTGCAGCCGCTGGCCGCCGCGCCGTGGCCCGCGCTGGTCATCACCGGCACGTGGGACGACGCGCCCGAGGAGTACCGGCGGTACGCGGGCGAGCCGCTCCTCGCCTGCGCGGATGCTGTGGCCGACCGGATCGGCGCCCGCCGCCTGCGCGTGCCCGGCTACTACCCGCACACACAGCGCCCGGTGGAGGTCAACGATGCGTTGCGCCGCCTGTGGCGCGACTCAGCGGGGTAGCCGCGCGGCGAGACCGTCGAGCAGGAAGCGCACGGCGTCGTCGAAACGATCGTCGGGCGCACCCCACGCCGTCGGCCCCGCCTGCGCCGCGAGGGGGTACTCCTCCGCGCCGATCGCGGCCGCGCGGGCGACCGGGTCGTAGCCCTCGGCCGGCGCACCGTCGGCCCCGAAGACCGCCTGCTCCTCGATGACGAACCCCACCACCAGGTCCCGCAGGGTGGACAGCGCGAGCGCGGCGTCGCGCAGCGGGAATCCGGCGTCGACCAGCAGCCGCAGCGGCCGTTCACTCGCGCGCACGACGGCGACGTCCGTGAACCTCGACCCGCTGAAGACGCGGGCGCCGTCGGTGTGCGCGCGCAGGGCGGACCGGAGCCGCCGGGCCCGGTCCATCAGTTCGGCGCGCCAATCGCCGGCGACGGGTCCCGCGGGCAGGGCGCGCCGCATCAGCTCGGTGGCCATCTCGTCCAGAAGGTCGCGCTTGGACGCGACGTGCCAGTACAGGGCGGGCGCCTTGACCTGCAGGCGGTCGGCGATCCGGCGCAGCGTCAGCCCCTCGATCCCGACCTCGTCGAGCACCTCCAGCGCCGCCGCCACCACATCCGTCCGTGCGAGTCCCACCCCGCCAGCTTAACGGTGTTAAAGTGGAATCGAATTTAACGCCGTTAAGGAGACCGCATGAGAGCAGTTCTCGCCACCTACGCCGATGCGCCCGTCTGGGCCGACGCCCCCGATCCCGTCGCCGGCCCCGGCCTGGTCACGGTGTCGATGCGCGCGGTCCCGCTGCACAACCTCGCCCGCGGCATCGCCGAGGGCAGGCACTACGCCGCCCCCGCGGCGCCGGGCTTCGTCATCGGCGTCGACGGCGTCGGGGTCACCGAGGACGGCCGCCGGGTGTACGTCTCGGCGCCCGGCACCGCTGCCCCGACGATCGTGGTCCCCTCCGCGGCCCTGGTCGACGTGCCGGACGCACTCGACGACCTGCAGGCCGCCGCCGCCGTGAACGCCGTCATGTCGTCGTGGATGGCGATGACGGTCCGCACCCGTGTCCACCCCGGGCAGACGGTGCTGGTGCTCGGTGCCACCGGCGGCTCGGGACGCCCCGCGGTCGCGGTGGCTCGTCACTTCGGCGCGCGCGTGATCGCCGCGGGCCGCAACACCGACGTGCTCGAGACGGTGGGCGCGGACGCGACCGTCGACCTGAGCGCCCCGGAGGCGGAGATCGCGGAGGCGCTGCGCCGCGAGAAGATCGACGTGGTCATCGACTACCTGTGGGGCCGCCCCGCGGAACTGACCCTCGCCGCGCTCGAGAAGCGCGGACCGTCGGAGTTCGTGCAGATCGGCACGATGGCGGGCGCGGAGATCACGCTGCCCGGCGCGCTCCTGCGGTCGACCGACATCCGCCTGCTGGGCAGCGGTTTCGGATCCTTCACGGCGGACGAGGTCGCCGCGGCACGACCGGCCATCCTCGACGCCGTGGTCGAACTCGGGATCGCGATGGACGTCACCGCCGTGCCCGCGGAGTCCGTCGCCGATGTGTGGCGGGCGGACACCGCGGGCACGCGGGTGGTGCTCACGCTGTAGCGGGGACCCGGTCCTCGGCCGACTCGTCGGCGTAGACGTCCGTGCGCGGCGCGTTGTAGGCGTCCTCGTCGAGGATGCCCTCCTGCTTGGCGACGATCGTCGGGACCAGCGCCTGGCCCGTGACGTTGAGCGCCGTGCGCCCCATGTCGACGATCGGCTCGACGGCCAGCAGCAGGCCGACGCCGGCGAGCGGCAGCCCGAGGGTGGAGAGGGTCAGCGTCAGCATGACCGTCGCGCCGGTGGTGCCCGCGGTCGCGGCGGAGCCGACCACCGAGACGATCACGATGAGCAGGTAGTCGGTGATGCCGAGCGGCACGTGGAAGAACTGCGCCACGAAGATCGCGGCGATCGCCGGGTAGATCGCCGCGCAGCCGTCCATCTTCGTGGTCGCGCCGAGCGGAACCGCGAACGAGGAGTACTCGCGCGGGACGCCGAGGTTCCGCTCCGTGACCCGCTCGGTGACGGGCAGCGTCCCGATCGAGCTGCGGGAGACGAAGCCCAGCTGTGCGGCCGGCCACACGCCGCTGAAGAACTGCTTCACCGACAGGCCGTGCGCCCGGATGATCAGCGGGTACACGACGAAACCGACGATGAGCAGGCCCAGGTAGATCGCGCCGGTGAAGACGCCGAGGGAGCCGATGGCGTCCCAGCCGTAGGTCGCGACGGCGGTGCCGATGAGCGCGGCGGTGCCGATCGGTGCGAGGCGGATGATCCACCACAGCACCTTCTGGATGATCGCCAGCAGCGAGGCGTTGAAGGCGATGAAGGGCTCGGCCTTCTCCCCCACCTTGAGCGCGGCGATGCCGATCGCGGCGGCGACCACCAGCACCTGCAGCACGTTGAAGCTGAGCGAGACGGAACCGTCGGACGCCTTGGCCTGGAGGCCGAGGAAGTTGGACGGGACGAGGCCGGTGATGAAGGCCCACCACGAGCCCGTGCTCGACGGCGCCTTGCCCTCGCCCGTGACCGTGGTGTGCGCGCCGGGCTGCAGCACCAGGCCGAGGATGATGCCGATGACCACCGAGATGAAGGCGGTGATCGCGAACCACAGCAGTGTCTTCCCCGCGAGGCGGGCCGCGTTGGTGACGTTGCGCAGGTTGGCGATCGACGCGATCACCGCGGTCACCACGAGCGGCACGACGGCCACGGTGAGCAGTTTGACGTAGCTGGACCCGATCGTCTTGAGCGTGCCGACCAGCCAGTTCGCGTTGCCGTCCGCGGCGGGCGCCATGTTCCGGGCGATCAGCCCGAGCACGACACCGGCGACGAGGCCGACGACGATCTGGAAGCCGAAGTTCTTCAGCAGCGCGGGTACGCGCGACGGGGTTTCCACAGAGGACATGTCGGGGTGCAACGAAACACCGGCGAGCGGTGTTCCCTTCCGATCACGCTGAGCGGAAAGCTCGCACCACCACCCGTGCGGGGCGTACGTTCCGCGCCGGCACGCCGAGCCCGGGAGTGAGGACCTCGGCGACGGTGCGGTCCGCCTCCTCGTCGTCGGTGGGTACGACGTCGGCGGCCTCCATGACGGCCGGGTCGAAGGCGTCCCCCACCCCCGGGGCGACGACGGTGCCGCCCCTGCCCACGAGCAGGCGCTCGACGCGCGACGCCACGGCGGCGAAGGCCGCGCGCTCCCGCTCCGACTCCGCGGTGTCCGCGCACGCGGTCACCTCGCCGAGGAGCGCGAACAGCTCGACCACGAGCGGCAGGTCGGCGCCGGCGCGATCGCGGGCCTCGCGGGCACGCTCGGCGTCCGCGAGCCGTTCGACGGTGCCGGCCTGCCGCGCGAGGATCCGGGCCAGGTCCTCCACCCGTTCGGCCAGCCGATCGTCCGGGTTCGCGGCCGGCTCCCCGGCGGCGGTAGCGGCCTCGTCTGCGCTCATGCTCGCCAACCCTAGCGCGCCCTCTGCGCTGCTAATATCCCCGCCATGGGGGTGTACGGCATCGACCTGGGCACGACCAACTCCGCGATCGCGCGCATCGGCGCGGACGGTCGCCCCGAGATCGTCCGCGGGCTCGGCGGGGAGACGACGGTGCCCTCGGTGGTGTTGTTCGCGTCGGCCTACGACCATCTCGTGGGCGAGGGCGCGCGACGCCAGGCCCGACTCGACCCGGAGCACGTGTGCACCCTGGTCAAGCGCCGCATGGGCGACGCGCAGTGGCGCTTCCGCGCGCACGGTGACACCTGGTCGGCGCCCGCCGTGTCCGCACTCATCCTCAAGAGCCTCGCGGGCGACGTCGAGTTCAGCGGCGGCGAACCGGTGCGGCGCGTGGTGATCACCGTGCCGGCCTACTTCGGCGACGAGGAGCGCCGCGCCACCATCCAGGCCGGCGCCTACGCGGGCTTCGACGTGGCCGGCGTCCTGTCCGAGCCCATCGCGGCGGCACTCTCCTACGGCTTCGGGCGGCTCGACGGCGGCCTCGCCCCCGGCACGGGCGCGCCGCGCGAGACGGTACTGGTCTACGACCTGGGCGGCGGCACCTTCGACGCGACCGTCATCGAGCTCGCCGACCGGCGGATCTCGGTCCTCGCCGTGGAGGGCGACCACCAGCTCGGCGGCGCCGACTGGGACGAGCGGATCGCGCTGCACCTGTCGCAGCGGTTCTGCGAGGCGAACCCGGACGCGGAGGACCCACTCGACGATTCCGCGGGCTCCCAGTCGCTGGTGCTCGCGGCCGAGCAGGCCAAACACGAGCTCACCGGCGCGGACCGCACCGAGGTGATCGTCGCGCACGACGGGGCGCGCGCCGTCGTCACCCTGACCCGCGCCGAGCTGGAGGAGATGACCGCCCCGCTGCTGCGGCGGACCGTCGACCTGGCGCGGGACTGCCTGAGGACCGCCGAGAAGCGGGGCGCGCACCGGATCGACCGTCTGCTGCTGGTCGGCGGGTCCTCGCGGATGCCGGCGGTGGCCCGCGCACTCCGCGAGCAGCTCGGACTCGACGGGGAGTTGCACGATCCCGACCTGGCGGTCGCGCGGGGTGCGGCGCTGTACGGCGAGAAGCTGGAGATGGAGCGTCTCGTCGCGGCCGACCTCGTGACCCGCGGCCTCCTGCCCGACGGCGCGCCCCCGCTGCACGCGCAGGCGGCGGAGCTGGAGAATTCGATCGCGCGCGTCGCGGCCTCCTTCCAGCAACCCGTCTCGCTGGTGCGACGGATGCTCGAGATCCAGGTCGACACCGTGATCTCCCGGGGATTCGGCGTGCTCGCGGTGCACGACCACGGCGACCTCGGCGTCACGTGGCTCGTGGAGCGCAACCAGACGCTGCCCGTGCGCGTGCGCCGCTCCTTCGGCACGATGCGCGAGGACCAGCAGCAGATCGAGATCACCGTCGTCGAACAGCAGGGCCAGGTCGCCTCGCAGCGTCTCGGCGACGCGAAGCTGTTGGTGGAGGGCACGATCCGCGACATCCCGCCCGGGTACCCGGCGGGGAGCGAGGTGCGCATCACGTTCGAGATGGGCTTCGACGGGGTGCTGCACGTGACGGCGCACCACGTGGATGCGGACCTGCCGCTGACGCTCTCCGCGCAGACCGGCGCGATGCTCTCGCAGGCCGACGTGGAGCGCGAGCTCGGCCAGGTGCAGCGGTCGCGGCGCCGCGAGTGACGGGCCGCGAGATGCCGACGCCGCCGCCGTTCGATCCCAACGACTACCGCAAGCGGGTCCTCGCCGCCGTCGCCCGGCGCGGTGGTCCCGACCACACCGATGCCTTCGAGCTGTACGACCTGCCGCTCGACGCCGCGGGTCTCTCCGACGCCGACGTCGCGACCCGGCTCGACGAGGTCTGGGGCTTCTGGCAGCGCCAGCGCGACCACCCGAAGTACCGCACCCTGGTGGCGCGGCTCGTCGCCGAGCACGAGCGGCGCAGCGCCCCGCTCCGGTCGGCGCCGAGCCGGGTGGCGGAGGCGGCGCGGGTGCGCGCCGAGCGTGCGGAGCGCGACGCCGCCCGGTACGAGATCCTCGACACCGCGATCGAGCGGCTCGTCGAGCGCCACGGCGGGGTGCCCGCCGAGAAGGTCCCCGGGCTCGAGGAGATCGGCGCGCTGGGCGGGCTCACCGCGGCCGAGGTCGCCGCCCGGTTGCGGCGCCATCGCGTGCTGGAAGGAGCCGACGCCCCCTCCCCGGCTCCCGCGCCCGGCGGCCTGACTCCGCAGCGCCGGGCGCAGATCCGCGCGCTGCTCGCCGAGTGGGGCGAGCTGTGCGGCGAACCGGTGCCGACCCTGTTCGCCCTGCTCGGCCTCGGGATCACCGATGCGCACGACGTGGTGGAGCTCCGGGACCGCGCCGAGCTCCTGCACCGCCGCGCCCGCGAGATGCCGCCCGGTCGCGGCCGCGCGGTGCTCGACGAGCTGGGCGTGCACGTGCGCGAGGTGCTCACCGTCGGCGGCCCGCTCGCCGACGCCTATGCCCGCGCCGTGGTCGAGGACGCCACGGAGGCGCTGCGCCCGAAGGTGCGTGCCGCGATCCTCATCGAGGACCGGCTGCTCGGCCCCGATCACGAGTACCTCGCCGGGGAGGGCGAGGAGCACGGCCTCGACCGCGCCACCGCGGAACGGATCCTCGCCGAGCTGGCGGCCGAGTACGGCGGCGGGGTCGGTCACGCGCCGCCCGGGCCCGCGTCATCGCCCGGCACGGCCCGGCCCGCGCCGCCACCGACCACCGGTTCCCGGGCCTGGGAGGCACCGCTCAAGGCCGCCCGCGCCGCGCTGCGCCGCGGCCGCCCGGCGGAGGCTGCGCGCCTGGCGGCGGAGGCCGGCGCGCTCGACGACGGCACGGCCGGCGCGCAGGTGCGGACCGTCGCCGACGAGGCGCGGCGCGTGCTCGACGAGGCCGCCGCGCTCTGGCGGGAGGTCGCCGGGGCCCGCGCCGCCGGAGAGTACGCCGACGCGGCCCGCGTGCTCGCACAACTGCAGCGGCGGGCGCTCGACGCTCCCCCACCGCCGGGCCAGCCCACCCTGCAGGACGCCATCGACGAGGCACGCCGCGCGCAGGCGGGGCCGGGCGCCGCACCCGCACCGCGCGGCGCGACAGCGACACCGCCACCGATCGCGCGGGCCGCCGACTCCGCGCCGACCCCGCCGGCCGCCGTCCCCGCGCCGCCCACCGCCGTCGCGGCACACCCGGTCGACGGTGCCGTGCTGGTCACGTGGTCCTCCCCGCATCCCGTGGCCGACTACAAGGTGAGCCGCCGGCGGCCCGACGGCGGCTGGAGCGTGGTCGGCCGCACCCGCGAGACGCGGCTCGAGGACGGCGGCGCACCCCGCCGCGCGGTCCCGGTCTACGCGGTCGTCGCCGTGGTCGACGGCGTCCCGTCGAGCGAGGCCCGCTCGGACGCACACCCCGCCCCCGCTCCCGCGGCCCGGGCATCGTCGACCCCTGCGACGCCACCGCCCGCCGCGTCCGGCCCCGCACCCGCACCGGCGATCCCCGCGCCGGGCGTGGACTTCCCCGCCATCACGAATGTGGCGTTCACCGGCGGCCGGCTGACCTTCGACTGGCCGCCCGAGGTGACCGAGGTGTACGTGTCCTCGCGGGTGGCCGGCCCGCCCCGCTCGCCCGTCGACCCCACCGCGCGGTCCTGGAAGGTGACCAACACCCGTTACCAGATCGACGGCGGCGCAGTACTTCCCGCGGACCTGCCCCGCCCCGCGCACCTCGCGGTCGCGGCGTGCCGCCGCGGACCCGACGGCGCCCTGCTGCTCGCCCCGGATTTCGCCCCGACCGCGCACCTGCGGTTGGATTGACGGGTGTCACGACCCCGCACAGACTCCCGAGGAAACCTGCGGCTGGCCCTCATCCTGGGCTCGCTGTCCGCCTTCGGTCCGATCACGACCGACCTCTACCTGCCCGCCCTCCCCGCCGCCGCCGCGGACCTCGGCGCCTCGCAGCCGGCGATCCAGGCGACCCTCACCGCGTGTCTCATCGGCCTCGCGGCGGGCCAGGTCTTCGTGGGTCCGCTGTCGGACTCGATCGGCCGGCGCCGCCCGATGATCGTCGGGATGGCGTTGTTCATCGTCAGCTCGCTGCTGTGTGCGATCGCCCCGTCGGTGTACCTGCTCGACGTCGCGCGCCTCCTGCAGGGTGCCGCGGGCGCGGCCGGGATCGTCCTGAGCCTCGCCATCGTCCGGGATCTGTTCGACGGGGTCGCCGCCGCGCGCATGATCGCCGCGCTCATGGCCGTCGGCGGCGTGGCACCGATCGTCGCGCCGCTCGCCGGCGCACAGCTCCTGCGGTTCATGGAGTGGCGCGGCCTGTTCGTGGTGCTGGCCGTGCTCGGGGTGGCCCTGCTCGCGATCGCGGCCGCCAAGGTGCCGGAGACGTTGCCGAAGGCGGACCGTCGGCCCGTCGGCTGGGGCTCGGTGGCGAGCGGCTTCGTCGCGCTGGCGCGGGACCGCCGGTTCGTCGCGCTGACGCTGACCGGCGGCCTGGCCTTCGCCGCGATGTTCGCCTACATCTCCACCTCGGCGTTCGTCTTCCAGAGCCACTACGGCTACTCCGAGTCGGAGTTCAGCGTGGTCTTCGCGGTCAATGCGGTGGGGCTGCTCACGACCAACCTGCTCGGCGGCCGGTTGGTGGGCCGGGTGCCGGTGGCGACGCTGGTGCGGATCGGCCTGGCCGGCATGGTGGCCGGCGCGGTCGCGTCGCTCGCGTCCCTCGCCGCGGCCCATCCGCCGCTGGTGATCGTCTCGCTCTTCGTCACGGTGTCGAGCCTCGGCCTCGTCATGCCGACGGTCGCGGCCCTCGCCCTCGACGACCACGGAGACCTGGCGGGGACCGCCTCCGCGGCGCTGGGCGCGGCCCGCATGGTGCTGGGCGGCGTCGCGGCGCTGTTCGCCGGCATCGGCGGGGATCCCGTCGTGCTCGGCTCGGTGATGGTGCTGTGCGCGGTCGGCGCGGCGGTGTCGTTCGCGATCGCCAAGCGAACGCCAAGCGCGAGCCGGTAACGTGGCCCGTATGACCGATTCAGTGTCCCGAAGCTATCGTTCGCTACCCGGCATTAGCTCCCGCGCGTGGGAGCACCCGGCTGATCGGGCCGCGCTCGTCGCCCTGCGCAGCCTCAAGGGATTCGACACCGTGCTCAAGGCGATCTCCGCGCTGTTGCGCGAGCGCCAGCACCGGCTCCTGTTCCTCGCCTCGGGCGTCCGCGCGGACGACCGGCAGTTCCGAGACCTGCACGACATGCTCGTCGACTGCGCGCGCGTACTCGACACCGATGTCGTCCCCGAGCTGTACGTGGTGCAAAGCCCCACGGTGAACGCCCTGACCATCGGCATGGACGAGCCGTTCATCGTCATCAACACGGGCCTGCTGGAGCTCCTCGACGACGAGGAGAAGCGGTTCGTGATCGGCCACGAACTCGGACACGCCCTGTCCGGTCACGCCGTGTACCGCACGATGCTCATGCACCTCATGCGGCTGGCCGGCACGTTCGGCCTGGTCCCCATCGGCGGCTGGGCGCTGCGCGCGCTCGTCGCGGCCCTCATGGAGTGGCAGCGCAAGTCCGAGCTGTCGGGCGACCGCGCCGGGCTCCTGTGCGTGCAGGACCCGGACGTCGCGATGCGCGTGCACATGAAGACCGCCGGCGGCACCCGGCTCGGCGAGATGGACACCCAGCGCTTCCTCGCGCAGGCGGCCGAGTACGAGCGCACCGGAGACCTGCGCGACGGCGTGCTCAAGCTGCTCAACCTGGAACTGCAGTCGCACCCCTTCTCCGTGCTGCGCGCCGCCGACCTCAACCGCTGGGTCGAGCGCGGCGACTACGGACGGATCCTCGGTGGCGAGTACCCGCAGCGCGCCGACGACGACCGCGCCAGCACCGCCGAGGAGTTCAGGAACGCCGCCCGCACCTACAAGGACGGCTTCGACGCCTCCGCGGATCCGCTGATCACCACCCTGCGCGACTTCGGGGCCTCGGCCGTGAACACCGTCGGACAGGGCGTCACCGACGTCGCCACCGGGGTCAGCCGCAAGATCGACGAGTGGCGCCGCAACTCCGCCCGGAAGTACGACGAGGGCGAGTGAGCACTTCCCCGCCGCCCGAGCCGGGCGACGCCCCCGAGCCGACCGACGCCCCGGAGCCGGGCGAGGCGCATGCGCCGCCCGAACCGGCCGATCCGGAGCAGCGCACCGATCCCACCGCGACGACGGGGCGGGAGGGCCGTGCGCAGGAGGACGAACCGGCCCCGACCGTGCCGCTGAGCCGCAGGCCCGCGGTCCTGACGATGTTGGCGCTGATCGTGGTGTGCGTGATCGGCAGCCTCCTCATGCGATCCATGAAGGGCTGGCTGAACCAGACATCGGTGTTCTACGTCGGTCTCCCCGCGCTGCTGGCCGCCCTGCTCGTCATCTCGCGGCCGTCGAGCAGCGCCTACGGCATCGTGCTCAAAGGCACGACGCTGTTCCTGCTCATCGCCACGATCTTCGCCGGCGAGGGCGTCGTGTGCGTGCTCTTCGCCGCACCCCTGGTGTACGCCGTCGCGCTCCTGGTGGCCGCGCTCGTGCAGGCGGTCCGCAGGGGCGGGCAGGGCCCGCGGGCGGTCGTCGTGCCCGCGCTGCTGCTCGCCGTCGCGTCGACCGAGGGTGCCGTGCCCGCACTCACCCTGCCCGCCGAGAACACCGTCACCGCCGACCGCGTGGTCGACGCGACGCCCGACCAGGTCCGGGCGGCCCTGGCGGTGCCGCTCCGCTTCGCCGAGCCCTCGGGCGCGCTGGCGCTCGGCTTCCCGCGCCCCCTCGAGGACCACCCGGAGGGGCTGGAGCCGGGCGATGCCCGGCACGTCGTCTTCAGCGGCGCCCCACAGCGCGCCGCTCCCCTGCACGGGCACCACTGGGGCACCGCCCCGTCGACCCTGACCCTGCGCGTGGCCGCCGCGGACGACCGGTCGGTCGCGTACGTGGCGGAGCACGACGCCACCCCGATCGCCACCTGGCTCAGGTGGCGCGCGTCGACGGTGCGCTGGGAGCCGGTCGGGGGCGGGACGCGCGTCACCTGGTCGCTCACCTTCGACCGTCGCCTCGCGCCCGCCGCCTACTGGACACCGTTGGAGCGGGCCGTCGCCCGGCGCGCGGCGGACTACCTCATCGGCTCACTGGCCCTCCCCGGCTGACGTGCCGACCGACCTCCCACTCGCAGCACTACGCCCCGCGGTGGCGCTCGTGCCGTGGCTGCTCGCCGCGGCCGCGGCGATTCCGGCGGACCGGCCCCGCCGCGCCGGGGCCGCGCTCGGGGCGCTGTGGAACGCGGTGGCCCTCCTCGCCGTCAACGCCGCCGCGGTGCGGCTCGGGTGGTGGTCCTTCGGCACCGCCGCGGCACCGGTCACCGGATCGGTGTGGGCGGGAGTCCCGCTCGACGTCGTGCTCGGGTGGGCGGTGCTGTGGGGCGCGGTCCCGGTCCTCCTCGGTTCCCTGGTGCGGCCCGCGCTCACCGCGGTCGTGCTCGTCGCCGGGGACCTGCTCGCGATGGCCTCGCTCGCGCCGCTCGTCGTGCTCGGGCCGACGTGGCTGTGGGGCGAGGCGACGGCCGTCGCGCTCGCCCTGGCGCCCGGGCTCCTGCTCGGCGAGCTCACGGCCCGCCGCCGCGCGGTCCGGGTGCGGTCGTGGCTGCAGACGGTGCTGTTCACCGCGATCCTCGCCTGGTGCCTGCCGTCGGTGGCGCTGGCGTTCGCCGGCCGCACCTGGGGCGCGGCATGGACCGCGTGGCCGCCGCCGGTGCTGTCGCTGTGGGTCCAGGCCGGGGTGCTGTTCGCGATCGTCGCGCAGCGCGCGGTCGCCGAGTTCGCCGAGCACGGCGGCACGCCGTTTCCGTGGGACCCACCGTCGCGCCTGGTCCGGACGGGTCCGTACGCCTATCTCGCGAATCCGATGCAGGCGTGCGCCGCCGCGATCCTGCTCGTCGAGGCGGCCGCCCTGCGCGAATGGCGCCTCGCCGCCGGCGCGGTTGTCGCGGTGGCCTTCGCGGCGGGCATCGCCGCGCTGCACGAGGACGGCGAACTCACCGGCCGGTTCGGTCCCGCGTGGCGCGGCTACCGCCGGGCCGTACCGTCGTGGCGGCCGCGACTCACGCCGGTCGACGGCGACGGCCCCGCCGCACTGTGGGTCTCGGCGACGTGCCCGGTGTGCGCGCCGGTGGGCGCGTGGTTCGCGGTCCGCGCACCGGAGCGGCTGGCGATCCGGGCGGCGGAGGAACACCCGGCCGGCCTGCGACGCGTCCGGTACACGCGCCCGGACGGTGCGGGCACGGCGTCGGGGCTCGCCGCGATCGGGCGCGCCCTCGAACACCTCGGCCTGGGCTGGGCGGTCGTCGGATGGATCCTCCGGGCCCCGGTCCTCGCGCCGGTCCTCCAGGTCGCGGTCGACGCCCTCGGAGGTGGCCCGCGCCGCCTGCCCCACGACCCGTCGCCGTAGTCCGGGCAGTGTCAACCCCCTGTGGAAACACCGAATCCCTCCACAGGCCGCGTCCTCCGAGCTCCTCGCCGAGGGCGCGGTGCGGCACCGTCGGGACATGCGCACCGCATCCCGAACCGCCCTGGCCCTGATCGCCGTCGCCGTGGCCGGCGCCGCACCCGCGCGCGCCGCGGGCGACTACGACTGGCCCCTGGACCCGCGGCCCGCGGTGGCACGGCCCTTCGCGAACCCCGAGAAGCGCTGGCAGCAGGGCCACCGCGGCGCCGACCTCGCCGCCGTCCCCGGGCAGACGGTCTACGCCGCGGGCGCGGGGCGGGTGCACCACGTCGGGCGGGTGGACGACCGGGTGGTCGTCTCCGTCCTGCACCCGAACGGGCTGCTCACCACCTATGAACCGATCGACGAGCCGGCCGTGCGGGCGGGCGACGAGGTCGGGGTCGGGTCGCCGCTCGGCCGCGTCGCGAGCGGCCACGCCGGCTGCCCTGCCGCGGCCTGTCTGCACTGGGGCCTGCGGCGCGGCGCGGGGCACTCCGCCGAGTACTTCAACCCGCTCCTGCTCGTGGGGGCCGCGCCGGTCCGCCTGCTTCCGGACGCGGGCCCGTCCGGGTGAATCGGCCGTGCCGCCGCGCGCCGACCGCGCGGGAATGCGACGATTCCTCCCGTGACGGACGCGAGCACGCCAGAATCGACCACGGACGACGCGAAGGCACAACGGCTTCAGGAGGCACAGACGATCGCCTATCCCAGCGGCTCCACGCGGCGCTCCCGCACGGCCCCGCAGAACGATCCGACACTGGTGGTGCTGTTCGGCGCCACCGGCGATCTCTCGCGGCGAAAGCTGCTGTGCGGCCTCGGTTACCTCGCCGTGTCCGGCCTGGCCCCGGACATGCGGGTCATCGGGACCAGCCTCGACGACATGACCGACGACGAGTTCCGCGCCTTCGCCAAGCAGGCGATCGACGAGCTCGGCGCGCGCAAGCTCACCGCCGAGCAGTGGGAGCGGTTCGCACCCAAGCTGTCCTACGTCAACACGTCGGCCGGCCCCGCGGCGCTGGCCGAGGCGGTCGCGGCCAAGGAACAGGAGCTCGCCGACGCCGACGCGCAGGGCGACCGCGAGCGGGTGCGCCGCCTGTACTACCTCAGTGTGCCGCCGAAGGCCGCGACCAAGGTGATCGCGACGCTCAACGAGGCGGGCCTCGTCGAGCGCTCGCGGGTCATCATGGAGAAGCCCTTCGGCGAGGATCTCGAGTCGGCGCTGGCCCTCAACGACGAGGTGCACAAGACCTTCAAAGAGAACCAGATCTTCCGCATCGACCACTTCCTCGGCAAGGAGGCGGCCCAGAACATCCTGGCCTTCCGCTTCGCGAACGGCCTGTTCGAGCCGATCTGGAACCGCAACTTCATCGACCACGTGCAGATCGACATCCCCGAGTCGCTGGGGCTCGACGCGCGCGCCGCGTTCTACGAGCCCACCGGCGCGTACAAGGACATGGTGGTCACGCACCTGTTCCAGGTGATGGCCTTCGTCGCGATGGAGCCGCCGACGGCGCTGGAGCCGCGGGCGATCTCCGAGGAGAAGAACAAGGTCTTCCGGTCGCTGGAGCCGATCCGCCCCGAGGACGTGATCCGCGGCCAGTACGCGGGGTACCGCCAGGAGAAGGGCGTCGACCCCGAGTCCGACACGGAGACCTTCATCGCGCTCAAGGCGCGCATCGACAACTGGCGCTGGGCCGGCGTGCCCTTCTACCTGCGCACGGGCAAGAAGATGGCGCAGGGCATGCGGATCATCTCGATCGCCTTCAAGGAGGCGCCGAAGTCGATGTTCCCGGCCGGGTCGGGCATCGGCCAGCAGGGGCCCGACCACCTCACCTTCGACCTCGCCGACGAGTCCAAGGTCTCACTCTCCTTCTACGGCAAGCGGCCCGGCCCGGGCATGCGGCTGTCGAAGCTGTCGATGCAGTTCTCCACCGAGGACACCGAGCAGGCCGACGACGTGCTGGAGGCCTACGAGCGCCTGATCCTCGACGCGATCAACGGCGACCACACGCTGTTCACCACCGCCGAGGGCATCGAATCGCTGTGGGAGCGGTCGATCCCGCTGCTCGACGATCCGCCGCCGGTCCGCTCGTACGAGCCGGGTTCGTGGGGCCCGAACTCGATCCACCAGCTCATCGCCCCGAACGCCTGGCGCCTGCCCTTCGAGCGCAACTGGCGCGACTAGGGCTCACGCGCGGGGGTGCGCCTGCTCGTGCGCGGCCCGCAGCCGCGCGACCGAGACGTGCGTGTAGAGCTGCGTCGTCGCCAGCGACGAGTGCCCGAGGAGCTCCTGCACGACGCGCAGGTCCGCGCCACCGTCGAGCAGATGGGTGGCGGCGGTGTGCCGGAGGCCGTGCGGCGCCACCTCGCGCCCGCCCGGCACCGACCCGGTGACCTGGTGCACGACGGTCCGCGCCTGCCGCGGGTCGAGCCGGCCCCCGCGCGCCCCGAGGAAGAGGGCGTGGCCGGAACGCTCGGTCACCAGCGCGGGCCGGGCCTCGTCGAGCCAGCGCCGCAGGGCCGCGGCGGCGGGCGCGCCGAACGGTACCGTCCGCTCCTTGTTCCCCTTGCCGATCACGGTGAGCACGCGCCGGCCGTGGTCGACGGACCCCAGGTCGAGGCCGCACAGTTCGCTCACGCGGATCCCGGTGGCGTAGAGGAGTTCGGCGATCGCGAGGTCGCGCACCGCGATCGGATCGCCCTCCGCCGCACCGGAGGCGGCGTTGCGCAGGGCCTGCCCGGCATCGTCGGACGAGAGGACCGCGGGAAGGGTGCGGTGCGCGCGCGGCGCCTTGAGCCGCACGCCGGGATCGGCGTCCAGGTCGCCGCGGCGCGCGGCCCACGCGGTGTAGGCGCGGGCGGCGGAGGCCTGCCGCGCGAGGGTGGTCCGCGCGGCGCCCGATGCGGCGCGCTCCCCCAGCCAGGCCCGCAGCGTCGCCAGGTCCAGGCGGTCCGCGGCGACACCCCGCTCCTCCGCGAACGCGAGCAGCGCCCGCAGATCGGTGAGGTACGCGCGCACCGTGTGCTCGCTGCGGCCGCGCTCGAGCCGCAGGTACGTCTCGTACTCCGCCAGCGCCTCGCTCATGCCTCCACCCTAGCCCCGAATTGAACATCGTTTCGGACCGGAAAGCCGCAGGTCGCGAGGAACAGAAACGGTGTTCAATCCGGAAGCGGGGTGTGCGCGGTCTCGCGGCAGCGGAGGACCACCGGCAGCGCGACGAGGTGCAGCACCACCAGGTAGATCGGGAACGCGAGGTCGAGGCCGCGCTCGTGCAGCGCGGTGCCGATCGCGGGGATGGTCCCACCGAAGGTCGCGGTCGCGAGGGCGAAGGCCGAACCGGTGGCGAGTACGCGGATCCGTGCCGGGAACATCTCGGCGAGGGCGGTGCCGAGGCTCGCCATCATGAGGGCGGTGATCCCCATGCCGGCGCACTGCACGGCGAGCACCGTGAGGAAGTCGTCGGAGAGGGCGAGGAACAGCGGGACCGTGGCCACGGCGCCGGTCACCAGGAAGGCGTACATCATCGGCTTGCGGCCGATGCGGTCCGAGAGCAGGCCCAGCGGGATCTGCACGAGCCCGTACCCGACGAAGGCGATCGCGGAGATGGTCACGGCGCTCTGCTTGTCCAGGCCCTCGGTGAGGATCGCCCAGGTGGGCACGAACGTGCTCCAGGCGTAGAAGACCGCGGCGGTGGTCGAGGCGAGCACGAAGGCGCGCGCGACGTCGGCGCGGTGATCGCGGAGGAGCTCGCGGTACGGGTTCGCCGCCACGGGCGCCCCGCCGGTGGGCAGGGTCTCCGCGGCGCTGCGGCGGATCCACCAGGCGACGACCGCCAGGACCGCGCCGGCGAGGAACGGGACGCGCCAGGCCCAGTCGGCCATCGCGTCCGCGCCCACGGCCCCCACCAGCACCGTGATCGCCAGGAGGCACAGCACCTTGCCGAGGCTGGAGCCCACGTTGACGATGCTCCCGTACGCGCCCCGACGGTCCGCCGGCGCCGATTCGACGAGGAAGGCCGTCGCGGTGGACAGCTCGCCGCCGGTCGACAGCCCCTGGATCAGCCGCGCGACCACCAGGATCACCGGGGCGAGGACGCCCACCTGCGCGTACGTCGGCGCGACGCCGATGAGAAGGCTGCCGAGCCCCATCATCGCCACGCCGACGGCGAGCGTCGGGCGACGCCCGTACCGGTCGGCCATCCGGCCCATGAGCACGCCGCCGACCGGCCGGGCGAGGAAGCCGACGGCGAACACCGTGAACGTCGCGAGCAGCGGTACCACCGACTCGGCGTCGCCCGGGAAGAACTGGCGCGAGAAGTAGATCGCGAGGAAGGAGTAGGCACTCCAGTCGAAGTACTCGACGAGGTGCCCCACCGACCCGGTGAGGATCTGGGTGCGCCGGTCCGGTCCCGTCGCGGGCGACGCGGCCGTGCCGGTCTCAGTCACGGTGCTGCAACCGGCGGCTGAGCCAGTTGCCGAAGAACTGCGCGATCTGCACCACGATGATCAGCACGACGATCACGACCAGCGTCAGCTGCCAGTTGTTCTGCTGGTAGCCGTACTGGCGGGCGAAGTCGCCCAGGCCGCCGCCGCCGACGTAGCCGGCCATGGCCGACATGTCGACGACCGCGACGAACATGAACGTGTAGCCGAGCGTCAGGGGCGCGAGGCCCTCCGGGATCACGACGGTGGCGAGTGTGCGGACCTTGCTCGCCCCCATCGACCGCGCCGCCTCGACCACGCCGGGATCGACCGTCACCAGGTTCTGCTCGACGACGCGACCGATCACGAAGGTCGCCATCACCGTCATCGCGAAGGCCGCCGCCTCCACCCCGATCCGGGTGCCGATCACCTCCTTGGTGATCGGTGCGATCGCCGTGATGAAGATGATGAACGGGATGGGCCGGATGATGTTGACCAGCACGTTGAGCACGGAGAACACTGCCCGGTTCGCGAGCAGGTTGCCCGGCCGGGTGGCGTAGAGCAGGGTGCCGTAGACGAGCCCGAGCAGCCCGCCGACGATCATCGTGATGCCCACGAGGCGGACCGTCTCGCCGATCGCGTCGACGAAGACGTCCTGGGTGCCGGGCGGGAAGACGTCGTCCAGGAAGGTCGGGTGGGTCATCGGGCGATCTCCTCGCCGGTCTGCGGGTCCTTGACGTGCGCGAGGGATCCGAGTTGGGCGACCGCCGCCGCGACCGCGGCCGCATCGCCCGTCACCGAGTAGGTCAGCGAGCCGAACGGCCGGCCGCCGACCTCGGCGACGCCGCCGTACAGGACGCGGGCGCCGGTGCCGTGCGCGGCGAAGACCTCCGCCGCGTCGAGGGCGTCGGGCTCGTCCCGCACGTCGACGGTGACGACGGTGCCGGGCCGGGCCGTGTGCAGGCGCTGCAGGGTCTCCGGGGTGACGTCGTCGCCGACGGCCGCGTGGATGAGCGACGTGGTCGCGGGTGAGGTGGGTGCGGCGAAGACGTCGTACACCGGCCCGTAGTCGACGAGCTTGCCGTGGTCGAGGACCGCGACCGTGTCGCAGATCCGCCGGATGACGTCCATCTCGTGGGTGATGACGACGATCGTCGTCCCGAACTCGCGGTTGACCCGCAGCAGCAGGTCGAGGACCTCGCTGGTGGTGCCCGGGTCGAGGGCGCTGGTGGCCTCGTCGGCGAGCAGGATCTTCGGGTTCCGGGCCAGCGCGCGGGCGATGCCGACGCGTTGACTCTGGCCGCCGGACAGCTTGTTCGGGTACTGCTTCGCCTTGTCGCCGATGCCGACGAAGTCGAGCAGTTCCGCGACGCGCGCCCGGCGCTCGTCCTTCGACATGTCGCGGAGGGTGAGCGGGTACCCGACGTTCCCGGCCACGGTCCGCGAGTTCATGAGGTTGAACCGCTGGAAGATCATTCCCACCTGGGCGCGCAGCTTCTGGAGGTCCCGTTCGCCCAGGGTGCCGACCACGGTGTCGAGCACGCGCACCTCGCCGGAGGTGGTCGACTCGAGGCCGTTGATGGTGCGGATCAGTGTGGACTTGCCGGCGCCGGACTGGCCGATCACGCCGGTGATGGACCCTTCTTCGATCGCGAAGCTGACGCCGTCGAGCGCCTTGGTCGTGCCGAAGTCCCGGGTGGCGTCGCGGAACTCGATCGCCACCCGGGTGTCGGTCGCGCTACTCACTTGCCGTGTGCCTTGACCTGCTCCTGCAGCTTCACCGTGATCTGCTGCAGTTCGTTCGCGGGCTTCTGGATGAGGATGAAGGTGTCGCCCTTGTCCTTGCGCAGCGCCTCGACGACCTTCTGGTCCTGGTACAGCTTCGCCAGCTGCAGGTACTTCGGGTTGTCCTTGTCGGCCTCGCGGACGACGAAGGCGTTGATGTACGGCTCGGACGCGGGGTTGGCCGGGTCGTCCTTCGCGATGATGAGGTCCTTGCCGAGCTTGGCGTTCTCGGCGGGGTCGTTGTTGACGACGGCACCGTCGACGCTGTCGAGGCTCAGCGCGGTCTGGTTGGCGTCCACGGTCTTCACCGTGACCTTCGACGCGGCGGTGTCGATGTCGGCCGGCGTGACGAACGGGTTCTGCTCGACCTTGAACTTCACCAGGCCGGCCGAGTACAGCACGAGCAGCGCGCGGGAGAGGTTGGTCGGGTCGTCGGGGACGACGATGGTGCCGCCCTGCGGGATGTCGGCGACCGACTTGTGCTTCTTCGAGTACAGCGGCAGCGGGTAGATCGCGGTCGCGCCGATCGGCACCAGCTTGGTGTTGTTCTTGGCGTTGTAGTCGGCCAGGTACAGCAGGTGCTGGTACTCGTTGATGTTCAGGTCGCCGTCGTTGAGCGCGGCGTTGGGCTGCTTGTAGTCGCTGAAGTTCTTCAGCTCCACGTCGATGCCCTGGTCCTTCGCGAGGCCCTTGTAGACCTCCCAGAACGCCTGGGCACCGTCGGTCACGCCGATGGTGACGGCGTCACTGCTCGAGCTCGAGCCGCACGCGGCGACACCCGAGGCGAGGGCGATGGGCACGACCAGGGCGAGCGCGTAACGCTTCATCTTCACGGCTATTGTTCTCCAACTCGACGGGACCGGGGATCTCCCAGCTGCGTGAACGATACCTACTGGTTAGTACATCGGTGGGACGAGTGCCGGGTTCCGGCAGGCGCCCGCTTCCGTGACCAGGTTCGACGGTCCGCCAGTGGTTTCGCTCATGAGTGCACCGAATCATCGCGGGCCGCCGGAACCCGGTCCACGACATCGGTCACGAATCGAGAAGCCCGTTCGCTCCGCCGCTCGTACTGTCGATGACGAACCACCGAGGATCACCGCGAGGAGAGCACCATGACCGCCCGCAGCGCCGCCCCCGTCCGCTTCACCGCCACCGTCGAACAGCTCGGCGCACGCATCCTCGTCCGCCTGCCGGCCGACGCGAGCGCCGCACTCCCGTCGCGCGGACAGGTCGCGGTGGCGGGGACGCTCGCCGGCGCGGACTTCCGCACCGTCGTCGAGCCCGACGGGCGCAAGGGGCACTGGATCGCGCTGGACGACGCCCCGGTGGAAGCCGGCGACGAGGTTTCGATGGAACTCGTCCCCGTCACGGAGTGGCCGGAGCCGACGGTGCCCGACGACCTGCGGTCCGCCCTCGACGACGCACCCGACACCGCCGACGTGTGGGCGGACATCACGCCGATGGCGCGATGGGAGTGGGTGCGCTGGATCGGTGCCACGAAGAACCCCGCGACCCGGGCCAAGCGCGTGGACGTCACCATCTCGAAGATGCGCTCCGGCAAGCGCCGCCCGTGCTGCTTCGACCTCGCGTCCTGCACCGATCCGGAGCTGATGAAGAGCGGGAAACTGATCGATGCCGAGGAAGCGGCGCCCCGCCCGGCGTAGCTCCCTGGAGATGCCGCACCGGCCGGTCCGCGGCGTGCGCGGGCCGGCCGGTGGCATCGGTTCGGTTCAGTTCTGCGGCGGCTGCTGCCCGCCCGGGCGACCCGGGTCCTGCGGGTCCGTACCGGGCCAGCGTTCGGGGTCGGGACCGGGCTGCCAGCCCTGCTGCCACCCCTGCGGCTCGGCGCCGGGATGCCCGGCGTGCTGCCCCGGCTGCGCGGCGTCTCCCTGCTGCCGGGACGGAGCCTCGGGCGCGGGCCGGTGCCAGGGGTCGGCCGCGGGCTGCCAGCCCTGCGGGTGGCTCGGGGCGCTGTGCTGCGGCGCGCGGCCTCCGTACTGGTGCTGGCCGGGCTGATGCTGCCCCGCCGGCTGCGCGGGCAGCCCGACGGTCGGCGGCTGCCCTCCCTGGGCGGCGAACTGCTGCCCGGTGCCCGGCGCCGCCTGCGGCACGGCCTGGGTGTGCTGCGCCGACAGGGGTGCCTGCGGCGGGAGCGGCGGCTGGTAGCCCGAGGCCTGCGCCGCCCCCTGGGCGGGAGCCTGCGCCGACTGCTGCTCCGCCGCGGCCGGACGCTGCGCCTGGCCGTGCCGGGCGGTCTCCTTCGCGGCTGCTTCACGCTCGGCGCGACGCGCGGGGATCTCGGCCTCCACCTTGCTCAACCAGCCGTCCCAGCGCTGCTGCATGGGCTTGACCAGCCCGCCGCCGACGCCCACGACGACCACGCCGCCGATCGTCGCGAGCACGGCCACGAGGACCGGCGTGGTCACGGTCGTGGCGACACCGATCTGATTGAGGGCGGCGATGATGCCCGCACCCCAGATGAACAGCGAGGCGATGGTCGCGAGCAGCGGACCGTACGAGGCGCTGCCGAGCGCTCCGCCGACGATGTCCTTCACGGCCTTCGCGATGGCGGCGGCGATCACGATGATGAGGATCGCGACGAACAACTTGGGCAGCCAGGCCACGAACCGCGAGAGCAGGTCACCGATCGGATTCGGGCCGAAGACGCCGATCGCGAGCTGCAGCGTGATGAGCAGGACCGCGTAGTAGACGACCTTGGCGAGCAGCGTCGACGCGTCGTAGTCGCTCTTGGCGAGCACGCCCTGCAGGCCGCTGCGCTCCGCCAGCCGGTCGAAACCGACCTTGGACAGGATCTTCGCGATCACCTTGGAGAGGATCTTCGCGACGATCCAGCCGATGACGAGGATGACCAGGAAGGCGGCCAGTTTGGGGACGAAGGTCGCGACGGAGCTCCACGCGTCGGAGAGCCCCGCCCCGTAGTCGATGGCGAGTTGGGAGGTCATGGGGTTCACCTCTCGATCAGCGATACCCGAGCACGCCGAACGCGCGGAGGGCATCCACGGGAAGGACTTGGGGACCACGCCGGTTACTGGACACCGCCACCCTGGGGCCAACCCTAAGCACTCCGTGCGCGGTTCTCTCGTCAACACCCCCAAGTCCTGCGACAACCGATCGCATTTCTGGCATTTCACCCGAAACGGCGCGTGATCCGTTGAGGCTGTTGCAAATTCCTGGACCGCGGAGTTCACCGGATCTTCGGCCCGGCGGGTCCGGTCATCGGCCCGGCGGGTCCGGTCGTGGGCCCGGCCGATCCGCCGTCCAGGCGCCAGAGCGCACCGTCGCGCCGCACGAGGCCCTTCAACTCGAGCAGGGCGAGCTGCCCCATCACCGCCCGCGCCGGGAGGCCCGCGACGACCGCGATCTCCGACACGGGGAGCCCCGACTTCGCCGGGAGCGCGCCGTGCACCCGCAGTGCCGGTCCGTCGAGGCCGTCGGTGGGACGCGCGGGCACCTCGAGCTCGCCTGCGAGCTCACCGATCCGCCCCACCTCCTCGATCACCTCGGCGGGCCGGGTGACCAGGACGGCACCCGCACGGATCAGCTGATGGCAGGTCACCGACGTCGCCGCGGTGACCGGACCGGGGACCGCGCACACGGGTACGCCGCGACGCCGCGCCCAGGTGGCGGTGTTCTTCGTGCCCGATCGGAACCCGGCCTCCACCACCACGACGCCGCCCGTCGCGGTTCCCACGATCCGGTTGCGGTTGAGGAACCGGTGTCGCGCGGGCACGCCGCCCGGCGGGTACTCGGAGACCACCAGACCCGTCTCGGCGATCCTCCGGAACAGGCCGGCGTGCCCGGCGGGGTAGGGCCGGTCCAGGCCGCCCGCGACGAACGCGATCGTCGGACCGTCGGCGGCGAGTGCGCCGCGATGGGCCACACCGTCGATCCCGTACGCGCCTCCGGAGACGATCGTGAAACCCTCCGCCGCGAGTTCCCCGGCGAAGTCATCGGTCACCCGTTCGCCGTAGCTCGACGGTGCGCGAGTCCCCACCATCGCCACGGACCGTTCGAGCAGCTCGTCGAGCCGCCCGCTTCCCACCGCCCACAAGGCGACCGGTCGCAGCTCGCGCACCTCGTCGTCGTGCTCGGTGTCCTCCGACGGCAGGCGCCCGGCGAGCCGCCCCAGGGCCTGCTCGGGCCACTCCTCGTCGTCCGGGGTGACGAGCCTGCCGCCGAGGTGCTCGATATGGGCGAGGTCGGCCTCGGCGCGATCCTCCAGAGCCCGCCCGACGGTGCCGTCGGCGACGTCCTCGAAGCCGTCGGCGAACTCCTGCCGGCGCACCATCTCGGCCGCGGCCACCGGCCCGACCTCCTCAACGAGGGCGATGAGGGGGCCGCACGGCGGCTCCGCGACCCTGCTCAGGTAGGCCCACGCCCGCTTCACGTCGTCGGTCATCGTCACTCCTTGTCCCGGAACTGCAGGGCCTGCACCACTTCGTCCTCGCCCGGCTTGTCGAGACCGAGCAGATCCGCGAGGGTCCACGACAGGCGCAGGCAACGATCGGCGCCACGCGCCGTGATCGTCCCGGCCCGCAGGTACAGCTCCAGCGGGCGCAGTGCTGTCGCCGAGAGCCGGAACCGGCGGCGCAGCACCACGCCGGGTACCTCGGAGTTCGTCACCCACCCCTCGGCGCCCCAGCGGGCGGCCGCGGCATCACGCGCGGCCCGTACCCGGGCGCGGACCGTCGCGCTGGATTCCTCCGCCACCCCGTCCTCGTGCAGCGCACCGGTCCCCGGCGGCTCCATCCGCACCCACAGGTCCACGCGATCCAGCAGTGGCCCCGAGAGGCGGCCCAGGTAGCGGCGACGAACCGTCGCCGTGCAGGTGCAGTCCTGGTTCCGCGCCGGCGCGCACGGGCACGGGTTCGCGGCCATGACGAGAAGGAACCGCGACGGATACTTGACCACGCCGTCGCGCCGCGCGAGCCGGATCTGCCCCTCCTCCAACGGCGTCCGAAGAGCCTCGAGGGAGCGCGGCCCCATCTCGGCGCACTCGTCCAGGAACAGCACGCCGCGGTGTGCGAGGGAGACCGCACCGGGACGGGCGAGGCCGCTGCCGCCACCGACGAGGGCGCTCACGGACGAGGTCTGGTGCGGCGCGACGAAGGGCGGCACGGTGATGAGCGGCCGATCGGCCCGCAGGTTCCCGGCGATCGAGTGGATCGCGCTCACTTCCAGGGCCTCGCGCCGCCCCAACGCCGGCATGATGCCGGGCAGCCGCGACGCCAGCATCGTCTTCCCTATGCCCGGCGGACCCGTCATCATGATGTGGTGCGCCCCGGCGGCGGCGACCTCCAGGGCGTACTTCGCTTCGGGCTGTCCCACCACGTCCGCGAGATCCGCCACAGCGGGATCGCACTCCTCGGCGACGAGCGGCCCCGGCTCGGCCAGGCTCCCCTCCCCCGCGAGCCACGCCACAACGTCGGCCAGGTGCGCGGCGCCGAGCACCTCGATGCCGTCCACCAGACCCGCCTCGTCGATGTTGGCGAGCGGCACCACGGCGCGCACGAAGCCGGACTCCTTGGCGGCGAGCACCGCCGGTAGCACGCCGCGCACGCCCCGGACCCGCCCGTCGAGTGCGAGCTCGCCGAGCAGGACGGCACCGTCGATCCTGCCGACGGGCACCCGCTCCGCGGCGAGGAGGATCGCCACCGCCAGCGGCAGGTCGTAGACCGAGCCCACCTTCGGCAGCGTGGCCGGCGACAGCGCCACGGTGACCCGGGTGTCGGGGAACCGGATCCCGATGTTGACGATGGCCGCCCGGATCCGGTCGCGGGACTCCTTGAGCACCGTGTCCGGCAGTCCCACGAGGTGCACCGCCGGGAGGCCCGGGCCGATGCAGCCCTCGATCTCGACCACCGCGCCGTCGACCCCCGTGATGGCGACCGAATGCACCTTGCTCAACGCGGACATCACGCCACCCCGGCGCGGTACTCGAGCGTGACGGGCCCGCCGGGCGGTGTGAAGACCGACGCCACATCGATCCGGACCTGCGCGAAGGCGCCCTCGGTCTCGGCCAGCCAGCGCGAGGTGAGGGCCCGTAGCTGGGCGACCTTGCGCGGCGTCACCGCATCGAAGCCCGTGCCGAAAGCGGTCCCGGAGCGCGTCTTCACCTCGACGATCGCCAGCATCCCGTCGGGCGCGCGGGCGATCACGTCCAACTCGCCGCGCAGGCCCCCGCCCGAGTACCGCCAGTTCCGCGCCAGCACCGTCCACCCGCGATCGGCCAGGAAGTCGCAGACCACGTCCTCACCCGCGCGCCCCGTCTCGTTGTTCCCCATGCGCCGATCGTGCCGCCGGCAAACCACGCGCACGGCCGGCGAGAGCGCTGCCTGTGGAGAAAAAACGTTATGTACGCAAAGCTGTGGATAACCCGCTCTCGGCGACGATCACTGTCGGCCGAACCGCTCCGCGATCGCCGCCACCTCGACGCGTCCGGCGCCCCCGCTGTGCGAGCCGGAACAGGCGGAACCGGAACAGGCGGAACCGGAACAGGCACCGTCCCCAACGGGGAACGGTGCCTGCAGCGGGATCGGTCAGCTCACTCCGGGAGCCGCAGCTCCGGCTTGTCGAGCTCCTCGATGTTGACGTCCTTGAACGTGACCACGCGCGCCTGCTTGAGGAAGCGCGCCGGCCGGTACATGTCCCACACCCAGGCGTCGGTCATCCGCACCTCGAAGTAGACCTCGCCGTCCGCGTTGCGCGGGATCAGATCGACCCCGTTGGCGAGGTAGAACCGGCGCTCCGTCTCCACCACGTACGTGAACTGGCTCAGCACGTCCTTGTACTCGCGGTACATGGAGAGCTCCATCGCGGTCTCGTACTTCTCGAGATCCTCAGCGCTCACGTCGTCCTCCTCACCTGGTGTCCACTGTCGTAACCGCTCCAGATTACCGCGCCGCCGCGGTCTTCTCCGACGACGCGGCCAGCGCGGCGCGCACGTTCTGATACCGCATCCGGTGCTGGCTGCTCGGCCCCAGCTCCCCCAGGGCCGCCATGTGCACCGCCGTCGAGTAGCCCTTGTGCACCGCGAAGCCGTACCCGGGGAAGTCGTCGTCCAGCTCCGTCATCACCCGGTCGCGCGTCACCTTCGCCAGCACGCTGGCCGCGGCGATGCACGACGCGGAGGCGTCACCCCCGATCACCGGCAGGGAGGGGATCCCCAGGCCGGGCACGGTGAAACCGTCGATGAGCACGTACCCCGGCCGGACCTGCAGCCCCGCGACGGCCCGCCGCATTCCCATGATGTTCGCGACGTGTACGCCGATCCGGTCGATCTCCGGCGCCGGGATCGACACGACGGACCAGCTCACGGCGAGTTCGAGGATCTTCGGGTACAGCTGCTCGCGGGCGTTCTCGGTGAGCTTCTTCGAGTCGTCCAGACGGGCCAGCGACGCGGGAATGCGCGCGGGCAGGATGCAGGCGGCCACGGTCATAGGGCCCGCGCAGGCGCCGCGCCCGGCCTCGTCGATGCCCGCGACCGGCCCGAGCCCCGCCCGGCCGAGCACCGCCTCCAGCGTGCTCAGCCCGGACGACGACCGCACCACCGGCCGCGGGGGCCATCGGTCGCGCATGCGCCCCTAGCCCTGCTGCGGGTTGATCGAATCCACCGTCTGCCAGCGGCTGAACGGGTAGATGACCGCGACGACCTTGCCGCGGATGTCCGCCTTGGGGATCGTGCCCTGCAATTCGTCACCGATGTGGAAGCGCGAGTCGCGCGACATGGTGCGGTTGTCGCCCATCGCGAAGACATTGCCGTCGGGCACGGTGATCGGCCCGAACGGCTTGCCCCAGCACCCGTCCTGCTCGGCCAGTTGCTTCGCGGCGGGGGCGAGGTACGGCTCGACCAGCTTCTTGCCGTTCACGGTCACGCCCGTCTCGGGACGGCACTGGATCGTCTGCCCGCCGATCGCGATCACGCGCTTGACGAGGTCGTTCTCGTTCGGCGGCTGCAGGCCGACGTAGGACAACGCCTCCTGGAGTCCGCGGATCACGGTGTTGCTCGAACGCACGGGCGTCACGGGGGCGAGACCCCAGGACTCCGTCGGCGCGCGGAAGACGACGACGTCGCCGGGCTTCGGATCGCCGGTGAAGTAGCTGATCTTCTGGGTGACGATCCGGTCCCCCGTGCAGCCCTCACACCCGATCAGCGTCGGTTCCATCGACTCGGACGGCACGTACCACTGACGGCCGACGAAGGTCTGCAGACAGAAGCTGAGCACCAGCGCCACCAGGACGATCGCGCCGATCTCGAGCGGCCAATTGGTCTTCTTGTCCTTCTTCGCCTTCGCGCGCTTCCCCGAGCGACCGTCCGCGGAGGCGTAGGCGCCGCTTCCCTCGCCCGACGGAGCCGGGTCGGGTGCGGCATGGCGGCCGCCCTTCCGGGCGGGCTCGGTGGGGGCATCGGCCCCGGAAATGCCGGGACCCCCGGCCGGCGACGCGGGGTCGCGGGGCTCGGGGGTCTCCGGGGAGTTCGTCTGCTCGGGCACGGGTTACACCCTACCGAGCAGGCGGAGCGGTCTCGTCCATGCGGACGGGGACCGGCGCTGGTGTCAGCGCTTCTCCTTGATCTTGGCGGCCTTACCGCGCAGGTCGCGCAGGTAGTACAGCTTCGCGCGACGCACGTCACCGCGGGTGAGGACGTCGATCTTGGCGATGTTCGGGGAGTGCACGGGGAAGGTGCGCTCCACACCGACGCCGAAGGACACCTTGCGCACGGTGAAGGTCTCGCGCACGCCGCCGCCCTGGCGGCGGATCACGACGCCCTTGAACACCTGGACGCGCTCCTTGCTGCCCTCGATGACCTTGACGTGCACGTCAAGGGTGTCGCCGGGGCGGAAGTCGGGCACATCGCTGCGCAGGGACTGCTGGTCAATGAAGTCGAGCGTGTTCATCGCTGGATCATCCGTTTCTTACATGTCTTCGCGAGCAGAGGACCCTGGCGGCCCGTCGCGGCTACTGCCGCGGGGGTTCGACCGGTTCGTACTCCTGTCCTGCCGGCCGCTCCGCAGCCGGATACACCCGGGAGGCACGCAGCCCGGGCAACCTGTTGATTGTGCCAGATCGCCGCCGGTTTTTCGAAATCGTCAGGCGCCGGGCCATCGACCGGGGCCGCCGTGGCGGCGCGGGCGCGGGCACGACGGTGCGGTCCAGCTCCTTCTCCGTGTCCTCCCGCAGGTTCGGTAGCAGGTCCGGGCGGCCGGCCATGAGGTCCTGCACCGCGATCTTGGCCCGGATCAACGGACGCCGCAGCCGCCGTTCGCGGCGCAGGGCGCGCAGCATCCGACGCGAGTCCCGCTCGTACCGCCAGCGGGCCCACGGCGCGCCGGGGCGGGACAACCGGATCGCGCCGATCAGCAGCAGGGGGAAGAAGAACAGCCCGATCAACCCGGTCCAGATCTTGCCCTTGAGCAGCACGATCGCTGCGGTACCGAGGCTGATCACGCCGAACCCGATCTGCGCCGCCCGCTCGGGCGAGTCCCGGAAACCCGCGAAATCCACCAGGTCGAGGGGGCGCAGGCCGAGGAGCAGCAGGCCGCTCATGGCGATCGCCACGAACACCGCGTCGACCGACGCGCGGCCCTCCTCCTGCCAGTACACGTCCCGCAGGTAGAGGATGAGCGCGAACTCGTCCAGGATCAGCGCCGCGCCCAGCCCGAAGACACCGGCGAGCACCGCGGCCGTCGTCTGCGTGGCCTTGTCGAAGTTCGCGATGAGGCCGATCGCCGAGCCCAGGCACAGCACCACTCCGAACACCATGTGGTGCAGGTGCAGGCCGCCGGGCTTGACGTTGCCGAACCACCACCGCACGTTGGCGCGGATCAGCCGCACGCTGATCCGGATCCCCATGAAGCCCACGATCAGCCCGACGCAGAACGAGAACAGCGGCAGCCGTCCCCCTCCGACGATGTCGTTCGCGAACCAGGTGGACATGGCTCCAACCTAGCCTCGCGCACCGTCGGCCCAGGTCGGAACGCCGCCGCCGATGCAGGCACCCGCGCATGCCGCGCGTCCGCGGAGGACTTCCCGCGCCGCGGCGCGCCGGTGCGCACGCCGCGCGTCCGCACAGTCGCGTGGTGTGCGCGGATCGCTCGCCGCGCACGCGCCGCGTGCGCGGGACTACTTCCCGAAGCCGGCCTTGCGCAGCGCGTCGGCCATCGAGCCCGACGGTGCCGCCTGTCCGCCGCGCGACGACCGGTTCTGGCCGCCGCGCGACCCCTGGCCGCGGTTCTGCCCCTGACCGCGCTGTCCGCCGGGCTGCCCGCCGCGCGCATCGCCCCGCGGGCCGCCGCGCTGGCCGCCGCCGCGCTGCGCTCCCCCGCCGCGCGCGCCGCGCTCCTTCGGGGCCGCGTCGTCGTTCAATCGCAGCGACAGGCCGATGCGCTGACGCTCGACGTCCACGTCGACCACCTTGACCTTGACGACCTGGCCGGACTTGACCACCTCGTGCGGATCGGAGACGTACCGGTCCGACATGGCCGAGACGTGCACCAGACCGTCCTGGTGCACGCCGACGTCGACGAAGGCTCCGAACGCGGCGACGTTGGTGACGACGCCCTCCAGCACCATGCCGGGCTGCAGGTCGGCGACCTTCTCCACGCCCGCGGCGAAGGTCGCCGTCGCGAAGGCGGGGCGCGGGTCGCGGCCGGGCTTCTCGAGCTCGGCGAGGATGTCGGTCACCGTCGGGACGCCGAACCGCTCGTCGGCGAGTTCGGCGGCGATGTCGGCGGGACGCAGCTTGGCGAGCGCGGGGCCGTTGCCGATGAGCTCGGTGAGGGTCAGTCCGGAACGGTCGAGGATCTTCCGCACCACGGGGTAGGCCTCGGGATGCACGCCCGAGGCGTCGAGCGGATCGTCGCCGCCGCGGATGCGGAGGAAGCCCGCGCACTGCTCGAACGCCTTGGGGCCGAGGCGCGGCACGTCCAGCAGAGCCTTGCGGTTGCGGAAGGCACCGGCGCCGTCCCGGTGCGCGACGATCGCGGCCGCGAGTCCCTCGCTGACGCCGGAGACCCGGGCGAGCAGCGGCGCCGAGGCGGTGTTGAGGTCGACGCCCACGGCGTTCACGGCGTCCTCGACGACGGCGTCGAGCGACTTCGCGAGGCTGGCCTGCGAGACGTCGTGCTGGTACTGGCCCACGCCGATCGACTTCGGGTCGATCTTCACCAGCTCGGCCAGCGGGTCCTGCAGGCGGCGGGCGATGGAGACGGCGCCGCGGAGGGAGACGTCCATGTCCGGCAGTTCCTGTGAGGCGTACTCCGAGGCGGAGTAGATCGAGGCGCCGGCCTCGCTGACGACGGCCTTCGCGGGGACCTTGCCGCCGGCCTTGCGGATCTCGGCGATCAGCTCGGTGGTCAGGGCGTCGGTCTCGCGCGAGGCGGTGCCGTTGCCGATGGCGACGAGTTCGACGTCGTGCCGGGCGATCAGCGCCGCGAGCAGCGCCTTGCTCTTGTCCCACTGGTTCTGCGGCTGGTGCGGGTAGATGATCAGCGTGTCGAGCACCTTGCCGGTGCCGTCCACGACGGCGGTCTTGACGCCGTTGCGGAAGCCCGGGTCGAGGCCCAGGGTCGGGCGGGTGCCGGCCGGCGCAGCGAGGAGCAGGTCCTTGAGGTTGGTCGCGAAGACCTGCACGGCGTCGTCCTCGGCGCGCTGCCGCAGCCGGGTCCGGGCGTCGACGGTGGCCGACACCATCAGCTTGGTGCGCCACGCCCACCGGGCGACGGTGCCGAGCCACTTGTCCGCCGGGCGCCCCTGGTTCGAGATGCCCAGTGTGGATGCGACCATCGCTTCGTAGTCGGCGTCCTCGCCACCGTCGAACTGCAGCGACAGAACCTCCTCCTTCTCGCCGCGCAGCACCGCCAGGACGCGGTGCGACGGCATCTGGTCGAGCGGCTCGGAGAACTCGAAGTAGTCGCGGAACTTCTGCGCCTTCTGCGGGTCGGCGCCCTCACGCAGTCCGGTGCGCAGGGTGGAGTCCGCCCAGAACTTCTCGCGGACGGTTCCCACCAGTTCGGCGTCCTCGGATGCCCGCTCGACGAGGATGTGCCGCGCGCCCTCGAGCGCCGCGGCCGCGTCGGCGACGTTCTCCCCGAGGTACTCGGCGGCCAGCTCCTCGGGTACCAGTGTCGGGTCCTCGAGCAGGCGATCGGCCAGCGGCTGCAGGCCGTTCTCGCGCGCGATCTGCGCCTTGGTGCGCCGCTTCACCTTGTACGGCAGGTAGATGTCCTCGACGCGCGCCTTGGTGTCGGCGGCGAGCAGCGCGGCGCGCAGCTCCGGCGTCAGCTTCCCCTGCTCCTCGATCGAGGCGATCACCGCGGCCCGGCGATCGTCGAGTTCCCGGAGGTAGCCGAGGCGCTCCTCCAGCTGCCGGAGCTGCGCGTCGTCGAGGCTGCCGGTGACCTCCTTGCGGTACCGGGCGATGAACGGCACCGTCGATCCCTCGTCGAGGAGCTGGATCGCTGCAGCCACCTGGTTCTCCCCCACCGAGAGCTCCTCGGCGATGCGGGCGGACACGGATTTCACAGGCGCGCTCGAATTCACCCGGCCACCCTACCGGCGGGCGCCGACGAGTTCGGCGATCACCGGCTCCGTGGCGCCGCAGACCATGACGGCCTCGTACGCGACGTCGGCCAATCCGCCGCCGCCGTCCCGGACGAGGAAGTGCAGCGCCGCCATCGCCCGCGCGGATTGGAAGCCGAGGACGTACCCGGTGTGGTCGCCGTCGCGGCGGCGGGCGTACGCCTGCCGGTCCAGGCCGTCGACCGCCGCGGCCAGACGCTCCGCCTCGCCGCGCCGCGAGCCGGGCGCGCGCCGCTCGTCGAGCAGTACCGCGCCGGCGGCGTCCAGCGCGGGGTCGGCGGCGCGGTCCAGCGCACCGGCGACCAGCGCGACGCCCGCGGCGTGGCGTTGATCGGCGGGTACCGCGGCCACGGCGTCGGCGAGGTCGGGGAGGCTAGCCGAGCGATGCATCGGCGTCCTCCCATCCCGCGGTCCACGCGTCGGGCGACCACGTCGGCGTGAATCCCTCGTGGCGCAGGTACTCGCACACGTCGGGAGGTGGCTCGAGGGCCCCGACCACCGGGCCGGGCGCGAATCCGTGTGCCGCGCAGAAGGTCGCGATGGACAGCTCGGGCCAGGCCTCGTTGCCGGCCGCGAGTTCGCCGTCGCGCAGGATCAGCCCGGGCCGCAGGTAGCCGTCGAGCTCGGTGGTGCCGATCAGGCGCCATGGTCTCCCGGCCTCGTCGCTCACCTCGGCGACCGCCATCCGCACCCAGTCCCGCGCGGGTCCGCTGACCGCCGCGCACACCTCTCGCAGGCGCAGATCGAGGTCGGCCGGCGCGGAGTGCGGCACCGCGTAGTGCGCCGCGTGGTGGGCGCCGCCGGTCCCGAAGGAGCGGCCGAGCATGCCCATCGCCGCGACCGGCGCGAAGGAGCCGATCGCTGCGCCGTGCCCGGCCGCGAGGTCGGCGGACCGCCGGCCGGCCTCCTCCGCGGCGTCCTCGGTCTCGGCGCGACCGCGCTCGTCCGCGAGGTCGGCGGCCTCCTCGGCCCCCGGGTCGCCGGGTGCGTTGCGGCCCCGTGCTTCGAGCCGGGCGAGGGCGGTGCGCGCGGCCACGTCGGTCATGCGGGCCCGGGTGTCGTCGACGAGCTGCGCGTACCCGGCGTGGAAGTCCGCGCGCGCGGCGTCCACCGCGGCCGCGGTGGTGAGCGCGCCCGCCGGCGGGGCGACCCCCAGAGCGGCCGCGATCCGGCGGGCCGCGTCGTGCGCCGCGAGGTACGCCTCGGCCGCCGGGGTGTAGGGCCCGGGCTCCTCGGGCCAGAACGCCGGCGCGGTCACCGGACGGCCTCGATGCGCTCCGCCGCGGCGCGGTCCGTTCCCGCGGCGCACCGGGCGTTCTCCCGGATGCGGGCGGCGAGCGCGCGGAGCTCCGCGACGGCCGCGGCGTGCCATTCCCGCGCGGCGTCGTCGGAGTGCTCGGGCACCGCGCCGAGGGCCCGCGCATAGCGGTCGTGCGGCAGCGGCAGGGGTTGCGGGGCGGGCAGGGCGTCCGCGAGGGCCTCGACGGTGCGTGCCTGCTGCTCCCAGGCATCGGGGTCGAGTTCGAAGATCATCGCGGCACCCGGCTCAGCTCGGCGCGCCGCTCGTAGTGCTCGCGCAGGGACGCGGCGGCCCGCGCAGCGAGCTCGGCGATCAAGGGGCCCAGTCGTTCCGGCGGGTGTGCGCGCGGCGCTCCCGGTGCGAGGTCCACGTCCACGACGTGCCCGCGCACATCGACGGTCACCGCGACGGTGCGGTCCTGCGACCTGGCGGTCACGCGGGCGGTGCGGAACTCCTCGTCGAGCCGAGCGAGCTCGGCCTCGCGACGTTCGACCTCCGCGAGCAGCGCCGCGGCACCACTGATCTCGGCCATGACTCCCCCGAATCCGCGGGCGCCCCCACGCCCGCTCGCCTCCATCATGCCGGGTGCGCCGCGTCCGCGGAGCGGGTTCCGCGGCAATCACCGCGCCGGCGGCGCGGCCTCCCACTCCGGCAGCGCACCCGCGAGCACGGCGGGCAGCTCCACCCGCAGCCGCGATCCGCCCCGCGGCGAGTCCTCGATCCGGACGGACCCTCCGTGTGCGCGCACGATCTCGTCGACGATGACGAGGGCGAGCCCCGTGCCGTCGCCCGGCGGGCGATCGGGGTCGGCGAAGGGGGTGAAGGCCCGTTCCCGCTCGGCGCTCGGGATGGGCGGCCCGTCGTCGTCCACACGGAGCACGACGGCGTCGTCGAACGTGGCGATCCGTAGCGCGACCGCCGTTTCCGCGTGCCGTGCGGCCTCGTCGACGAGGTACTGCATCAGGACGGTGAGGTGGGTGCGGGCCCCCAGGACCAGGGTCGCGAGGTCGCCCTCGACGGTGAAGCCGACCGAGCCCGGGACCCGGACGTCGGCCATCACCTCGAACCACGGGAGGATCTCGCGGCGCGGGCGTTCGCCCGCGCGGAGGCGGGCCAGGAGCAGCACGTCGGCGGCGGTCGCCTGCAACCGGTCCACGGCGACGAGCGCGCGCTGGACGGCGTGCGCCGGATCGGGCCCGCCGGGACGTGCCGCTGCCACCAGGTCGGCACGGACCCCGGCGAGCGGCCCGCGCAGGGCGTCCGCGGCATCGCCGACGAAGTCGAGGCGGCGCTCGGCGGCGCGCTGGCGTCCGTCGAGCGCGTCGTTGAGTGTGCGCGCGAGCCGCGAGATCTCGTCGTCGCCGCCGGGGTCGGTGACGCGGAGCCGCGGATCGCCGTCGATGAGCGAGCGGTACCGCTGCTCGAGCGCGCCGACCCGCCGGAGCACGCGGTCGGCGGCGATCCACGCGGTCGCCGCGGCGAGCAGGCAGGCGAGGAGCGCGGTCGCGAGGACGACGACCGCGGGCCGGGCCGTGGTCGAGTCCGTGAACCGGAGAGCCACCCACGCCGTGCAGGCGGCGGCCACGAACACCGCCGCCCCCGCGGAGACGGCCACGCGCGTCCGCACTGCCGCGGCGGGCGCCGGGTGCGGTTCCGGTGTCCGAGCCACTCGTCCTCCTCTCGGGCGCCGATCGCCTCGTCGTGGACGGTGCGATCACATCGGCACCGTTCCCCGGGTTGACCATACCGATCGACGATCCGGTCGCGGTGGTGATCGGCGCCGGGACAGGCGGCGTGGCGCGGAACCGCGCAGCTACTCGGCGCGCTCGGTGCGCAGCAGGTCGGGGCGGCGTTCCGCGGTCCGCGCGAGGGATTGCTCGCGGCGCCACTGCGCGACCCGGGCGTGGTCCCCCGAGAGCAGGACCGGCGGCACGGTCAGGTCCCGCCAGGTCTCGGGACGCGTGTACGACGGGCCCTCGAGAAGGCCCTCGGCGCCGTCGGAGAAGGAGTCGTCGTGGTGGCTGAGCCTGTTCCCCAGGACACCGGGGATGAGGCGCGCGAAGGCCTCGACCATCACGAGGACGGCGGCCTCGCCGCCGATCAGGACGTAGTCGCCGATCGACACCTCGGCCACCCGGACGCGGCGGGCGGCGTCGTCGAAGACACGCTGATCGATGCCCTCGTAGCGGCCGCAGGCGAACACGATGTGCTCCTCGCGCGCCCACTCGTGCGCCATGGACTGCGTGAACGGCACGCCGGCCGGGGTCGGCACGACCAGAAGGGCGTCGTCGGGGCAGACGTCGTCCAGCGCCGGCCCCCAGACGGTGGGCTTCATGACCATGCCCGGCCCGCCGCCGTAGGGCGAGTCGTCGACGGCCTTGTGCACGTCGTGGGTCCAGTCGCGCAGGTCGTGCACCCCGAACTCGAGGAGCCCCTTGTCGACGGCCTTGCCGAGCAGCGCCTGGTGCAGCGGCGCGAGGTACTCGGGGAAGATGGTGACGACGTCGATCCGCATGGCTCGCCTACTCCGGGTCCAGCAGGCCCTCGGGCGGATCGAGGACGACGAAGCCCCCGGCCACATCGACGGTGGGGACGATCGCGGCGACGAAGGGGACCAGGATCTCGCGACCGTCGGGCGCCTTCACCGACAGCAGTTCCCCGCCGGGCAGGTGCAGGACCTCGGCGATCGTGCCCACCTCCTGCCCGTCGATGGTGCGGACCGCGAGGCCCTCGAGTTCGTGGTCGTAGAACTCGTCGGGGTCGTCGCTCGGTTCGACGTCCGCCGAGTCGATGACGAAGAGCATGCCGCGCAACGCATCCGCGGCGGTGCGGTCGTTCACACCCGCCAGACGCACCAGCAGCCTCCCGGAATGGTCCCGGGAGGCTGCCACGGTGTACGTCTCGGTGCGCTTCTCGCGGGGGCGCCGTCCGGTGAGGACGGCGCCGTCCGCGAAGCGGAGCTCGGGTGAATCGGTGCGCACCTCCACGACGATCTCGCCGCGGATGCCGTGCGACTTGACGACACGGCCGATCACGAGCTCCATCGGGTCAGCGGACCCGATCGGTGTCGACGACGTCGATCCGGATGCCCTTGCCGCCGATGCCGGTGACGAGGGTGCGCAGGGCGGTGGCGGTCCGGCCGCTGCGGCCGATGACCTTGCCCAGGTCGTCCGGGTTCACGTGGACCTCGATCACCCGGCCGCGCCGGCCGGTGATGAGGTCGACGCGGACGTCGTCCGGGTTCGACACGATGCCGCGCACGAGGTGCTCGACGGCGTCGGCGACGACGGCGCTCATTTACTCGCCCTCGGCCGGAGCCTCGGCGGGAGCCTCCGCAGCCTCGGCGGGAGCCTCGTCGGCCTTCTTCTCCGCCTTCTTCTTGGGCGTGGTGGCGGCCGCGGCGGGCTCCTTGTCGGCCTCGGCCAGGGCGGCGTTGAAGAGGTCCAGCTTGGACGGCTTCTCGGCGGCGGTCTTCAGGGTGCCCTCGGCGCCGGGGAGGCCCTTGAACTTCTGCCAGTCACCGGTGATCTTCAGGAGAGCGAGAACGGGCTCGGTCGGCTGCGCGCCGACGCCGAGCCAGTACTGCACGCGCTCGGAGTCGATCTGGATGAGCGACGGCTCCTCCTTGGGGTGGTACTTGCCGATCGACTCGATCGCGCGGCCGTTGCGGCGGGTGCGCGAGTCGGCGATGACGACCCGGTACTGCGGGTTGCGGATCTTGCCGAGCCGCGTGAGCTTGATCTTGACAGCCATGTGCCGTTGGTTCCTTCGTTCGTAGTCACGTGTGCAATTCAGCGATGCGTCAGGATGAACGCACCCGGTTTTGCCGTCTGGTTGCGTGACCGCCGGGCGGTATCTCAGCCGCTGCCGGTCAGCAGCGATCCATTCTGCCACGTCGCACGGGCGGCACGAAATCGCGTGACGGCGACTTCGCGGCGGCGGCCGGCCGCTCGACCTGCCGCACCCCGCGCGCGGCGGTAGCGTTCGGCCATGGGCATGAATCCGCTCGACGACGACGCCGTCCTCATCCCCGCCTACGCCGGCCGGCTGGGCACCGATCCTCTCCCCCGCGCCCGGTTGGCGGACGGAGAGACCACTCCGTCGGAGGCGTACCGCTTCATCCACGACGAGTTGATGCTCGACGGCCAATCGCGAATGAATCTGGCGACGTTCGTGACCACCTGGATGGAGCCGCAGGGCCAGGCGCTGATGTCCGAGTCCTTCGACAAGAACGCCATCGACCACGACGAGTACCCGGCGACGTCCGCGATCGACGCACGGACCGTGGCGATCGTGGCCGATCTCTTCCACGCCCCGGGCCTGGACCCCGCCGACCCGGCCTCCGCGACCGGCACCTCGACGATCGGCTCCTCGGAGGCGGTCATGCTGGCCGGCCTCGCACTCAAGTGGCGCTGGCGGAAGGCGCGCGAGGCGCGGGGCCTGGACGCGTCCCGGCCGAAACTGGTGCTGGGGTCGAACGTCCAGGTCGTGTGGGAGAAGTTCTGCCGGTACTTCGAGGTGGACCCCGTGTATCTCCCGATCGAGCCCGGGCGCTACGTGATCACGCCCGAGCAGGTGCGGGCGGCCGTCGACGAGAACACGATCGGCGCGGTCACGATCCTCGGCACCACGTTCACCGGCGAGTACGAGGACGTGGCGGGCGTCTGCGCGGCGCTCGACGACCTCGCCGCGCAGGGCGGGCCGGACGTGCCGGTCCACGTCGACGCGGCGAGCGGCGGCTTCGTCGCGCCCTTCCTCGACCCCGATCTGGTCTGGGACTTCCGGCTGCCGCGGGTCGCGTCGATCAACGCCTCGGGCCACAAGTTCGGCCTCACCTACCCCGGCATCGGGTTCGTGGTCTTCCGCGACCGGGCGGCGCTCGACGACGATCTGGTCTTCCGGGTGAACTACCTCGGCGGCGACATGCCGACCTTCACCCTCAACTTCTCCCGGCCCGGCGCACAGATCATCGGCCAGTACTACAACTTCATCCGCCTGGGCCGCGACGGCTACACCAGGATCATGCGCGCCCTGCGCGGCACCGCGACCTGGCTGGCCGGGCGACTCGCCGCCCTGCCGCACCTGCACGTGGTCACGGACGGTTCGGCGCTGCCGGTGGTGACACTCACGGTCGACGACGGCGCGCCCTTCACCGCGTTCGACGTCTCCCATGAACTGCGCGCCCACGGCTGGCAGGTACCGGCGTACACGATGCCCGCCGACGCGGAGAACGTCACGGTGTTGCGCATCGTGGTGCGGGAGGGCTTCTCGGGCGATCTGGCGGGCAAGCTGCGCGACGACCTCGCCGCCGTGCTCGACCGGCTGTCCCGGTCCGACGGTCCGCGCGAGCGGCGCACCGTCTTCCACTACTGACCGGCGCGGGCTTCCACTACTGACCGGCGCGGGCCACCACGGCGGCGACTGTCGCGGACACGACCGCCGCGAGCACGCGGCCCCGCGACACGCGGGTTCGGGCCGCGGGCGGGGCCTACCGCTAAGCTCGAGGTGGAGACGGTCGCGATCGCGTGACACGCGCCACTTCAGCGCCGATGTTGCGAAAGCAATGGTTACCGGCGGGTAAACTCAACCCCGTCGTAGCCTGCGCGCTGCACCGTCAGCCCGGTGTAGACCTCTGCCAGGCCGCGTTCAGCACCCCCGCAGGAACGGACCGCAGACTCAGCTCATGGCCACGCACTTGGAACGACCCACGGCGTCCCCGGTCGCCACCGGCCGCGCCACGGCCGCCCCGGCTCGCGGCGGCTACCTCTACCAGCTGGACTTCGTCCGCACGATCACCTTCCTGCTCGTGGTCTTCATCCACACGCTGACCAACACCAACGACGAGGTCAACGGCACCGTCACCAACGCGATCGCGATGAACCTGCACTTCACCCGCAACGCCTTCTTCGCGCTGACGGGCCTGGTGCTCGCGTACGGCATCGTCGAGCGCGGCGCGCGGCTGAGCCCGGTGCAGTTCTGGCGCAAGCGCCTCACTCTCGTGATCACCCCGTTCGTGCTGTGGGCGTTCGCCTACTGGGCCTACGACATGGTGGTCGGCGGCAACGGCGGCCAGATCCCCCACCAGCTCGGCGACTTCTGGAACAGCCTCAAGTGGGGCGGTACCAACGGCTACCAGCTCTACTTCATCTTCGTGACGCTGCAGATCTACCTGTTGTTCCCGCTGATCTTCGCCTTCGCCGAGCGGACCCGGCGATTCCACGGGCCGATCCTCGCGGTGAGCGCGGTCCTGCAGGTGGGCATCTACGTCGCGGCCACCTACTGGAACCCGACGACCGGCTGGTGGGGCGAGAACTTCTGGCACCTGTACGCGACGTTCGTGCCGTACCAGTTCTTCATCCTGCTGGGGGTGATCGCGGCGTTCCATCGCGAGCGGATCGAGGCCGTGCTGGTGCGGCACGCGCCCCTGGTCTTCGCGGCGGCCGCGCTGACCGCGCTCGGCGCGCAGGTGCTGTACCGGGTCCGCCTCGACGACGAGACGGCACCGATCGTCGCGTCCGCGGTCTTCCAGCCGGCGAACTTCGTGCTCTACGTCGTGCTGGTCGCCGCGGTGTACACCGTCGGCCTGTTGCTGGCGCGCAACCGGCACCGGCTGCCGCGGCTCACCCGCTTCGCCTCGTACGGCGCGAAGCGCTCGTTCGGCGTGTTCCTCGTGCACGTCATGGTTCTGTCCACACTGCTGCTCCCCCGTACCGGCGACGGCGAGCCCTGGCTGACGACGGTGCTCCCATCGCCGTTCGGCACCGCCGTGGCCTACGCCCTGACGATCGCGATCACGCTCGGCATCGTCGAGCTGCTGAGCCGGGCACCGAAGGCGCAGTGGTGGGTGGGCAGGCCCCGGCCGGCGAAGCGGAAGCGCCCGGCTCCGGCGTCCCAGGAGACCGCCGGGCGGAGCCTCGCCGGGATCGCCCGCACCACGACCTCTTGACTCTCCCCTCACTGGAGACCGCAGGCTGATCCCGTGACCGACGACAGCGCACTGTTCTCCATCGGCGACGTCGCGGCCCGGACCGGCGCCTCCGTGAAGACGATCCGGTTCTGGTCCGACGAGGGCCTCGTCCCGTCCGTCCGCAGTGCGGCCGGGTACCGGCTGTACGACGCGGAGGCGGTGGCCCGGCTCGAGCTGGTGCGGACCCTGCGGACGCTGGGCCTCGACGTGCGGACGGTGCGAGCCGTCCTGGCGGAGACGACCAGCCTCGCCGCGGTGGCCGACGCGCACGCGAAGGCCCTCGACTCCGAGATCCGCACACTGCGGATCCGCCGGGCGGTGCTGCGGTCGGTCGCGGCCAGGAACAGCACGACCGAGGAGTTGAGAATCATGCACGAGATGGCCACCCTGTCCGCGGCGGAGCGCCAGCGGATCATCGACGAGTTCGTCGACGAGGCCTTCGCCGGGATCGCCCCGGACGCGCCGGGCGCGCACATCGCGAACGGGATGCGGTCGATGCCCGCCGAACTGCCGGACGATCCGACGCCCGCCCAGGTGGACGCGTGGATCGAGCTCGCGGCGCTCGTCGCTGACGAGGACTTCCGGGCTCGGGCACGGGAGATGGCGGTGACCGGCGCGGCGGCGACCGAACCACCGGTGATGGTGGATCTGGACGCGGCCCGCGCGGCCGTCGACGCCGGGACCCCGCCCGAGTCGGCGGAGGCCGCCGCGCTCCTGGCGACGCTGCTCCCCGCGGGCACGGACCGGGCCGCGATGGCGGAGCAGATGGTCACCTTCACCGATGCACGGGTCGAGCGCTACTGGACGCTGCTGGGCGTGCTGAACGGCTGGCCGCAGCGTCCGGCGATGGTGCCGGTGGCCGAGTGGGTCATCGCCGCGCTCCGCGCGCACGCGTAGCGCGGGGAGTCACCGGGGCAGGTCGGCGAGCTCGCCCCGGACCACCACGGCCGACGGTGCCGGCAGCGCGCCGTGGGCGAGGGCGACGCGCGGGTCCTCGTCGTAGATCACCAGGTCGGCGGGGGCGCCGTCGTCGATCCCCGCGAAGCCGAGCCACTGCCGCGCCCGCCAGGACGCGGCGGCGACGGCCTCCTCGGGCGGCATGACGGCGGCGAGCGCCGCGATCTCGCGGGGCAGGGCGCCGTGCACGTTGAAGCCACCGGCGTCGGTGCCCGCGTACATGGCGACCCCGGCCTCCCACGCGGCGCGGAAGGTGGCCTTGCGGCGGTCGTGCAGCGCCATCATGTGCCGGTGGTACGTCGGGAACTTCTCCTGCGCGGGCGCGGCGATGGAGGGGAAGTTCTCGATCTGGATCATGGTGGGCACCAGTCCGATCCCCTTCTCCACCATGGTCTCGATGGTGTCGGCGGTGAGTCCGGAACCGTGCTCGATCGCGTCGACGCCGGCGGCGAGCAGCCCCGGCAGGGCGTCCTCGCCGAAGACGTGCGCGGTGACTCGGGCGCCCGCGTCGTGGGCCACGGCGACGGCCTCGGCGAGTACGTCGTCGGGCCACAGCGGCGCGAGGTCGCCGACGGACCGGTCGATCCAGTCGCCCACCAGCTTGATCCACGGGTGTCCCTCGGCGGCTCGTCGGCGCACCGCGTCGACGAGCTGCGACGGGTCCTCGAGCTGCTCCCCGAGCCCGCGGGTGTACCGCTTCACCAGCGCGATGTGCCGGCCCATGCGCACGAACCGCGGCAGCCCCGGCTGCCCGTCCAGCGGCGACGTGTCGAGGTCGGAACCGGGCTCGCGGATCACGGTGACGCCGACGGCGACGTCCTCCAGCGCCAGCGCCCGGCCGCGAACGAGGTCCGGCTCCCCCTCCTCGACGATGCCCACGTGGCAGTGCGCGTCGACGTAGCCGGGCACGGCGAAGCCGCTCAACTCGGCGGCGGGACCGCCCGGATCCGTCAGGTGCACGGCACCGTCGGACACCCAGAACTCGCCGTCGCCGCCCGGGAGGACGGCGCCGGAGAAGTGCAGACTGCTCATTCCGGCACTGTAGCCCGGCTACCGCTTCTTGCGGAGCTGCTCCTCGAGGGCCGCCATGTCGATTCCCTCCAGCCCGGGCGGCAGCTGATCGAGCCCCTTGGGCATGTTCGACAGGTCCATGCCCGCGGGCATGCCGGGCATCCCGGGGAAGCCGCCACGCATCTTCGGCGGCGTGGGACCGGCCTGCCGGTTGCGGTTCTTCTTCCCCTGCTTGCCCTTCTGCTTGCGCTTGGGGAGCCGCTTCGGCGCGCCGAACCCCGCCATCTGCGACATCATCTTCCGCGCCTCGAAGAACCGGTCCACCAGCTGATTGACGTCGGAGACCGTGACGCCGGAGCCCTTGGCGATGCGCAGCCGCCGGGAGGCGTTGATGATCTTCGGATCGGCGCGCTCGGCGGGCGTCATGCCGCGGATGATCGCCTGGATCCGGTCGAGCTGGCTGTCGTCGACGGCGGCGAGGGCGTCCTTCATCTGGCCCGCGCCGGGCAGCATGCCCAGCAGGTTCCCGATGGGACCCATCTTGCGGATCATCAGCATCTGGTCGAGGAAGTCCTCGAGGGTCAGCTCACCGGAGGTGATCTTGGCGGCCGCTTCCTCCGCCTTCTGCTGATCCATGTGCTGCTCGGCCTGCTCGATGAGCGAGAGCACGTCGCCCATGCCGAGGATCCGCGAGCTCATCCGGTCGGGGTGGAAGACGTCGAAGTCGTCGAGCTTCTCGCCGGTGGACGCGAACAGGATCGGCTTGCCCGTGATCTCGCGGACCGAGAGCGCGGCACCGCCGCGGGCGTCGCCGTCGAGCTTGGTGAGGACGACGCCGGTGAAGTCGACGCCGTCGGCGAAGGCCTGCGCGGTGGTCACCGCGTCCTGGCCGATCATGGCGTCGAGGACGAACAGCACCTCGTCGGGGTCCACCGCGTCGCGGATCGACCGGGCCTGGCCCATGAGCTCCTCGTCGATGCCGAGGCGGCCGGCGGTGTCGACGATCACCACGTCGTGCTGCTTCGCCCGGGCCTCGGCGATGCCGCCGCGGGCGACCTCGACGGGGTCGGCGGCGCTGACGCCGAGCGCGCCCTCGCCGCCGACGGAAGTGCCGGGGTGCGGGGCGTACGTGGGGACGCCGGCGCGCTCGCCGACGATCTTCAGCTGGTCGACGGCGCCGGGGCGCTGCAGGTCGCAGGCCACGAGCATCGGCGTGTGCCCCTGCTTCTTGAGGAAGTGGGCGAGCTTGCCGGCGAGCGTGGTCTTGCCGGCGCCCTGGAGGCCGGCCAGCATGATGACGGTCGGCGGCGTCTTCGCCAGGTTGAGCCGCCGGGTCTCGCCGCCGAGGATGCCGACGAGTTCCTCGTTGACGATCTTGACGATCTGCTGCGCCGGGTTGAGCGCGGCCGAGACCTCGTGGCCCTTGGCCCGCTCCTTGACCCGGGCGACGAAGGCGCGCACCACGGGCAGCGCGACATCGGCCTCGAGCAGCGCGAGCCTGATCTCGCGCGCCGTCGAGTCGATGTCGGCGTCGGTGAGCCGGCCCTTGCCGCGCAGGTCCTTGAGCGCGCCTGTGAGCCGATCGGAGAGGGATTCGAACATTGCTCCAGACTATCGGGTCTGCTCGTCCTCCGGTGGCGCAGGCGGCGCTGCCTCCGGCAGAACGGCGATGACCGCCTCCTCCGCGCGGGCCCGCACGGCCCCCTCGTCGCCCGGGACCGCCAGGCAGAAGACGTCGACGGCGGTCGCGCCGAGGGTCGCGACCTTGGCCCAGCGGACGTCGAGTCCGGCGTCGTCGAGGGCGCCCGCGACCCGCGCGAGCAGGCCCGGGGTGTCGCCGGACCGGACCTCGAGGACGACGGTGCCGGGCGCACCGTCGAACCACCGCAGGCGGGGCGGGGCGGCCACCCGCAGGGGCGGCGCGGCCGCGCTGCCGTCGACGGGGGCCGCCGCGGCCCGTTCGCGGGCGCGGAGCTCCGCGAGGACGTCGGCGCCGTCGAGGGCCGCGAGCAGCCGCTGCCGCACGAGCGCCGGGTCCGGAGGGTCGCCGAAGGTGGGGACGACGAGGAAGGTGTTGACCGCCGACTCCCCGACGGCGCCGACCGTCGCGCTCTGCACCCGCAGGCCCGCCAGGGCGAGCACCGCGGCCATCCGGGCGAGTACCCCGCGCCGGTCGGGTCCGACGACGGCGACGGTGAAGGTGTGCGGGCCCAGCGCGGGCGACGGAGTGATCCGCACGTGCGTCCCACCCGCCGCCGCGAGCGCCGCCACCTCCTCGGGCACGGGGCCCGGCTGCGGCGCGGGGTCTCCGTCCAGAACGCGGCGCGTGCGGCGGACGAGTTCGCCGATGAGTCGCGACTTCCAGTCGCCCCACACCCCGGGGCCGGTGGCCAGCGAGTCGGCCTCCGCGAGGGCGTGCAGGAGCTCCAGCAGGACCGGGTCGTGGCCGATCTTCTCGGCGACCATCTCGATGGTCGCCGGATCGTCCAGGTCGCGGCGGGTGGCCACGGCGGGCAGCAGGAGGTGGTGGCGCACCATTGCGGCGAGCAGCGCGGTGTCGGCGGCGGGTAGGCCCAGCCGGGCGGCGATGGCCTCCGCGAGTTCGGCGCCGATCACGCTGTGGTCGCCGCCGCGTCCCTTGCCGAGATCGTGCAGCAGCGCGCCGAGCACGAGCAGGTCGGGGCGGGCGACGTCGGTGGCGCGGTTGGCCGCGTGCGCGGCGGTCTCGACGAGGTGTCGATCGACGGTCCAGGTGTGCACGGCGTCGCGCGGGGGCAGGTCCCGCACGGCACCCCACTCGGGGAGCAGCCGACCCCACAGGCCGGTGCGGTCGAGCGCTTCGATCACGGACACCGCGCTCCGCCCTGCGCCGAGCAGCGCGAGCAGGTCCGCGACCGTCTCCGCGGGCCAGGGGCTGCGCGGTGCCGGCGCGACCTCGGCGAGGCGCGCCAGGGTGGACGCGGACATCGGCAGGCCGGAGGCGGCCGCCGCGGCGGCCACGCGAACGGTCAGGCCGGGGTCGCGGTCGGGTCGGGCGTCGCGGGCGAGCGTGACCTCGCCGGCGTGCTCGACCACGCCCTCCGCGAGCGGTCGCCGCACGGGCGGGCGGCGCAGCCGGGAGAAGCCGCGCCGCGGCAGGGCGTTCTGCGCGGTGCGGATGCCCACGTCGACGGCGTAGGCGACGGTGCGCCCGCTGTCACTGATGGTGCGCGCCAGGTCGAAGCGGTCGCCGAGCCGGAGCGCGGCGCCGATCTCGTCGGCCTCCTGGGCGCGCACCTGGTCGCGGGCGCGGCCGGAGATGCGGTGCAGCTCGGTGCGGACGTCCAGCAGCCGGCCGTACGCGGCCGCCAGGTCGTTGCCGGTGGTTCCGCTCGGGCTGGCCGACGGGGTCGGGATCCCGTCGGTGAGCTGGGCGAGCGAGAGGGCCTGCAGGAGCTGCACGTCGCGCATGCCGCCGCGGCCGTTCTTGAGGTCCGGCTCCGCGCGGTGCGCGATCTCTCCCGAGCGGCGCCAGCGCTCGCGGGCCTGGTCGACGAGGTCGTCCACGCGGGAGCGGATATCGGCGCGCCACTGGCGGCGAACACCGCTGATGAGCAGGTTGGTGATCTCCTCGTCGCCCACGATGTGCCGGGCGTCGAGGAGGCCGAGGGCGGCCGTGAGATCGGACTTCGCGACCCGGACCGCCTCGGGGACGGTGCGGACACTGTGGTCGAGCTTGATGTGGGCGTCCCACAGGGGGTACCAGATGCTCTCGGCGACCGCGGTGACGTGTTCGGGGTCGAGCCCGTCGTCGTGCACGAGCAACAGGTCGAAGTCGCTGTGCGGCAGCAGCTCCCGCCGCCCCAATCCCCCGACGGCGACGAGGGCGAGGCCGCTGTCCGGGCCGATCCCCGCGGCGGCGCCGTGGGTGGTGAGCCAGACCTCCGCCAGATCGGCGAGGGCACCGCGCAGGGCCGCGGGGTCGAGGCGGTGCGGCCCGGCCGCCCGGTCCAGGAGGCGGGCCCGGGCTGCGACCAACTCCGTCGCACCGCCCTGCCCGCCTCCGGCGGGCGTCCCGCTCGCCTCGGTCGACTCGATCGCCCTGTCCGGCACCGTCATCGGCGTTCCTACAGGGCCTCGTTGCCGCGCTCGCCGGTGCGCACGCGCACGACGGACTCGACGGGGGTGACCCAGACCTTGCCGTCGCCGATCTTGCCGGTGCGCGCGCCCTCGACGATGACGTCGACCACGCTGTCCACGACGGCGTCGTCGACGACCACCTCGATGCGGACCTTCGGCACGAAGTCCACGGAGTACTCGGCGCCGCGGTACACCTCGGTGTGCCCCTTCTGCCGGCCGTAGCCCTGTACCTCGCTGACGGTCATACCGAGGATCCCGGCCTGCTCGAGGCCCGCCTTCACGTCCTCGAGCGTGAAGGGCTTGACGATCGCGGTGACCAGCTTCATAAGAGTTTCCTTCGCTTAAGTCGGATGTGGATTCAGCTTAGATCCGGTCACCTCAGACCAGGTCGTAAGCCGTCTCGGCGTGCTCGGAGTTGTCGATGCCGTCGGCCTCGTCCTCCTTCTCGACGCGCCAGCCGAGCGGCTTGAGCGCGAACGCGATGACCGCGGTGAGGATCGCGGTGAACGCGAGGGCGACGGCGGCGATCACGATCTGCACCACCAGCTGCTTGTAGTCGCCGCCGTAGAACAGGCCGGTGTCCTTGGCGAGGAAACCCAGCGCGACGGTACCGATCAGGCCGGCCACCAGGTGCACGCCCACCACGTCAAGCGAGTCGTCGAAGCCGAACTTGGACTTCAGGCCGACACCGAAGGCGGCGGCGACACCGGCGACGACGCCCAGGATGAGCGCCCCCACGGGGGTGACGTTGGCGCATGCGGGGGTGATGGCGACGAGGCCGGCGACGACACCGGACGCGGCGCCCACCGTGGTGGCGTGCCCGTCGCGGAACTTCTCCACCGCGAGCCAGCCGAGCATCGCGGCGGCGGTGGCCGCGGTGGTATTGACCCAGGCCAGGCCGGCGGTGGAGTTCGCGCCGAGGGCGGAGCCGGCGTTGAAGCCGAACCAGCCGAACCACAGCAGCGCCGCACCGAGCATCACGAACGGGATGTTGTGGGGGCGGTAGGACTGCTTGCCGAAGCCGAGCCGCTTGCCGACGATGATCGCCAGCACCAGGCCCGCGATACCGGCGTTGATGTGGACCACGGTGCCGCCGGCGAAGTCGATGGGCGCCACGGTGGCCTTGCCGTCGGTGGTGCCGAAGAGCTTCGCGGCGATGCCGCCCTCCGCGTTCGAGAGCAGGCCGCCGCCCCACACCATGTGGGCGAGCGGCAGGTAGACGATCGTGGTCCAGATGCCGGTGAACACCAGCCACGTGCCGAACTTCACGCGCTCGGCGAGCGCGCCCGAGATCAGCGCGACGGTGATCACGGCGAAGGTCAGCTGGAAGCCGGCGAAGACGATCGCCGGGAGGCCGCTCCCCGCGGCGTTGAGCACCACCAGAGTGTCCTCGCCCGAGGTCTTCGTCTCCATCAGCTGGTCGAGGCCGAAGTACGTGAACGGGTTGTCGAACATCCCGAGGTAGTTGCCCTCCCCGGAGAACGACGTCGAGTAGCCCCAGAGCACGTAGATCACGGAGACCAGGCCGAGCGACCCGATCGACATCATCATCATGTTGAGCACGCTCTTCTGGCGCGAGAGACCGCCGTAGAAGAACGCGAGAGCGGGCGTCATGAGCAGCACCAGGGCCGCGGACATCAGCATCCACGCGGTGGTGCCGGAGTCGACCTTGCCGAACAGTTCGTCGGGCACAGAAGCCAAGAGCACGGGAAACCTCCTCGGGCGCGCCGCCGTTGCGGCGCGAGTGAGAACAGCTTCTGCGGCTGCGGTTTCCCTGTGGAGGCGCTCGTGTTGCCCGTGTGTAACCGGTCCGGCCACCTTCCGGGCGTCCGGTTACGGCGGTGTTACCGGGCGCGTCGCGATGGGCTCACGATGTCGCGTCCTGTGGCCGCGGAGGTGCGCTGGAGCACCTGCCCCCGTCGAGAACTCGACATCGTGAGGCGGGTACTACCCCAGGAGGGCGTCGACGAAGGCGGCCGGCTCGAACGGGGCCAGGTCGTCGGCGCCCTCGCCGAGGCCGACGAGCTTGACCGGCACGCCGAGCTCGTGTTGCACGGCGTACACGATGCCGCCCTTGGCGGTGCCGTCGAGTTTGGTGAGCACGACGCCCGTGATCTCGACGACCTCGGCGAACACCTTCGCCTGCGCCAGGCCGTTCTGCCCGATGGTCGCGTCGAGGACGAGCAGCACCTCGTCGACCTTGGCCTTCTTCTCGACGACGCGCTTGACCTTGTCGAGCTCGTCCATGAGGCCGGTCTTGGTGTGCAGGCGGCCGGCGGTGTCGATCAGCACCACGTCGACGCCCTCCTCCGTGCCCTTGGCGACGGCGTCGAAGGCGACGGCGGCGGGGTCGGCGCCCTCCTTGCCGCGCACGACCTCGGCACCCACGCGCTCGCCCCAGGTCTGCAGCTGGTCGGCGGCGGCCGCGCGGAAGGTGTCGGCGGCGCCGAGCAGCACGCGCCGGCCGTCGGCGACGAGCACGCGGGCCAGCTTGCCGGTGGTGGTGGTCTTGCCGGTGCCGTTGACGCCGACCACCAGCAGCACCGACGGCGCGCCGGCGTGCGGCAGGGCCTTGATGCTGCGGTCGTACTCGGGGTGCAGTTCCTCGATCAGCACCTGGCGCAGCAGCGCACGCGCTTCGGCGGCGCTGGAGACGCCCTGGGTGGCGATCCGGTCGCGCAGCTTCTCGACGACGGCCATCGTCGTCGGCGTGCCGAGGTCGGCGAGGAGCAGGGTGTCCTCGATCTCCTCCCACGACTCCTCGTCGAGGTCGCCCGCGCCGAGCAGGCCGAGCAGCGATGCGCCGACCGTCGACTGGGAGCGCGCGAGCCGGCCCTTGAGCCGGTCGAGGCGGCCCGCCGTCGGGGCGATCTCGTCCAACTGCGGGGCCGGGGCCGACGGCGCCTCCTCCGCTGCGGGGCGCTCCGCCACGGAGGGCTCCGCCACGGGAGCCTCCGCCTCGGCCGGCGCGTCCGGGGCTGCGGGCGCCACCGGTGCCGCGGGCTCCGCCGCCTCGACATCCTCCGCGGCCTCCGCGGCCTCGGGGGCGGCGGCCTCGATCTGCTCGATCTCGGTGGGCGCCTCGGGGGCGACGTTCGCGATACCGGGGTCGAGGTCCTCGGCCTCGGCGAGGCGCGCGTCGGCCTGCGCCTGCGCCGCCTCGGCCGCCTCCTGCTCACGCGTCTCCTGCAGGTCCTTGAGCGAGACCTTCGGCTCCGGCTCGGGCGCGGGTTTCGGGGCGGGCGGCGCCTTCGGAACCAGCGGGACGGGCTCGGCCTCGCGCGTGCCCTCACTGAAGGTGAAACCACCACCGGCCTTGTACCCGCCCGACTTGTCGAGGCTCTTGGGCTCCGTCGTCTCGTCGTCCTTCAGGGAGACGCGGCGCCGCTTGTTGAGGTAGTAGCCGGTCACCAGCGCCGCCAGCACGACGAGGACGGCGACGACGGCGATCAGGATCGCGATGGTGGAAGTGCTCACGCCTCGACTGTAGTCAACGGCCACTCAGCGTCCGGTGCCGCTGCGCGCTGCGGGGCGGCGCGCCCACTGCGGCGCGTGCTCGGGCAGCGGCCCGATCGCGACCATCCGGGCGGTGACGCCCTGCAGCGCGGGGAATCGCCGGAGGAGGCGCAGTGGCAGCGGAAGGCGCCCCGCGGCCGTCGTCGGGGACGCGGCGAGGGCGGGCGCGAGGATCGCGCGATGGATTCCGCGCTGCACGCCCTGGATCAGCGCGGTCGGCAGCCACCGACGCCGCTGCACCCCGCGCAGCAAGCGCAGCGGGACGACACCGTCGGACCGCAACGCGGGGCCGACGATGCGGGCGGCGGCCACCGCGTCGGCGACGGCGAGGTTGATCCCGACGCCGCCGACGGGAGACATGGCGTGCGCGGCGTCGCCGATGAGCAGCAGGCCGTCGGCGTACCAGCGGCGCAGCCGATTGAGCTCCACGTCGAGCAGTTTGACGCCGTCCAGCGAGGTGAGCGCGTCGAGGCGGCCGGCGGTCCACGGCAAGAGCGCCGCGACGTCCCGCCGGAAGCCGTCGATGCCGGCCGCGCGGAGCTCCGCGTCGGTGCCCTTGGGGATGACGGAGGCGCACTGCCAGTAGTCGCCGCGATCGATGGTGATCGCGAAGCGGCCCGCGCTCAGGCGCCCGAAAACGCCGTCGGGATCGGTGCGTTCGCGCGGAAGGCGGAACCACAGCACGTCCATGGGGACGCCGAAGCGGCGAGGCACGAGCCCGACGGCGGCACGGACCGCGGACGAGCGCCCGTCGCAGGCCACGGTCAGCGCCGCGCGCAGTTCGTGCTCGCCGCCGGTCGCGCGGTCGCGGTAGCGGACTCCGGTGACCCTGCCGCCGTCGCGCACCACGTCGATCACCTCCGCGTCGCGCACGAGGGTGAAGGTCGGCTCCTCGGCGGCCGCGGCGGCCAGGAGGTCGAGGAGGTCCCACTGCGGGGCGAAGGCGATGTGCCGGTGGGCGCCCGGCAGCCTGCGGAAGTCCGCGACGGCGGCCTCCCCCGCGTCGAGCCGGAGCGTCATCCGCTCGACGTCGCGGTGCGGCATCGCCGCGAAGCGCTCACCGAGCCCGAGCTCGTCGAGCAGCGTCAGGGTCGAGGCGTGCACCGTATCCCCGCGGAAGTCACGCAGAAAGTCGGAGTGCTTCTCCAGCACCGTGACTCGCACGCCACCGCGGGCGAGCAGGAGTCCGAGGACCATCCCGGCGGGGCCTCCGCCGACCACGACGCAACCGTTATTCATCATGTGTTGAAATCTACGCCGCACGGTCCATCGGGGCAAGACCTCCGGGCGTCGATCCCCGATGCGGGCGACCACGGTTCCCGGATCGTGGTGATCGCAACCCTTCGCGGGCCGTACGACCACAACTAGCGTTCAGCTTCCATCGGGCTCCTTCACCTTCCGAAGAAAGCGAGATCGACCATGCGCCACACCCTGTCCCGCCGCGCCGTCATCGCCACCGTGGCCGCGACCGCCGCGGCGGCGGCCACCGTCGTCGCCACTCCGGCCGCGAACGCCGAGACCCTCACGGGCACGTTCTCGATCGACTCCGGCTCGTACTTCCGGATGATTCTGCCGAGCGGCAGCTCCTCGGGGCCGTTCCTCGCCAACGGCAACTCCCCCAACTCGGACAAGACGATCACTCCGCTGTCGGGTTCGCTGACCTCCGGCTCGTACCAGGGGCAGGTCACGTCGGCCCGCACCTTCTTCGGCTCCGACTTCGTGACCTCGACGAAGGCGACCGACCCGCAGACCGGCTCCGCCACCGCGGTCCCGACCATCACCCGCAACGGCTCGTCGCTGTCCGGCGACCTGTCCGCGTTCGGCGTCGCCTGGAACGGCCAGGTCTTCAACCAGGGCGCCCCCAAGCCCGGCGGCGGCCTCCCCGGCAAGACCAGCCGCGTGACCGGCACGATCAACGGCTCGAGCTACTCGATCACGTGGACCAGCCAGATCGTGGGCGGGCCGTTCAACAACTTCACCGGCCTGTGGCATCTCACCGGTACGTACAGCAAGTAGCGGCACCCGCGGCGGCACTGCTCGGGGGCGTTCCCCGGCTCCGCGCCGTCGCGCCCCCGCGGACCGCCCCGGCTCCGGCCGCCCGACGGTGGCCCGCCTGGTTCCTCCTCGTCGCGGGCATCGTGCTGGCCCTCGGCTCGGTCGCCGGCGGCCTCCCCACCACGACGGCCGGTGCCACGAAGATGCTCGACGCCTTCGCACCGCACCTGACCGCGGAATCCCTGGACCGCCTCGACGGGGACGTCGACGCGATCGCCCGGTTCGGCGCCGCCACCCGCGCGGAGGCCGCGGCCGGACGGCTCGCGGCGGCGCCGCGCACCGTCCAGTACGCCGGACGGTCGGCGGACGTCGAGGCGAACGCGCGGGACCTGCTCGCGTCGGCACGGGCCGCGAAGCCCGACGTCGATGCACTCGCCCGGATCCACGGCCTGGGCACCCTCCCCCAGTTGCTCCTGCTGGTCGGGGTCGGGCTGGCCGTCGCGGGGGCGGTGCTGCTCCGCGCCCGATCCGCACCGGCGCGCCGGTGGGCGACGGCCGCAGCGCTCCTGTGCGCGGTCGCACTCGTGGTGCACCCGCTCGCGTCCGGCCTGGTCGACGGTGCCGGATCCGCGGGCCGGGTGGTCGACCGGTTCGCACCGATCATGACCGAGCAACAGGTGGTGCGCCTGCAGCACGACTTCCTCGCCCTGGTCGGCGCAGTCGGCGAGATCGACCGCGGCGCGGCGGTCCGCCGCACGCCCGAGATCCGTGCGTTCACCGCCTCGTGGCAGACGGTGTCGTCCGATCTGGCGTCGCTCACCGGAGCGATCAACGACAACCTCCCCGAGTACCGGCGACTGGCGTCGGCGAACGCCGCGCTGCCCGTGCCCGGCGGCACCGTCGCGGCCCTGCCGTGGGCGGAGCTCGTCCTCGGCGCCGCCGTCGCCGGCGCACTGCTCGGAACCCGACGAAAGGCCCCGTCATGACGCCCCGCACGACCACCCGACCCGCCGCGCCGCGGCCACTCGCCCTCGCGCTGGTCACCCTGGTCGCGGCGACGTCCGCCGCCTGCAGCACGCCGGCACCGTCGGCGCCGGAGACCACCGAGCAACTGGTCGGACTGTTCCGGTTCACCCCCGGCGGTTTCGCCGATGGCAAGCCGACGGGCACCTACTTCAAGATGGCGATCGTCGGCGGAACGGCGGACGGGCCGTTCGTGAACAATGCCAACTCGCCGCTCGACGAGGGCCGCGTGACCGCCCTGAAGCCCGGTACCGCGGGTGGCCTCCGCACCGGCGCCTACCAGTCCGAGGCGAAACCCGGCTTCCGGAACGGGGATTCGCTATCGGGGTCGGTCATCACGCCGACGAAGTTCTTCGACGTGCTCTTCGGCATCTCCACGAACGCCGTCGACCCGCAGACCCGCGCCGCGTTGCCCGCACCGTCGGTGACGCGCACCGGATCGACGCTCACCGCGGACGTCTCCGCGTGGGCGGCATCGTGGAACAACCAGGAGTTCAACCAGGGCGCGCCGAAACCGGTCGCCCGCACCGACGCCGCTCCGGCCGGCCAGGAGCAGGTCGGGAAGGCCTGGGACGTCGTCTCACAGCGCTGGCTCGCGCAGCCCCCGGCCGCGAGATCCACCGGCCCGACCGCGACCGGCACCTTCGATCCCGCGACGCGGCGCTTCACCCTCGACTGGACCAGCCACATCCAGGGCGGCCCGTTCAACGACTTCACGGGCGTCTGGCACCTCGAGGGCGTCTTCGAGGCCGGGCCGCCGCCCACGGCCTCCGGTACGCCCACCGCTCCCCGTTCCTCCGCACCGAAGAAGGCACCATGACCCGGATTCCGCCCGCGTTCGCCCGCACCGCCGTCGCCGCCGCGCTCGCGGTGACCGTCCCCGTCGCCGGGGCCGCGGCCGCCGCCCCGACGCCGAAACCGGTACCGTCGCCGAGCGCTTCCTCCTCCGCGACGCCCGCATCGGCGCCCTCGCCCACGGCGAAGCCCACCGGGGCGACGTCGTCCACGGCGAAGCCCGGCGGGGCGGCGTCCACCGGCGCGCCCGGGGTGAACCCGGCCGATATCCAGTGCCCCCTCGGATGGCCCAAGCCGCGGGAGAAGGGCGGCCTGGCCTCCCTGATCCTGCTGGCGCCCGCAGCCGGCGCGTTCACCGACGAGGCCTTCGCCGCAGGCCAGGCCTACGACCCGATCCTCAGCCTGTTCGGCCCCTTCCTCGCCGCGATCAAACCGGTGATCGAGCAGTCGCAGCCCGCGCTCGCGGGGCCCGTCGGCGCACTCAACGCGGCCGAGCAGGCGGTCTACGACGCGATCAAGCCGCTCTACGCGCAGTACCGGCCCAGGGTGATCGAGGCGCTGACGAAGGCGGGCGACGATCTCGCCCCGGCGCTGCAGGAGCTCGCCGCCACGCCCGCGGCCGCGTGCCTCGTCGCGTGGGAGGACCAGGTGCTCATCGGCCTGCAGACCGGGAGGTGGTCACCCATCGCCACCGGCGGGCTGGCCGCACTCGGCGAGCTCGCGGCGAGCGGCAAGGGCGGCGGCCCGGCCACCACGAAGCCGCCCGCGAAGCCCGCGGCCAAGCCCGTCCCGGCGAAGCCCGCCGGCACGACCGTCGCCGCGAAGCCGCGGTGATCGAACTCGCCGGAGTCACCGTCCGCTACGGCACGACGGTGGCCGTGGAGGACGTGACGTTCACGGCACCGTCGGGCGAGGTCACGGGGCTGATCGGCCCGAACGGTGCGGGGAAGTCGACCACCCTGCGCCTCATCGCCGGCCTGGAGCGCCCGTCCTCCGGCACGGTCACGATCGACGGCCTGCGGTACGGCGAACTCCCCAACCCGGGCGCGGCGATCGGGGTGCTGCTCGACGCGCAGTGGGCGGCTCCGTCGCGGACGGCCCGCGAGCACCTGCGCTGGATGGCGGCCGCGATCGGCCTGCCGGACGCGCGTGTCGACGCGGCGCTCGACCTCGTCGGCCTGCAGCGGGTCGCCGACCGCCCGGTCGGCGGCTTCTCCCTCGGCATGCGGCAGCGGCTCGCGATCGCCGGCGCCGTCCTCGGGGATCCGCCGGTCATCGTCCTCGACGAGCCGGTCAACGGCCTCGATCCCGAGGCCATCGCGTGGATCCGCCGCACGCTCCGGGCGCTCGCCGACGACGGTCGCACGGTGCTGCTGTCCTCGCACCTGCTCAGCGAGCTGGAGCAGACGGCGGACCGTATCGTCGCGCTGCACGAGGGGCGCGTCGTCGCGGACGCACCTCTGGCCGACCTCGTCGAGCCCGCGCCGCCGGGCCGGTCCGGCCTCGAGGCGCTGTACTTCCGCCTCACGGGCGACGACGAGCCCGCCGCCACGGCCGCCGCCACGGCCTCCGCGCCGGAAGCGGCCCGGTCGCGGTCCGTCGCGCGACGGTCCGTGACGGCGGAGACCCGGAAGGCGTTGACCTCCCGCGGTTTCCGCACCACGCTCGGCGGCGCGACGGCGGTCGCCCTCGCGGCGGCCGTGGTGGTCGGCGTCTTCGCGGCGGTCTTCCGCGGCGCCACGGTGACCACTGCCGCGTACGGCTTCGGGCTGGTCGGCGGTGCGCTCATCGCCGTGGCCGGGGCCCTGCTCATCGGCCTCGACCGCGACCACGGGACGCTGGCGATCACCCGCATCCTCATCCCGAGTCCGGTTCTCGGATACGGCGCGAAGGCCCTCGTCGCCGGGGCGAGCGGCGCCTGCGCGGGCCTGGCGGGCGCCGCGGCGGCGATCATCGTCGGCGCGGTCACCGGCCTGTCCTCGCCCGCCGCCGAGATCCTCCGACTCGTCACCGCCGGGCCCGTCGCGGGGGCGCTGCTCGCGGTGCTGGGCCTCGCCGTCGGGCACCTGGCGTCGTCGACCACCGCGGCGGTCGGCGCGGTGCTGGGCTGGTGGTTCCTCGTGGAGGCGATCGCCGTGCCCGCGCTGCCGTTCGGGCGGGCGCTGGCGGCGTGGCTCCCCGCCACGAACGCCCAGCTCGCAACCATCGGCGTACCCGCGAATACCGCGAGCTGGTCGCCCTGGATCTCGCTGGCGATCCTCGCCGGGTGGGCCGCCGCCGCCTCCGTCGCGGCGCTCGCCGGGGTGCGGCGCCGGATCGCGACCGCCTGATAGCGTCACGCTCGAGTCGGACACAGGGAACCCGGTGGGAATCCGGGACTGGCGCGCAACGGTGTGAGGCGGCGACTTCCGCGGCCTCGAGTCCGATACCGGCCGGCTCGCAGGTGTCCACCGCCGCCCCCGCGCACGGGGCGGCCGACGAATCGAGTCCGACCCATGCGGCCCATCGCCCTCGCTCCTCCCCTCGTCCTCTCCGTCGCCACGGCGGCCCTCCTCACCGGCTGCGGCAACACCCCGGCGACGCCGCCGGCGCGACCCTCCGAGCGATTCCCCGTCAGCGTCACCACATGCGATGTCACCTCGGAGGTGCGGGCGGAGCCGCGCCGGATCGTCACGTTGAACCAGGGGGCGACCGAGGTGGCGCTCGCCCTCGGCGTCGCCGATCGGATGGTGGGCACCGCCTACCTCGATGACGAGGTCGCCCCGCGCTGGCGCGCCGACTACGAGCGGATCCCCGTGCTGGCGGCGAAGTACCCGTCACAGGAGAAGATGCTGTCGGTGCGGCCCGACATCGTCTACGGCTCGTACACCTCGGCGTTCAGCGAGAAGAACGCCGGCGACCGCGCCCGCCTGCAGAGCCAGGGCATCGCGACGCTCCTGGCCCCGGCCGGGTGCGCGAAGAAGCCGGAGCGCGCGTCGTGGGATCTGATCTGGGACGAGCTGACCGCGGCGGGTCGGGCCTTCGGGACCGAGGACGCCGCAGCGCGACTCGTCGCGGCGCAGAAGGCCGAGCTGGGCGGGGCCGCGCTCCAGGGCGCGGCGCGGGGCCAGCGGATCCTCTGGTGGGATTACGGCAGCAGCACCGGCCTCAACGTGGGCGCCGGCAAGGGTACGCCGCAGCTGCTCATCGAGGCGGTCGGCGGCGTGAACGTCTTCGCGCACCTGCCGGGCAACTGGGCCGAGGTCTCCCTGGAGAACGTGGTCGGCACGGACCCCGACGTCATCGTCGTTGCCGATACCGCCGGACATCCGGCGCAGGATCGGATCGACCAGGCGCGCAAGGATCCTGCCCTGAGTCAGCTCCGTGCCGTCCGCGAGAACCGATTCGTCGTGATCCCGTTCTCGGAGACCACGTCCGGCGTCCGCCTCCTCGACGGTGCCCGACGCCTCGCCGACGCCGTCCGGGCCCTGCCGTGACCGCGATCCTCGTCGGGATGTCCGCCGGTGTCGACCCCGACGACCTGACCGCCCTCGCCCGCAACGCCGCCGCCGAGGCGGCCTTCCTCCAGGTGCACGACCCCGCGCTGGTCGACGTGCTCACCGCGGTCGCCGATCGCGGCGCCTCCGACGTGCTGCTGATCGGCGCGGGCTGGGCGCAGCCCGGCCCGAAGCGGTCGTGGTTGCGCCGGGTCGCCGCGCATTGGCTCCGTGGCTACGACGGTCCGCCGACGCTGCGCCTCGCGCCGCGACTGCTCGCCGAACCGGACCGCGATCTGCTCGCGGCCGCGATCGCCGCGGGCGGGGCCCCGATGACCGCGGACGCCGCTCCGCTGCACTCGCCGGCGTGGGAGGACGTGCCGAGGCACCGGCACCAGGTGCTCGTGTGTCGCGGTCCCCGGTGCTCGGCCCTCGGCGCGTCGGGACTGACCTCGGCGTTCGGGGACGAGCTACGACGCGCGGGCCTGGGCGACGACGATGCGCTGGTCACGGTCACCGGGTGCCAGTTCCCGTGCAATCACGCGCCCGTCGTCACGGTGCAGCCGGACGACGCCTGGTACGGACGGGTCACCGTCGACGACGTTCCCGAGCTGGTCGATGCGCACCTGCTCCGGGAGCAGCGCGCCGCGCACCTGATACTCCCCCGGGAACGCTCGGCAGCCCGACGATCCACGGAATATTCGGACCGCAGTCCGTAGTTGTAGCGGCCATGAAGAAGATCGGCTTCCTGTCCTTCGGTCACTGGACCGATTCGCCCGGCTCGCGGACCCGCACCGCGGCCGACGTCCTGCACCAGTCGATCGATCTCGCGGTGGCGGCCGAGGAGGTGGGCGCCGACGGCGCCTACTTCCGCGTGCACCATTTCGCGCGGCAGCTCGGCTCGCCGTTCCCGCTGCTCGCGGCGATCGGCGCGCGCACGTCACGGATCGAGATCGGCACCGGCGTGATCGACATGCGGTACGAGAATCCGCTGTACTTTGCGGAGGACGCGGGTGCCGCCGATCTCATCGCCGGCGAGCGGCTGCAGCTCGGCGTGAGCCGGGGGTCGCCCGAGCAGGTGATCGAGGGCTACAAGTACTTCGGCTACCAGCCCTCCGAGGGCAAGACGGATGCCGACATGGGCCGCGAGCACACCGAGGTGATGCTCAAGGTGCTCGAGGGCGGCGGCTTCGCGCAGCCGAATCCGCGCCCGATGTTCCCCAACCCGCCGGGCCTCCTGCGTGTGGAGCCCCACTCCCCCACCCTGCGGGACCGGATCTGGTGGGGCGCCGCATCGGACGCCACCGCGGAGTGGGCGGCGAAGCTCGGGATGAATCTGATGAGCTCGACGCTGAAGACCGACGAGTCGGGCGAGCCCTTCCACGTGCAGCAGGCGAAGCAGATCCGGAGGTTCCGCGACGCCTGGGCCGAGGCCGGTCACGACCACGAGCCGCGGGTTTCCGTGAGCCGCAGCATCACGCCCATCATCGACGACGAGAGTCGCGCCTACTTCGGCCACGAACGTTCCAGCGACGACCAGTTCGGTGTGATCGACGACTTCCGCGCCGTCTTCGGCCGCACCTACGCGGGCGAGCCGGATGAGCTCGTCGAGCAGCTCCGTGACGACGAGGGCATTGCCGAGGCCGACACCGTGCTGGTGACGGTGCCGAATCAGCTCGGCGTGGACTACAACACCCGCCTGCTGGAGTCCCTCGTCAAGGACGTCGCTCCGGCCCTCGGCTGGAAGTGACTCCGTTCCAGCAAGGTCGGAATCGCAATCAGTTCTTCTCGTCCCCGTCGACGTCGATGGCGAAGAAGGTCGGGATAAAACACGTCCCGCCTTCTCGTTCCTCACGACACGCGAACAGCTCGTCCCCGACGGTGACGTGATCAGCGACGTTGATGAAATCGTCGACGCCGACTTCCCCGGCCCGCGCTAACAAGTCCCGTAGGTCGGCTGCGGGCACTATGCCGCGCACTCCATCCTCACCGCGAGCGATCGCGAAACGCTCCTCGACTCGAGCGATAACAACCAGCTCCCCGGGGTCCGTATCGATGTCATTGCCGGTGTCTGGTGTCGGGCGCAATTCACCTACCCGATCTTCGGCGATACGTTGGGCAACGATGTCCTCTGCGACTTTCACCGCAAGATCGTCGACTGAGGCCAACAAGTCCGCCATTGTGCGCGCCAGGTCAAAGTGGAACTCCGTCGGCTCAACAGTCGACACCGACTTGTAGAAATTCTCGTGCGTCAGTTCGCTCCATGCGTCCTGCAAGCGCGTCTTTATCTGGACCTCGACTCGCACTTCGCAAATCTGCCCTTGACAGACGGAAGGAATGCTGAGGACTGCATGGAACGCCCTGTATCCGGAGTCCTTCGGCGATGATATGTAGTCCACGACGTCATCGACGCCGTCCTTTTGCGCGAATGACAGGGTCCCTTCACGGGCACAGAACTCCACCAGTTTCTCGATGACGGATCTGGCATCCTTACTCGTGTTGCAGGTGACCTTAAGGCCGACCCAGTCGCTGATACCATCCTCGAGGCTGCCGTAGTCGAGGACGGTCTCCTCAGCGATCTCAACGCGACCCGAGAGCTTGCGGACCGCACGTTCCTGATCCTTGAAACGCGGTCCAACGATCGAATATCCGTACCGCGCATCCGGATCCGCTGCCGCCACGACGTCTTCGAGGAATTTCGTAGCGGTGTCCCCTGCCGTCCTCCAGGCCGTCCCCTTCTTCAGATACAGACCGGCCACGGCGTCCTCGAGTGTCCCCATGCCGCGATCATGACCGATGCTGCCGGCGCTCGCATCCGTAGCCGAATATCAGTCATGCAATCTTCACGATGCGCTTTCGTTGCATTGCGCGTCGCTCGCTACACCACGTACCGCATCAGCACCCGGGTGAAGCCGTTCAGCACTGACGTGGTGTCCATGATGTATTCGAACCCTGCGCGCTCGAACAGGGCACGGGTGCCGACGTAGGCCATCGTCAAGTCGACCTGGGAGCCTCGGTTGTCGACGGGGTAGGCCTCCACGACGGAGGCGCCGTTGGCGCGGGCGAACTCCACTGCGCCGGCGACGAGCTGGTGACTGATCCCCTGCTTGCGGTGCCCTGGGCGCACGCGCACGCACCACAGCGACCACGGATCCTCGTGGCCGTCCACGTGCGGGATGCGGCGGTTCGTCGCGAAGCTGGTGTCCGCCCGGGGGTGGATGGCGGCCCAGCCGACGGGCTCGGCACCGTCGTACGCGAGGACGCCGGGCGGCGGGTCCTCCGCGCACAGCCCCCGGACCCGCTCGAACCGCGCCGGCCCGCGCAACGTCTGATTCTCCTTCGACCCGATGCGGTACGAGAGGCAGAAGCAGTTGCTGGAGGTCTGCTTCTTGGGTCCGAGCACGGCCGCCACGTCTTCGAAGACATCGGCCGGCCGCACCTCGATAGCGCTCATGCGGCTCACGCTAGCTCAGCGCGCGGACCACCGATCCTCGATCCGCCCGTAGCGCCAGATCAGCAGCGCCACCGCCCACACCGCCACGAAGAGCCCGACGATCACGAATCCCGCGTAGTCGAGGTTGATGGACGCGACCCAGGCGAGCGGCCCGGACTCCACGTGCGCCCGCTCGGCCAGCACACCCAACAGTTCGACGGTGCCGATGGCCAGCGCCACGGCGACCGAGAGCGAGGTGATCGTGATGTTGTAGTACACCTTGCGCACCGGCTTGGCGAACGCCCAGCCGTAGGCGGCGTTCATGAAGACGCCGTCGATGGTGTCCAGCAGCGACATCCCCGCCGCGAAGAGCACCGGCAGCACCAGGATGCAGTAGAAGGGCAGGGTGAACGCGGCCATGCCGCCCGCGAGGACGAGGAGGCCCACCTCGGTGGCGGTATCGAAGCCGAGTCCGAAGAGCACCCCGATCGGGTAGATGTGCCACGGCTTGCGGACGGACCCGGACACCCCGCGCAGCAGGCGACTCATGAGTCCGCGATTGTTCAGGCGGTCCTCGAGTTCCGCCTCGTCGTACCGCCCGGTGCGCATGTCCCGGAACACCTTGACGATCCCGACGAGCACCACCAGGTTGATGATGCCGAGGATCCACAGGAACACCCCGGACACGGACGTGCCGATGAAGCCGAGCACGGTCTGCATCGTCGAGTTCTCGTCCTCGACGGGCCCGACGAGCGCGCGCACGCCCAACGCGAGGAGCGCTGCGAGGCCGAACACCACGGTCGAGTGCCCGAGCGAGAACCAGTAGCCGACCGAGAGCGGCCGCCGTGGGTCGCGCTCCCCTGCCGCGATCCGGCCCTCACGGTCGGCCAGCAGTTTGCGGGTGGTGTTGTCGATGGCGGCGATGTGGTCGGCGTCGAAGGCGTGGCGCAGGCCGAAGGTGTAGGCCAGGAGACCGATGCCGATGGTGAATTCACCGCCGTCGCCGATCCTGTAGTGGCCGGGCGCGATGAGGAGGACGAGCGCGCCGAAACCGACGACGTGCAGAGCGATCACCGTCGCCGTCATCCCGAACAGCGACCGGCGGTCGCCCGGGCCCAGAGCGGTCCATGCCGCTCGCAGTCGGTCGGTGGTGCGCGTTGTGGTCATGCCGGTGTCCTCCACCTTCAGTACTTTCGCAGGTTCAGGGGCGCCTGCCCGGTCCACCGGGACCGGAGCAGCGCGATGACGGTGTCGAACAGGCCGGCCACGTCGGCGGTGTCGTCGCCGAGGCAGCGGAGGACGAAGCCCGGTCCGGCCAGCGCGGTGAGCCCGCTGCGGACGCTGCCGGCGGCCTCGGTCAGTGCGTACACCTCGTCGAGCATCGCATCGTCGATGCGCGGATCGACAGCGGTGAGCGACCCGACGTGAGTGCGTCCGTCGAGGAGGCCGATGCCGGACGGGTCCGCTCGGCCCGGCTCGATGAGCAGGTTGTCCACGGCGAGCAGCGTTCCGTCGCGGTGGATCTCGGTGCGCATGCGCAGCTCGTCGTACCGGAACCGCGCACCGTCGGGCGACCACCCGGGGGTGACGATCTCCGCGAGGACGAGCGAGGCCGAGGCGTCGAGTTCGACGGCGCACGTCTGCCGATACGTGGCCTCGCGGTACAGGATCAGCGCGTCGGGCACGTACTCGAGGGCGGATCCGGCTCCGAGCCGGATCCGCATGTGCTGCGCCGCGCCGCCTCCCGGCGTGCGGTAGACCTTCGTCGCCGACTGGGTGGTGATCAGGGCGCGCGCGTCCGCCTCGAGGTCGAGGTCGATCAGGTAGGTGTCGCCGCGCAGGCAGCCGCCACCGGGGTTCACCACGTGGTACGTGACCTGCCCGGAATCGTCGAGGTACATCGGCCGCAGGGTCTGCAGGGTTCCCGCGTGCCGTTGCGCCACGGCGACCGTCCGTGGCCCTCGCGGTGCGAGGGTCAGCGAGAGTTCACCGGTGGGTGGGGCCACGGCGGGTTCCGTCACGCGAGGTCGAGCATGAGCACATCGCGCCGGATCCACTCCAGCACGCCGTCCAGGCCCTCGTCGGTCTTGAGATTGGTCATGCAGAACGGTCGATCGCCGCGGAAGACCTTGGAATCGGCCGCCATCACCGACAGGTCGGCACCGACGTACGGCGCGAGATCGGTCTTGTTGATGACGAACAGGTCGGACTTGATCATTCCCTGCCCGGCCTTGCGCGGGATCTCCTCGCCCTGCGCCACGTCGATGAGGTAGATCGAGAAGTCCACGAGCTCGGGGCTGAAGGTGGCGGAGAGGTTGTCGCCGCCGCTCTCGATGAACACGATCTGCAGGTCGGGATGCGCGGCGACGAGCCGCGCCACGGCGGCCTCGTTCATCGACGTGTCCTCGCGGATGGCGGTGTGCGGGCAGCCTCCGGTCTCGATGCCGACGATGCGGTCACCGGGGAGCACGCTGTTGCGAGCCAGGATCTTCGCGTCCTCGGTGGTGTAGATGTCGTTGGTGATGGCAGCCATCGACACCTCATCGGCGAGGTGGCGGGTGATGCGCTCCACGAGCTGGGTCTTGCCCGCGCCCACGGGGCCGCCGACACCGATCCGGATCGTCGTCATGGAAATTCCTCCTAGCTCATGAACATCCGCGCCCGCTGGCGCCGATGCCGCATCTGTGCGATCTCGAGCCCGGGCGATGCGGCGCCCAGGTCCTCATCGGTCAGGATCATCGCGGTGGCGACGGCGTCGGCCACCACGTCGTGCATCGAACGCTGTACCCGCTGCCCCGCGGTCTGCCCGATGGGGATGGCGCGCACGGCGTTCTGGGTCAGTGAGGTGACGGCGGCGAACAGGTGCGCTTCGATCGCCGCGGCGGGTGGGGCGTCCACCGCGTGCGCGAGCAGCGCGAAAGCGACGGCGGGGTGTCCGTGGGCGCGGCCCGCGTCGAGCTCGGCGAGGTAGTCGCTGAGGAAGGACTCGGGTGCGACGACGGCGCCGACCTCGGCGGTCCGCCTCCCGATGGTGGCGGCCGCGGTGCGCACCTGTTCGGGCAGGGTGAGGGCGGCGATCAGCCGGTCGAGCCGCCAGATCGCATCGAGGTCGCCGAGGTGCAGGGCGTCGAAGACCATTCGGATCGCGAGCCCGTCCGTGTAGGCCAGTTGCCGGGCGACGTACGCGCGCAGCCACGCGGCGAAGGTGCATTCGTCGGTGATCGTGCCGTCGGCGAGGTAGGACTCCATCCCGAACGAGTGGCTGAATGCCCCCGTCGGCAGGGCGGAGTCGCTGAGCTGGAGGAGCGGCAGCAGGTAGCCCGGCGATGCCCCCACACCGATTGAACACCGTTCCTGTACGCCGCGACCTGCGCCTTCGCCGACCGAAACGGTGTTCAATGCGTGTGCTCCGCGTGGCGGAACGGCGTGGGCAGCACGCGGTCCTGGCGCGCGTACGGCACGCCGTGGTGGGCGAGATAGTCCTCGACGGTGTGGTCGTACTGCACCACCATCACCTCGGCGCCGTACTCGGAGTCGGCGTCGAAGAACTGGGCCTGCAGGTGCCTGTTGCCGAGTCCGTGTGCGGTGCGCCCCATCTCGGTGATCGTGCGCGGGGCGATCACCAGGACGTCGGTGGGCAGTACCTGCACGGCGACGATGGTGTGCTCGTCGCGGTGCAGGATGTCGCCGTCGCGCAGATCGCCCTCGGGTCCGGCGGGTGCGGCGAGGCGCAGCCCGATCTCCCGGTCGTGGTCGGTGCGCACGCGCTGGATCCGCTTCACCAGGTCGGCTCCGGCGAGCGGAACCCGCTCCACGTGCACCTCGTCCAGGTCGGCGGGGTCGAGGTCGGCGAGGTTGCCGGCGACTGTCTCGATGATCACTTCTCGCCTCTCAGAACAGGAAGTAGCGCTGGGTCATGGGCAGGGTCGACGCGGGTTCGGATCGGACGAGGGTTCCGTCGACGGCGACGGCGTAGGTCTCCGGGTCGACGGTGATCTCGGGCGTCGCGCCGTTGTGCGGCAGGTCCTGCTTGCGGAGGGCGCGGATGCCGCGGACGGGCAGCGTGCGCTTGCGCAGACCGAGTTCCTCTGCGACGCCGGATTCCGCTGCCGCGGTGGAGAGAAACGTGATCGCGGCGTCGTGCACCGCCTGGCCCATCGACCCGAACTGCGGGCGCATGGTGCGGGGCTGCGGCGTCGGGATGGAGGCGTTGGCATCGCCCATGAGGGCGGTGGCGATCTGGCCGCCCTTGATCACCAGATCGGGCTTGACCCCGAAGAAGGCGGGATTCCAGAGCACGAGGTCGGCGAACTTTCCTTCCTCGACGCTGCCGACGTACTCCGCGATGCCCTGTGCGAGGGCCGGATTGATCGTGTACTTGGCGATGTACCGCTTGATCCGCGCGTTGTCGCCGATCCCGGCGAACCGCTCGGCATCGTCGCCGAGGGGGCCGCGCTGGCGCTTCATGGAGTCCGCGAGCTGCCAGGTGCGGGTGATCACCTCGCCGACGCGGCCCATGGCCTGGGAGTCGGACGAGGTGATGGAGATGATGCCCATGTCGTGGAGGACACCCTCGGCCGCGATGGTCTCGGGCCGGATCCGCGAGTCCGCGAAGGCCACGTCCTCGGGGATGTCGGCGTTGAGGTGGTGGCACACCATGAGCATGTCGAGGTGCTCGACGATCGTGTTCTCCGTGAACGGCAGCGTCGGGTTCGTCGACGCGGGAAGCACGTTCGGGTGCCCCGCGATGGCGATGATGTCCGGCGCGTGGCCGCCGCCGGCGCCCTCGGTGTGGAAGGTGTGGATCACGCGGCCGTCGATGGCGGCGACGGTGTCCTCGAGGAAGCCGCACTCGTTGAGGGTGTCGGTGTGGATCGCGACCTGCACGTCGTACTCGTCGGCGACCCGCAGGGAGTTGTCGATGGAGGCGGTGGTCGAGCCCCAGTCCTCGTGCACCTTGAGGCCGATGGCGCCCGCGCGGATCTGTTCGGCGAGCGGCTCGGTCGCGCCGGCGTGCCCCTTGCCGAGGAGCCCGATGTTCATGGGGACCCCGTCGAGGGCCTGCAGCATGCGGGCGATGTGCCAGGGCCCCGGAGTGACGGTGGTGGCGTTGGTGCCGGCCGCGGGGCCGGTGCCGCCGCCGATCATGGTGGTGACGCCGGAATTGAGCGCGGTGTCGATCTGCTGGGCGCTGATGAAGTGGATGTGGGTGTCGATGCCGCCGGCGGTGAGGATGCGCCCCTCCCCCGCGATGATCTCGGTGGCGGCGCCGATGGTGATGGTCACGCCGTCGCTGATCTGCGGGTTGCCCGCCTTGCCGATCCGGAGGATGTGGCCGTCGCGCAGCGCAACGTCGGCCTTGACGATGCCGGTGTGATCGATGATCAGTGCGTTGGTGATCACGGTGTCGGGGATGCCCGTCGACGGAGCGCCGGGCGTGGCGGGATCGCGTGTGAGCACACCGTTCTCACCCATGCCGTCGCGGATCACCTTCCCGCCGCCGAAGACGACCTCCTCGCCGTGGACGGTGAGGTCCTGCTCGACGACCGCGAAGAGCTCGGTGTCGGCGAGGCGCACGGCGTCGCCGACGGTGGGGCCGTAGAGGTCCGCGTACTCGCGGCGGCTCAGCTCGAAACTCACCGTTCTCCCCCGTCCTCGGCGTCGCCGGCACCGTCGAGCGGGCCGTTGACGCGGTTCGCGAGCCCGTGGACCTCGCGCGTTCCGGCGAGGGCGACGAGGCGCACCGTCTTCCCGTCGCCGGGCTCGAACCGGACGGCGGTCCCGGACGGGATGTCCAGACGGTGCCCGTAGGCCTCGGTCCGGTCGAAGTCGAGGGCGCGGTTGACCTCGGCGAAATGGAAGTGCGAGCCGACCTGGATGGGTCGGTCGCCGGTGTTGACGACGCGGACGGTGCGGGTCGGCCTGCCGTCGTTGCACAGGATCGGCGCTGCCGCGAGGCGGAGTTCTCCGGGGATCATGGTGTGCCTAGCGGATCGGGTGGTGGACGGTGACGAGCTTGGTCCCGTCGGGGAAGGTGGCCTCCACCTGTACGTCGTGAATCATCTCCGGCACGCCTTCCATCACATCGTCGCGGGTGAGAATCGTGGCCCCGTAGGCCATGAGGTCGGCCACGGTGCGTCCGTCGCGCGCGCCCTCGACCAGCTCGTAGGTGATGATCGCGACGGCCTCGGGGTGGTTCAGCTTGAGCCCACGGGCCTGGCGGCGGCGCGCCAGGTCCGCGGCGACGACGATGAGCAGTTTGTCCTGCTCGCGGGGCAAGAGGTGCATGAGGATTCATGCAAATCGCTCGCCCCGCCGGCAGTCAAGCCGGATCGTCAGGCGCAACAGGCTGGAAACACGAAGTTAACGCGTGCCCGCGCTTCCCTGCGCGGCCTTCACCGCCAGCACGGGACACGTGGCGTCGAGCAGGATCCGCTGGGCCGCGGATCCGAACAGCAGCTTGCCGGTCGCGGTACGGTGTTTGATCCCGATGACCAGGACGGAGGCGTCCAGCTCGGTACCGACGTCGACGAGTCCGCCGACGGGGTCGCGGTCGAGTTCCTTGGGGTGCCGGAAGCCCACCGTGAGGCCCCGGGCCGTGGCGGCCGAGACGTCGGGCTCGTCGCCGTCCAGGATGAAGACGAGGATCTCCTCGTTGTTGCGGCGCTCGGACTCCGCGTAGGCGGCCTCGAGCGCAGCGGCGCTCTCGGGGGTGGTCGAGTGGGCGACGAGAATCGTCATGGTCAGACGTCCTTTCCGGTGCGGGCGGTGACGACCTGGCGCGTCTTGAGCAGGAGCACGGCGATCAGCAGGGCGTACAGGGTGATGGAGATCGGCGAGGAGACGAACACGGAGTAGTCGCCGTTGGACGAGAGCAGGGCGTCGCGCATGCTGGTCTCGGCGAGCGGTCCGAGGACCATGCCGATGAGCAGGGGCGCGATCGGGATGTCGTAGCGCTTGAAGACGAAGGCCAGGAGGCCGATCGCCAGGAAGAGCAGCAGGTCGAACATCGTGGGCGAGGTCGCGTAGATGCCGAGGCCGCAGAAGACGACGATGCTGCCGTACAGGTACGGCGCCGGGATCAGCAGGAGCTTCGCCCAGAGTTGCGCGAACGGCAGGTTGATGATGAGCAGGACGACCATGGCGATGAAGAAGCTGGCGAGCAGCGCCCACACCAGGTCGGGCGAGTTGTCGAACAGGAGCGGCCCCGGCTGGAGGCCGTACTGCCGGAACGCGGCGAGCATGATCGCGGCGGTGGCGGAGACCGGCAGGCCGAGTGAGAGCAGTGCGCCCATCGCCATGCCGGTGGTCGAGTTGCCGGCGGCCTCCGGCGCGGCCAGGCCGCGGGGTGCGCCCTTGCCGAACATGGGGAACTTCCGGCGCCGGTCCAAGCGGCGCTCCACGTCGTAGGCGAGGAAGGTGGGGACCTCGGAACCGCCGACGGGGATGACGCCGAAGGGCAGGCCGATCGCGGTGCCGCGGCCCCAGGCGGGCAGCGCCTCCTTGAACTCCGCTGCGGAGAGCCAGGCGCGGCCGGCCTTGGCGCCGAGCGCCTTCGGTGCGGGGTCGCGGCGGATCCGGGAGGCGACGATGATGATCTCGCCGAGGGCGAGCATGCCGACGGCGACGATCACCAGGGAGATCCCGTCGAACAGGTTCGCGGAGCCGAAGGTGAAACGCTCCGTGCCGGAGATCTGGTCGATGCCCACGGTGGCGAACATCAAGCCCATCACCAGCGAGGCGAGCCCCTTGAGCACCGATTCCGAAACCACGGAGGAGATCGCACCGAAGGCGAGCAGCGAGAGGGCGAAGTACTCGGCGGGGCCGAACTTCGTGGAGAGGTCCGCCATGAACGGTGCGAGGAACACCACGAGGATCGAGGCGATCATGCCGCCGATGAACGCACCGATCGCGGCGATGGCGAGCGCCTGGGGCGCTTTGCCGTTCTTCGCCATCTGGTGCCCCTCGAAGGTGGAGGCGATCGACGAGGCCTGCCCCGGGGTGTTCATGAGGATGGCCATCGTCGAATCGCCGAAGAGGCCGCCGAAATACACGCCGGAGAAGAGGATGAACGCCGCGGTCGGGTTGAGCGCGAAGGTCATCGGCAACAGGAGCGCCACGGCCATCGAGGAGCCGAGGCCGGGCAGCACGCCCACGGCGGTGCCGATGAGGCAGCCGATGACGACCCACATGAGGTTCGACGGCGAGAGGGCGCCGGCGAACCCGTCGAGCAGGAGTCCGAACTGGTCCATGGCTACAGCCCTCCCAGGATTCCGGACGGGAGCGGGACGTCCAGCAGGACGCCGAAGATCAGGAAGACGAAGCTGGAGAGCAGGAGCCCGACCGAGACGTCGAACAGGGGCCGCTTGCTGTTGAAGGCCCGCGTCACGCACCAGAACAGGAGTGCGGCGGCGAGGATCCAGCCGAGCACGTCGAGGAGTACCGCGAACGCGATGAGGCCACCGATGAGCCAGCCTGCGGACGCCCAGTCGGTGTACGTCCGGAACCTCTTCTCCGACCGCGCCATCTCATCGGGATTGCGGACGAAGTGCACCGCGAGCGCGGCGGCCAGCGCGTACCCGACGATGGCGAGGAGCCACGGGAAGAACGTCGGGCCGGGACTGTCGTCCGACTGGACGTTCATCGTGAGGTTCCCGATCACCACGAGCGTGCTCGCGATGGCGAGGATCGCCGGGACGACGAGTGCGCCGTACCCGGTGCCCGTTCCCGGGGCAGCGGCGTCCAGTTCTGCCTGCGCGGTCATTTGCCCAGCTCCTTGTACAGGCCGGCGATGACACGGTCTTCGTCGGCGATGAAGGTGGTCAGGTCGGGCCCTTCCAGCCAGGCCCTGGTCCACTTGTTGTTGCGTTCCGCCTCGGCCCAGTCCTCGGTGCGCATGACCTCGTCGAAGACGTCGCGGATGTTCTTCACGTCCGCCGGGGAGATCCCGGGCGGGCCGAACAGGGCCCGCCAGTTGGCCAGTGTCACGTCGTATCCGAGCTGGCGCAGCGTCGGGAAGTCCACGCCGTCGAGGGGCTCCTTTGCCGCCATGGCGAGACCTCGCAGCCGCCCGGACTGGATCTGGTCGATGAGGTCGGCGTACCCGGAGAAGGCGGCCTTGGCGGTGCCGGTGACGAGTGCCTGCGCGACCTCGCCGCCGCCCGCCTTGGGGATGTAGGTGGTGTCCCTCGGGTCGACGCCGGCGGCCTTGGCGAACTGCGCCATGACGAGCTGGTCGAAGCTGCCGCCGCCGGTGAACGGGATCGAGTGCGGGTTGCTCCGCCAGGCCCCGACGAGGTCGTCGACGGTCTTGTAGGGCGAGTTCGCGGGGACGACCAGCACGTCGTACTCCTCGAAGATCCGCGCGACGGGAGTCACATCGGTCATCGTCACGGCGGACTTCGTCTGCTGGACGCCGGCGACGAGGCCGGTGCCGCCCACCATGACGACGTCGGCCCGGCCCGGCATCGAGTGCAGCCGGGACAGGCCGATGGTGCCGGCGGCACCGGGCACGTTCACGACCTGGATGTTGGTGGCGATCTTCTGCTCGCGCATGATCGCCTGCGCCTCGCGCATGACGAGGTCCCAGCCCCCGCCGGCACCGGCGGGGGCGATCAGGGTGGCCTTGTTGCGGATGTCAGCGGAGAGGCCACCGCGCTGGAAGGAGTAGAACACCGCCGTCGAGACCACGGCGACGACGATGATCGCGTAGACCGCGAGCGCGACGATGTTGCGCTGTCCCGGTGGGGCTGCGGCATTCCCCGGTTCGTCCGAGCTGTCCGTCACGACCCTGACCTCCTCGTCGAGCTGATGAGGACGCCAGATTATCGCCGCACCAACAGCGTCTGACCGAAACGGAAAATCCGGGTAAAGAGCAGAATGCGCAAAACGCGCAGAACTCCACCGGCGCAGTGAAGCCGTTGCGTCTCAGTCGATCCTGGTCATCGCTCGAGCCAGTGGTCTGTATCGAGCTCCCTCGCATCGCCCAATGCCGACGACTGGCAGGCGAACCCGACGACGGACCGCCCGTCGGCGAGCCGCACGGAGCCGAGGGTCATGGGCGCGGGCAGGCGCGTGAGGAACGTTCCCAGCGCCGCGGGTGCGAGCCGCCACAGCTCGCCGCGGATGGCGCGGCCGTGCTCGGGGTCGTGGACCAGGCCCGGCTTGGGCGGCACCGTCGCCAATTCGACGAGCCGGTACTCCTCGGCGGTCCGTATCTCGCCCGCCCACCACGCCCCGAGTGACGTCAGCTCGTGCTCGAGCGGCTGTCCGCGCAGGTGTGCGCCGAACACGGCCAGCTCGACCGCACCGGCGAGGTCGAGATTCCACGGCGCCACGGCCGGCGCTCCGGCGATCCGCGCAGCGAGATCGAGAGCGACCCCGTCGTGCCCGGCGGGCGCGAGGATCGTGACGCCGAACTGCGCCCCGTCGGTGGTCTCGCCCGCGGGCACCGCCACGCCGCACAGGTCGAGGAGGTTGCAGAAGTTGGTGTAGGTCCCCAGCTCCGAGTTCACCCCGACCGGGTCGGCGGCGACCTCCTCGAGCGTCGGGTGGCGGGGTGCGGTGGGCACCATGAGCCCGGCGAAGCCGTCGAACAGCGCGGTGGCCCGCGCCGCGATGGCGCGCAGCTCGGCCTGGTCCGAGGCCAGACGGTGCGCCGGGAGCTCCCCGGCGGCACGCACGATGCCGGCCACGGTCGGGTCGAGCTGCGCGGAGTCACCGGCAGCATCGATGAATTCCCCTACCGCGCTGTATCGTTCGGCGACGAGGGCACCGTCGTAGAGCAGCTTGGCGGCGGCGAGGAGCTCGGAGACGTCGACGGGTTTCACGCGCAGCCCCGCGGTCTCGGCGCGGGCCACGACACCGTCGAAGGTGGTCCGCCAGGCGGCGGGCAGGGCGGGGAGGTCGGCGGGGATCGCGAGCGTCGCATCGGGCGCGGCGGCGAAGGGGGCATCGGCGGCCCACCCGCGGGTGCCGGTCGCGCCCATGACTGCCATGGCGCGGGTTGCCGTGGCGACGTCGCGGGCGAAGATCGTGACGCAGTCGTACGACGCGCACGCGGGGACCACCCCGTCGGTGCTGACGGCGCCGATCGTGGGCTTGATGCCGACGATGCCCTGCAGCCCGGCGGGTACGCGGCCCGATCCCGCGGTGTCCGTACCGATCGCGATGTCGGCGTAGTCGAGGGCCACGGCGACCGCGGAGCCGGAGCTGGATCCGCCGGAGATGCGGTCGGGCCGCCGGGAGTCCCGCACGGCACCGTAGGGGCTGCGGGTGCCGACGAGGCCGGTCGCGAACTGATCGAGGTTCGTCTTGCCGATCACCACCGCGCCGGCGGCGCGCAGGGCGGCGACGGCCGCGGCGTCGGCCTCCGGGTGGTACGCGTAGCCGGGGCAGGCGGCGGTGGTCGGCAGGCCCGCCACGTCGACGTTGTCCTTCACGGCGAGGACGACACCGGCCAAGGGGCCTCCCGCCGCGAGGGACGCCGCGTACTCGGCGGCGACCTCGGGTTCGGGGCGCAGGGCGAGGAAGACCTCGGGACGGTCGTCGGCGGCGATGCGCCGGTAGATGTCGGCGATGCGGGTCATGCTGCGCTCCTTGTGAACTCGCCGGCGGCCGCCCAGCGGCCGCGCTCCTCGTCGCGGGCGATCTCCATCGCCGACTGCACCCGCGCGATGTCGTCGGCCTCCCGGGCGAGGAAGGCGCGGTGGGCGGAGAGGGAGAAGGATCCGGGTGTGATGTCCACCGAGCCGCGGCCGGCGGCGGTGTCGGCGCGCAGGTCCGCCAGTTCCTCGGTGCTCACGGGGTACCAACTGATCCGGTCGAAGTGCCGCAGCAGCCAGGGGTGTTCGGGCTCGAAGCCGCCCGCGGTGAGCGGGTGGCGGTGGTTCCACACCTGGGTGGTCCGGCCCACGAACTGGTAGCCACCGGGGCCCTCCATACCGTAGATGCACAAGTAGGCTCCCCCGATGCCGACGGCGTTCTCGGGCGTCCAGGTGCGGGCGGGGTTGTACTTGGTGGTCACCAGGCGGTGGCGCGGGTCGAGTGGGACGGCCACGGGCGCACCGAGGTAGACGTCGCCGAGGCCGAGAACGAGGTAGGAGGCGTCGAAGACGATGCGCTGCACGTCCTCGACCGAGCCGAGCCCGTTCATGCGACGGATGAACTCGATGTTCCACGGGCACCACGGGGCGTCACCGCGGACGCCGAGGATGTACCGCTCGATCGCCTCACGGGTGCTGGGGTCGTCCCAGGAGAGCGGCAGCGAGACGATCCGGCTGGGCACGATCATGTCGTCGGCCGCGGGGAGTTCCGATTCCGCCTCCCGGATCCAGTCGAGGGCCGCCGGCTGCCGCAGCGCGGTGGGGTCGAACTTCACCTGCAGGCTGCGCACGCCGGCGGTGAGATCGATAAGCCCGCGCGGCGATTCGGCGCGCAGCCGCTGCTCGAGCGCATGGACTCGGGCCCGCGACTCCAGGTCCAGCGTCATGGCGCCGTACTCGACGAGAATGTTGTCGTCACCCGACCGGCGATAGGTGACGGTGGTCTCGCCGTCCGCCGTGGTCGACCGGGCGAGGACTCCGTCGTCGGCGTCGCCGCCGGCGGACAGCACGACGGGCAGGTTCGCCCGGCGGGCCGCGCCGAAGGCACCGGGCGAGGCCGCCGCGGCGGCACGGACGGGGACGAAGCGCACGCCGTCGCCGGGACGGAGTTGGCCCAGCTTCCAGCGGTCGGCCGTGGTCACCGTGACGGGGCAGACGAAGCCGCCGAGGCTCGGCCCGTCGGGTCCGAGCAGGATCGGGGTGTCGCCGGTGAAATCGAGCGCGCCCACGGAGTAGGCGTTGTCGTGGATGTTGGACGGGTGCAGCCCGGCCTCGCCGCCGTCGGGGCGCGCCCACTCGGGCTTCGGTCCGATGAGCCGGACCCCGGTGCGGTCCGAGTTGAAATGCACCTCGTACGCGGTCTCGTACAGGGTCGCGATGTCGGCCTCGGTGAAGTACTCGGGCGCGGAGTGCGGCCCGACGGTGACCGCGAGCTGCCACTGGGTGGTGAACGCGGGCACCTCGTCGTCGAGGATGCGACGCGGGGCCGCGATCGGCTCGGGGCCGATCGGCAGTTCGTCGCCGGCGGCCAGGATCCGGCCGTCGTGTCCACCGAACTTCCCCAGCGTGAACGTGGCGGCGCTGCCCAGGTACTCGGGCACCGCCGCGCCGCCGCGGACGGCGAGGTAGACGCGCATACCGAGCGATCCGGTGGCGCCGATGGCGAGTTGCTGACCGGGACGGAGTTCGACGGGCGCCCAGGTGGGGACGGGCGTCCCGTCGACGGTGACGGTGACGGGCGCACCGGTGACCGCGACGGTGGTGGCCCCGTCGACGGTGACGGCGAGGCCGCCGAGGGTGCACTCGAATCCCGGTGCGCCCTCGTCGTTGCCGACGGCCAGGTTGGCGAGGCGGAACGAGAGGTCGTCCATCGGGCCGGACGGCGGGACCCCGATCGACCAGTAGCCGGCGCGGCCGGGCCAGTCCTGCACCGTGGTCATCGGCCCAGGACGGACGACGGTGAGGATGCTCATGCGGCCGACTCCGAGATCTCGAGCTCGACGGCCGTGGGGTCGAAGCCGTTGCAGGGGTTGTTGATCTGCGGGCAGTTGGAGATCAGCACCAGGGTGTCGATCTCGGCGCGCAGCACCACTTTCCGGCCCGGAGCGGAGAGGCCGTCGACGATACCGAGAGTGCCGTCGGGATCGACCGGGACATACATGTAGAAGTTGACGTTGCCCACCAGGTCCCCCTTGCCGAGGCCGTGCCGGCTGCCCTCGATCAGGAAGTTCTCGACGCAGGCGTGCTGGTGCTTGGTGTGGTGGCCGTAGCGGAGCGTGTTGGACTCCTGCGAGCAGGCGCCGCCGAGGGTGTCGTGGTGGCCGACCTCGTCGTCGACGATGGTCATCATCGGGCGCGACTCCTGATCGCGGATGACGGTCCCCGTGCCCAGGAAGACGTTGCCCTGGCCGAGGATCGTCTGCTGGGCGCTGTAGCGGATGGTGTGGTCGTGGGCGCCGTAGAACAGGGTGTCGACAGCCTGGTTGCCGTGCAGGTCGGTCATGGTGAGGGTGTGGCCGGCGGGAACGACGCCCGACCAGGGCGCCCGCGGGGTGACGGTGGCGATCATGGGTGGTCCTTACGTTCTGCGGTGAGCGGTCAGTGCGCGGCGCGGTGGGCGTCTTCGGAGTTCGCCACGGCGCGCCGGTACTCCGGGTCGGTGTCGGTGGCGGCGGCGAGCGCGGCGAGGTCGTCGTCGGCGCGCCACGCCAGCACCTCGAGGAGACCGGTGTCGAAGGTCGGCGACGGGTCGAGAGGATGGGCGGTGTTCGCGACGGCGACGGTGCACGGCAGGTGCAGCACCAGCTCGACCGCCTTTCCCGGCCCCGCGCTGCCGGTCGAGATCAGGGCACCGTCGGAATCGACGGTGACGCCGTGGAAGAAGGAGACGGACGGGGGCACGTCGGTGGGCGCGAGGCCGTGCTTGGCGGCGGCGAGCACGAACAGTTCGCGGCCGGCGGGGCTGCTCGAATGCGCCTCCCCTGCGCCGTACTTGGCGGTGTTGCCGGCGAGAGTGGTCGTGCCGCAGAGGGCGTCGTGGTGGCCGGAGTCGTCGGCGACGACGGTGGCGAGCGCGCGCCCCTGATCGGAGAGCAGGGGGTGTCCGGGACCGATGTAGGCCTGCCACGGCACCTTGACGGTGTCGGCCACGTTCAGCCGCTCCCAGGGTGCGTCCGCTCGCCAGAGGAGGATGTTGGCGCACGCTGTGCCGGTGGTGTCCGTGAGGCGCAGCCGGGTGCCGCGGGCCAGGACCTTCGTCGTGTAGCGGCCACCCGGAACGGTCTCCGCCCAAGTGAGGGCTTCGGCGGGCACGCCGGCGGGCGGGTCGGGCCAGGCGGTGGCGGGCACCGTCGGCATGCCTTCGACGCGCGTGTCGGCCTGGGCGCGGGCGTGGGCGCGGGCTCCCTGGGTGCTGGCGGTGGTCTCGGCGGTGGCGGTCACGTCAGATTCCTTTCGTGGCGGGGAGGTTCGGGAGGACGGTGGTGACGGGGCGTGGGTGCGGGCGGCGCGGGAAGCAGGCGATGCCCGCGATGACGACGACCGCGATGGTGATCGGGCCGGCCCACTGCAGCAACGGGGATTGGCCGGTGGGGTCGTAGATCTCGGCGCGCGGCCAGGCGAGGTTGATGACCATCGCTCCGCCGTAGAGGACGGCGGCGGCGTTGATCGGAACGCCCCAGCGGCCCAGGGAGAAGACGGGCTCGCCCTCGGAGTCGCGCACGGTGGCACCGTGGGGCCATCCGCGCAGCCGCTGGTAGAGCATCGGCACCGTCACCGACAGGTAGGCCAGGTAGATGAGCACGATGCACACGCTGGCGAGCGTCGCGAAGATCGCGGGGTTGCCGACGTTCACCAGCAGGACCGCGACGCAGAGGACGCCGATGAGCACGGCCGGGGCCACGGGCGCCTGGGTGCGCGGGTTGACCCGGGAGAGCTGCTCCGAGAACGGGAGCCGGTGATCGCGGGCCATGGAGAAGATGAGGCGGCTGCACGCGGTCTGGATCGCGAGGGTGCAGATGAAGACGGCCACGGCGACGTCGACCAGGAGAACCTTGCCCCAGAACGAGCCGAGGACGGACTGGAGCACGTAGGGCAGGCCGCCGGCGGCGAGCTCCTCCCCCAGCGTCGGCGCGGCCATGAGGGCGGTGATGAGCATGAGGCCGCCGCCGACCGCCGAGGCGGTGAGGGCGAACCGGATGGTGCGCGGTGCGACGCGGCGGGGATTGACGGTCTCCTCGGCGAGCTCGCCCGCCGAGCCGAAGCCCACCATGACGTACGCCGCCATGAGGCCGGAGACGATGAACGCTCCGATGTAGCCGCCGGAGCCCGCTGTGGCGACGTGCGAGGTGTCGAAGACGACCTGGGGCCCGCGCTGGGCGTGCATCGCGAGGGCGCCGATGACGGCGACCACGCCGACGAGCTCGCAGGTGACGCCGATGGCGTTGATGCGGCTCATCCAGTGCACGCCGATGCAGTTGATGGTGGTGGTGACGATCAGGAGGACCGTGCCGAGCAGGACGGCATTGGCGGCGCCGCTGGGGCTGGTGAGGGACGGGTCGTCGCCGATGATCTGGAAGCCCGACCACACGGTGGGCAGCACCACCTGCAGTGCGATCGCGGCCGCCGCGGCGGTGACGATCTGCGCGAGGATCATGAACCAGCCGCCGAACCAGCCGACCACCTCGCCGCCGAGGCGCCGCGACCACTGGTAGATCGCGCCGGAGATCGGGTAGCGGGCGGCCATCTCGGCGAAGCACAGGGCCACCAGGAACTGGCCGAGGTAGACGATGGGCCAGGTCCAGAAGAAGGCCGCACCGCCGAGCGAGTAGCCCAGGCCGAACAGCTGGAAGATGGTGGTGAGGATGGACACGAAGGAGAACCCGGCGGCGAACGACGCGAACGTCCCGAGCGAGCGGCGCAGCTGCGGCTGGTAGCCGAGCTGTGCCAGATCATCCGAATCATGGTGTCGGGGTTGGGTGGTTGTCATGGGCGGCTTCCCTGTCGGAGCTCTATCTGTCAGTTGATAGAAAACCGTTCTCCGGGGTCACCCGCGTTGCCCCGCTGTAAGGAACAGGAAAACCGGCGCTACGAACATGTTTCGTGGCAGGTAGCCTGGCCGCTGTGACGGAGGCGAACGGCGGCGCTGGAGGCGGCGCGGAAACCGCAGGTAAGCGGGGGCGCCCGCGGGTCAACGATCCGCGGCGGCCCGGCGCTACGGCGGTGGACGAGATCCTCGACGCCGCGGCGGAGCTGTTCACCCAGCGCGGGTACGCGGCCACCTCGACGCGGCAGATCGCCGAGGCCGTGGGCATGCGTCAGGCCTCGCTGTACCACTACTTCCCCACCAAGGGCGAGATCCTGACCGCGCTGCTGGAGGCGACGGTGCAGGCGCCGCTCGCGCTCGCGCGCTCCGTGGTTTCCGCCGACGGTTCGCCTCTGGACCGCCTACTGACGTTGGCCCGGTCCGACGCCGGGCAGCTGCTGGCGGCGCGCTACAACCTGGGCGCGCTGTATCACCTGCCCGAGCTGGCGGCCGAGGAGTTCAGCGAGTTCCGCGCCGACCGGTCGGAGCTGGCGTCGCACTATCGCTCGCTGGCCACTGCCGTTGTGGGCGATGACAGCGACCCGCGCACCTTCCTGCCGTTCCGACTCGTGGAGTCCGTGATCGGCCTGCGGTCCGACGGTGCCGTCGGCGCCGGCTCCGGCGCTGGGGACGGAGCGAGCGTTGACGGTGGCGACGTGGTGGACGTGATCTGTCGGGCGATTCAGCAGGTGCTGGCGTAGCCGGTGGTCAGCGCGCTACGGCGCCTTGGAGATCGCCAACGTCGCCCACTCGATCGCCTTGTTGCATTCGGTCACAAGCCCTGGCGACGGCTGTGCACCCTTGCCATCTGCGTAGTACACCGAGTGAATGATCGCGCCCTGCGACATAAACGAGGCGAAGCATCCGCTGTCTCGTTCAGTCGTCACAATCACATTCCGCCCTTTGATAGTTCGATCTCGCTGCCACGGGCGATGACTCTGCTTCGCTTTATATGTCTCAAGTGAGACCTCGTTGCCAAGTTCCTGACTGAAGTACCCCGTCCGGTCCGGTGACTGCCACTGACACCCGCGATAGTTTGGAGAGTCTGAAATCATGACATCTTCCAAAGTCGCGGGATCCGCCCCCAGTGCGCGCATCTCCTCGTCCGAGTACGCCGTACACGGCTCGAAGGTCGTCCCATTGTTGCGTTCGTTCGTACGTTCCTTGTACTTCGGCACGAACGGCAGTGGGCGCGCGCTCGTAATGGCCACGCGACTCTCCGGGACGGGTTGTCCCTCCACCGACACAGCGCACGCAGAGAGCAGCAACGTCACAACAATCAGGCCGAACCGCGCTCTCAGCGCCATCGAACCTTTCCAATCCCCTCAGCGTTCTCCAACTCAGTATCCCCGATATCCTTCGCGATCTGCCTCAACGCAGCGGCGATGACTTCCGCCTCACGCACCTCGCGGGTGAAATTCTGGACCACCGAGTTCTCGTGGTCGTGTACTGCAACCCCGATGTTATGCGTCGCCGCCCGTCCCTCCACGCTGTCCCCGAGATAGTTGGTGCGCCCGACATGGCCAAGTGAACGAATCGCGGCTCTCAGTCGTTCGGCGTGCCGATCATGCGCCTTGGCGAGTTCCTCGATCGGGTCGCCGTTGAGCACCATGATGGGACGATCGACGATGCGCCGCTGCGCTTCGTCGCGGATGCGGTCCTGGTCGGGGTACCCCATGACTCCTCCGATCGTCACCACAGGCGCGAGCACGCCCTCATCAATTGGACGCACCAGCTCCCCGATCGGTTCCGAGAATCTTCGATCGAGACGACGAAGGGGTGCGGCCGTGATTCGGCCGCACCCCTTCGTCGTCATGCTCAGTCCGTCTGGACCTCGCTGCGGTCGCCGGACCACAGGGTGTGGAAGGTGCCCGGCTTGTCGACGCGCTTGTAGGTGTGCGCACCGAAGAAGTCGCGCTGGCCCTGGACGAGCGCGGCGGGCAGGCGGTCGACGTTGAGCGAGTCGAAGTAGCTCAGCGCCGTCGCGAAGCCCGGCACCGGGACGGCGGCCTGGGTGGCGGTGATGACGACGCGGCGCCACGCCTCCTCGCCGTCGCGGATGGCCTGCGCGAAGTACGGGGCCTCGAGCAGCGTGTTGAGGTTGGGGTTCTCGGCGTAGGCGTCGGCGAGGACGTTGAGGAACTGAGCGCGGATGATGCAGCCGCCGCGCCAGATCTTGGCGACCGCGCCCTTGTCGATGTTCCAGCCGTACTTCTCCGCGCCGGCGATGATCGCGTCGAAGCCCTGGGCGTAAGCGACGATCTTGGAGGCGTAGAGGGCCTTCGCGACGTCGTCGACGAAGGAATCGTCGACCCGCGGGGCTGTGGGGCGCTCGATGCCGAGCGCCCGGACCGCGTCGCGCTGCGCCCGCTTGGACGAGACGGCGCGGCCGAAGACGGCCTCTGCGACGCCGCCGACCGGCACGCCCAGGTCGAGGGCGGTCTGCACGGTCCAGACGCCGGTGCCCTTGCTGCCGGCCTGGTCGGTGACGATGTCGACGAAGGGCTTGCCCGTCTCGGCGTCGACGTGCTTGAGGATGTCGATCGTGATCTCGATGAGGTAGCTGTTGAGCGGCCCCTGGTTCCAGGTGGCGAACAGGTCCGAGATCTGGGCGGGCGTGTAGCCTGCGACGTTGCGCAGCAGGTCGTAGGCCTCGCCGATGAGCTCCATATCGGCGTACTCGATGCCGTTGTGGATCATCTTGACGAAGTGGCCGGCGCCGTCGGTGCCCACGTGGGTCACGCACGCCTCCCCCTCGGCGACCGCGGCGATCGACGCGAGAATCGGGCCCAGGGTCTCGTACGACTCGGCGGTGCCGCCGGGCATGATCGACGGGCCCTTGAGCGCGCCCTCCTCGCCGCCGGAGATGCCGGCGCCGACGAAGTGGATGCCCGTCGGGGCGATCTTCGCCTCGCGGGCGATGGTGTCGTGGAAGTTGGCGTTGCCACCGTCGACGATGATGTCGCCCGGCTCGAACCGCTCCTTGAGCTGCTCGATCACCGCGTCCGTGCCCGCGCCGGCCTGCACCATGATGATCGCGGTGCGCGGCTTCGCGAGGCTGGCGACGAACTCGTCGATGGTGTCGCTGGCAACGAAGTTCGCCTCGGGGTGGTTCTTGGCGACCTCGCGGGTCTTCTCCGGCGAGCGGTTGTAGATCGCGACGGTGTTGCCCTCCCGGGACGCCAGGTTGCGGGCCAGGTTCGAGCCCATCACCGCCATCCCCACCACTCCGATGTTCGCCTTGGCGTCGTTGCTGCTCATCGCTTGTTCGTCCCTCTTCCTCGTGGTGGTTCACACTCGGCCCCTACGTTACGTCCCCAGGCCCGACGGTGCCCCCAACCTCACGGCAGCCCGTCGGTCACGCGCGTCAACTCTCCGCTACTGTGACGGTAGTTACGTAGCTTGGCGGGAAAGAGGAGCAGCATGTCTTCAGAGAGTCTCGATCTCCAGCTCCGCGCCGAGATTATGGAATTTCTGCGACACGCAAGTAACGACCAAGAACACCCGATCGCAAAGTCTAGCCTACTATACGACTTCAAATTCAACGGCGCCCCGTTCAAGATAATCGACCACCAGGGCGGGATACGAAAACCCACTGGATTCACCCGCGCAATCTCACTCACCACCTATGAGTCGAACGAGAAATTTGGATACGCTGACGGAATCGGACCAGATGGGTTCATCCGATACAGCTGGCAAGGGGAATCATTCGACGACTATCGCAACAAGGCAGTACGGCAACTTATTGGCACAGACCTGGGCGTTCCGTGGTTCATAAAGGTATCGGACCGCGAATTTCAGCCAGTCTTTCCTTTGCGCGTCGTTGGCGAAGAACCCGAGAATAAGCAATTCGTCTTGGCATTCGAGGACATTGCTCCAATCTTCCAGTCGGGCTCACCGATCGAGACCGCACTCCGTGCCTACGTAACCCGCCAAACAATATCTCGAGTCCACCAAAGATTTTTTCGATCGCAGGTGCTCTCCGCATACAACGACCATTGCGCGATATGTAAACTGCACCATCGGAAGCTACTAGATGCGGCTCACATTATTCCAGATAGCGGCGGTGGCGAACCATCGGTCGTAAACGGACTAAGCTTGTGCAAAATCCACCACCAGGCGTTCGATGAAAACATGCTGGGAATCACCCCGGATTATCTGGTAAAAATCCGAAAAGATATCCTCGATGAGGACGATGGGCCGATGCTTGAACACGGACTAAAGCGCCTCCATAACGGGAAGCTAATGTACCTCCCCAGCTCGAATAAGCTCCGTCCATCTAGAGATCTCCTCTCATCTCGATACAATGAATTCCTGAGCGCATGATCACGCGACCAGACGAGTTTCGCCAGATCGATCGCAAACTTCCAACGCTCGTCGTCGCCGCAATCATCGTCGACGACTTGGCGCATCCTACGCGCGTTCTAGCTGCGCAGCGAATGCGTCCCGATACACTAGCAGGGCTCTGGGAGTTTCCCGGCGGAAAGGTCGAGCCAAACGAGTCGCCGAGGAGGGCGCTAGCACGCGAGATCTTTGAAGAACTGGGAACGATAATCGAAGTTGGCGACCAGTTGCCCCATCCCTCCGGCGCATGGCCGATATCTTCAAAGTTCGAAATGTTTCTGTACTTCTCCGCAATAGTTGATGGCGAACCAACTGCCGGGGACTCGCACTCTGAATTACGTTGGGTTACCGAAGAAACAATAGCATCTATTCATTGGCTACCGGCAGATGCGGACGCTATCGAAAAGATTCGCGCTAGACTTCAGTGATTTTGAGAGAAGTAGCCGAGATTGAACTGCTAATAATCTTCATATCTGCAGGGTCAACGGGCCGAAACCCCTCAAACTGAAGATCATACTCCGCGAAGCACTCGACATTGCCCGATATTGGACTCAGTCCCTCCTCTCCCATGTCAACCAAGTAATCCGCCTTGAGAACGACGACAACAAGAACATCTAGTTTATAGACCCCGTCGACAGTCAAATTGGAGAACGACACTTCAGCGTCCTCCAAGCTCACCTCAGCGGTAGAGATCTCGAGCGACGAGAACGTGTCATCGATTCGAACCCTCGACATGAAAGCGCCATTCATGATACTTGCTGCATCAATGCTTTCCGCCGCGATTACAACCTCTGAAGGATTCGTCAATTTCGCAAGAAGGTCCCTTATGGAGCTGGCGTACTCGATCGCCAGCTGATCAGCTACTATCTCTGCCTGCAATTCTGGTTTGAACTCGCCTTCAGAGCCGAAATCCTGAGAGTTGTGAGTGACAAGATAAACTTTGCAACCTTCGCGCGCGAGCCTGAGTGCTGTTAGCCAAATTGCGCAGTCGCGTGCCCCTACTCCTTTTTCCTTCGCTGGAGCCACACGGCGCGCCTCGCGCCGAAGCGCCTCGATGGCATCGCGCCCGTCAACACCATAAACACGGAAGTTCTCACGAAGTCGCTGTTCCCAAATGGCTTCAATCTCAGATATCCCTGGAATGAATGTTGTTAGGTCGATCAACGCGCCGAGCCTGCGACTCGACCTCGCCAGTTGATCAATCCATTCTCGCGCGTTCGCGCACACCAGGTTGACGCTCTCTTCGAAGGTAATGCTCGTGATACCTATCTCAATGCCAGATGACCGAGCGATCTTTCGCGCGGCGCGAAAGCTCAAAGAATCTAGATTTCCCGCTTCTGCGATTACGTTAGTGTCGAGAAGCACGATGTCATTCGACATTTAACGCCTCCTCCAGGCGGGATTCAATCGCAGACGCAAGGTGCGAGAAGTCCTCGAAAGTGTCACGTGCCCTGATATATTGAGCGCCGCGTGCTTCCGCTCCGGACAATTCAAAAATAGCAGAATTCGACTCCTGCGCTCGCGGAACGAGACTGGAAAGGTTCCGAATCGTTCCCAACTGCCCTGGAGGTTTTGGGGTGGCGATCCCCAACGAGGAGAGTTTTTCGGGTATCTCCGCGTCATATGTTGCGGGAATGCGGTGATACCACTCCTTAAATGCTGCTGTAGGTGCGCTTCGGTAGCTCGCAAACTGCTGGCTAATATAGCCTATCGGGATTGGGCATCCCGGCAACATGCTGCCCACGAAGTCCGACGAAATACCCGTCCTATCGGCTTGCTCGCGTGCAATTCTCCACTCCGATACCCAGTCAGTCAGACTCTTTCCCACACTCGGCAGTGCCGTAATTGAGAACAGATCAGGAGCCAAGGGGACAACAAACCCGTCTGACCCTAGAAGGATTACACGGTTGAGCGCTCCTACGCTTGGGCCGACATCAATCAAAACGAAGTCGCACCCAATCTTCTCGACAGTAGAAAGTATCAATCTTTGAATTGCAGTCGTCTGCTGGAATCCATTGTATCTTCCTGCTAGGCTGCTAGTCCAGCTCTCGGGTAGAATCCCTTCGAACTCACTTAGGCGAATATGCCCAGGGAGAATCCACACATTGTCGCGAATAAGTTCCGGGGTAACGTCGGCGATGTCGCCGGTCGTCTTGATCACAGGTAGGAGAGCGTGATAAATATCGCGCTTTTCGTCGAGTACGGTCTGGTATCTTTCCGCGGGCAATGCCAGACTCGTCAGATTAGCTTGCGGGTCAGCGTCCACAAATAGTATGGAGCGCCCGGCGCGAGCAAGGGCGATTCCGATATTAAAAATGAGAGTGGTCTTACCCACGCCACCCTTGTGATTGAAGAACGACACTATCTTCACTATTCCCCCCAATTCGCGAACTGTGATAACTCGGCGCCCAACATTACACGACAGCCAGCGGAACCGAGGCGATCCAGTTGTATTGCAACTATCTAATACGGTCTTGTTGACAGTCAACAGAGTGCCCGGATTTTTTCCCGATCTATACGGGCAGAGCGCCGAGCTCCTGTCCACGGATCCGCTGGGAGATGACCTGGGTGATGCCGTCCCCCCGCATCGACACGCCGTAGAGCGCGTCGGCGACTTCCATCGTCGGCTTCTGGTGCGTGATCACGATAAGCTGGCTCTTGTCGCGCAGCTGCTCGAACAGTGAGATCAGCCGCCGCAGGTTGGTGTCGTCCAGCGCGGCCTCGACCTCGTCCATCACGTAGAAGGGTGAGGGCCGGGCGCGGAAGATCGCGACCAGCATCGCGACGGCGGTCAAGGACTTCTCGCCGCCGGACAGCAGCGAGAGCCGCTTGACCTTCTTGCCCGGCGGCCGGGCCTCGACATCGATGCCCGTCGTCAGCATGTCCCCCGGCTCCGTCAGGATCAGGCGCCCCTCGCCGCCGGGGAACAATGTCTTGAACACCTCAACGAACTCGCGCTCGACGTCGACCCAGGCCTCGGTGAACACCTGCAGGATCTTGGCGTCCACCTCCTCGACCACGCTCAGCAGATCCTCGCGGGCCGACTTCACGTCCTCGAGCTGCGTGGAGAGGAAGTTGTAGCGCTCCTCCAGCGCCGCGAACTCCTCCAGCGCCAGCGGGTTCACCCGCCCCAGCGTCGCAAGGTCCTTCTCCGCGAGCTTCAAACGCCGTTCCTGCACCGCCCGGTCGAACGGCAGGCCCTGCGGCTTCACCACATTCTCGCCACGCTCCCGCGCCGCCTCGTACTCCTCCAACTCCAGCGCAGACGGGGGCAATAAGACATCCGGCCCGTACTCGGCCACCAGATCGTCCGGCGACATCGCGAACGACGCCACCACCTGCTCCTCAAGCTGCTCGATCCGTAGCGCCGCCTGCGCCCGCGCCACCTCGTCTCGGTGCACCGCATCCGTCAGCTGGGCCAACCGCGCCGTCAGCGCCGCGCTCTCCTGCCGCGCGACATCCAGCGCGCCGGCGCGCTGCGCCCGTGATGCCTCCAGCGCATCACGATGCGCAGCAGCACGCGTCACCGCGCGCCCCAGCCGCGAGGACACCAGCGCAGCGCCCTCCGCCACTGACGCCGCCACAGCAGCGGCCGACAGGCGCGCAGCAGCCGCCGCCTCCGCCCGCTCCCGCGCCGCACGCTCGGCAGCAGCGGCCCGTCGAAGCCCCTCGGCCTTGCCCCGCACGCCGGCCGCACGCTCCTCGGCGGTCCGCCGCGCCAGGCGCGCCTCCATCTCCACCGAACGCGCCGCAGCCAGGGCGGCCGCCGCAGCGTCCCGCTCATCCGTGCCCACCGACACCGAATCCTCGGGCAACTCCTCCGCGAGCCGCAGGCGCTCCTCGTGCTCCACCAGCGCGGCCCGCGTCTCGTCCCGCGACGCCTCGATCCGCGCACGCTGCGCCACCAGCCGCTCCGCCTCGTCGCGCGCGCTCCGCGCCGCCTGCCCCAGCCGGGCCAACTGCTCGTAGATCGCGCCGAGCTGCGCATCCGACTCGTGCAGCGCCGCCAGCGCCGACTCCGTCACCTCGCGCCGCGCCGCCAAATCCTCATTCGCTCCGGCCAGCGCCGCGGACAGCGACTCCACCGACCGCCGGGTCTCCGCCAGGGTCGCCTCGGCGGCGTCGATCGACTTCTGCACCTCCAGCGTCGACTGCCGCGCCGCGGAGCCACCGGTGAGCACCCCGTGCGAGATGACGTCACCGTCGGATGTGACGGCTCGCAGCTCGGGACGCTCGGCGACCACGGCCACGGCCTCGTCCACAGACCCGACCAGCACGAACCCGGCCAGGGCCGCAGTCACCGCACCCTCCAACGAGGACGGTGCCTCCACGCAGTCGACGGCCCAGACGGCACCGTCGGGCAGGGGACCCGACGGCAAAGTCCCTGGCGCGACGCCCTCGACGACGACGGACGCCCGCCCGCCATCCGCCTCCCGCAGCTTGTCGATGGCCGAAACGGCCAGATTCCGAGACCCCGCCGCCACGGCCTCCGCCACCGGCCCCAGCGCAGCGGCGACGGCCTTCTCGTAGCCGCCGCGGATGGACAGCCGGGACGCCACCGCGGCCGTCACACCGTCGACGTTCTCCACTACCCACGCGGCACCGTCGCCCCGGTCCAGGTTCATCGTCAGCGCTTCGATGCGCGCGACGAGCGAGGCGACCTTCTGCTCGGCCTCCCGCTCCGCGGCGCGCAGCTCCTCCACCCGCGCACTCGCGGCGTTGTAGGCCGCGACGCTGCGTTCGTGGTGCTCATCGAGCGAGGCCTCGGAGGCGTCGAGTTCGGCGATCTGCCCCTGGACCTGCTCGAACTCGGCTTCGGCGGTCTCGGCGCGCTCCACCGCCTCGGCGATCGCGGCGGTGAGCCGCCCGGACTCCGCCTCGACGGATTCCGCGCGGGTGCGCAGGGTCTCGACCTGACCGGCCAGGCGTGCGAGCCCTTCCCGACGGTCCGCGATGGCCGCGACCGCGGCCATGTGCGCCTTCTCGGCGTCCCGGGCCGCCTCCTCACGCGACGCGAGCTCCTCCGTCGCCTCCTCGAGGATCATCGCGGCCTCCTCGAGGGCCTCCATGAGCTCGGCCTCCTCCTCGGCGACGCGCTCGGCCTCGGCCTCCAGCTCATCGGGGTCACGGCCCGGGGCGTGCTGGACGGGCTCGGACAGCAGGCGGGCGCGCTCGGACGCGATGCGCTCCGTCGACGAGACGCGCTCGGCGAGCGCGGACAGCGAGAACCAGCCCTCGCCCGCGGCCTTCACCGCCGGATCCAGCGCGGCCACGGCCTCGGAATGGTCCGCGACCAGCGCGTTCGCCTCGTCCAACTGCGCCGCGACGAGATTCTGCTCCTCCCGCACCGCGGCCTCGTTTCCGCTCTGGTTCGCGAGCTCCTCGCGGCGGCGCACCAGGTCATCGGCGGCGAGGCGCAGGCGCGCGTCGCGGAGGTCGGCCTGGATGGTCTGCGCCCGACGGGCGACCTCGGCCTGCCGCCCCAGCGGCTTGAGCTGCCGGCGCAGCTCCGTCGTGAGGTCGGTGAGCCGGGCGAGGTTGGCCTGCATCGAGTCGAGCTTGCGGACCGCCTTCTCCTTGCGGCGTCGGTGCTTGAGCACGCCTGCCGCCTCCTCGATGAAGGCCCGACGTTCCTCGGGCTTCGACTCGAGGATCGCCGCGAGCTGCCCCTGGCCGACGATGACGTGCATCTCGCGGCCGATGCCGCTGTCGGAGAGCAGCTCCTGCACGTCCATGAGGCGGCACTTGGTGCCGTTGATCTCGTACTCGCCGGCGCCGTCGCGGAACATGCGCCGCGTGATGGAGACCTCGGAGTAGTCGATGGGCAGCGCACCGTCGGAGTTGTCGATGGTGAGCGTGACCTCGGCGCGGCCCAAGGGCGCGCGGCCGGACGTGCCGGCGAAGATGACGTCCTCCATCTTGCCGCCGCGCAGGCCCTTGGCGCCCTGCTCCCCCATCACCCAGCGGAGGGCGTCGAGGATGTTCGACTTACCCGAGCCGTTGGGCCCGACGACGCAGGTGATGCCCGGTTCCAGGCGCAGAGTCGTCGCCGAAGCGAAGGACTTGAAGCCCTTCAGTGTCAGCGACTTGAGATACACAATCGTCGAGAATACCCGCCGGGTCAGTTCTCCCAGACGGACCCGAGCCGGTGTGCCGCGACCCGCGTGAACCTCGCGGTTCCCGATTCCGCGAACAGGGCCGCCGAGCGCACTCCCTCCCCCAGGAACACCAGGGAGCTGACGCACTCCGCGCCGTCGCCGACGAACACCTCGACGGAACCGCGATCCACGATCACACGCAGCCGGAGCTCGTCGCCGTCGGCGGGCGCCGCCCGGTAGCCCCGCTCGCCCTCTCCCGCGCGGCGGCGATCGACCAGCACGCGCCGTGCGAGGTCGTCGTAGGCGATGACGACTTCGTCGCCGCCGTCGGTCCGGAGGACGATGCCCAGCCGCTCCGCGTCACCGTCGTCGAGCGCGACCGTGAGCTCGATGTCGGCCGCGTCGAGGTCCCCGAGGAGCTCCCGCTCCTCGTCGCGACCGAGCGTCGTCGCCCCCAGGTCGGCGGTGTCGCGCCGCAGTCCCGCGAACTCGACGACCGGGAGGGCCCGCACCCGGAGGTCGTCGCCGAGGGTGAGCTCGCGCGGCACGGTGAGTTGCCCGCACCAGCCGTCGCGCTGCGAAGCGATCGGGCGGTCGAATCCGCCCATCCAGCCGAACGCGATCCGTCGCCCGTCCGGCGCCTCGAAGCTCTGCGGCGCGTAGTACTCGGCGCCCCAGTCCGCCGGCCGGTAGTCGGTGAGCGGCACGAACTCCTCGCCGGGCGACCAGTCCCCCACCACGTAGCCGGCGTTGTGGCCGTTGCGCAGGCCGTATCCGTCGGGCTTGCGGCCCATCGGGCAGTACGTGATGACCCACTTGTCGCCGAGCGGGAACATGTCCGGGCACTCCAGCATGAAGGCGTCAGGGTCGGGATCGCGGTAGACGACCCGGTCGAACTCCCAGGCGGCGCCGTCGGTGGAGGTGTACAGCCACACTTCGCCGCGCTCGTCCGCCGAGCAGACGCCGAACACCATGTACCAGGTGCCGTCGGTGCGCCACACCTTCGGATCGCGGAAGTGGGGCAGCTCGGGCGGGCCGGTCACGACGACGCCGTCCTTGGTGAAGGTGGTCCCGTCGGAGGACCGGGCGACGCATTGGACCTGGAGGTTGCCCTCGTCCTCGTTCACGCCGTTCCGCCACCGGTGGCCGGTGTAGTAGACCACCATCTCGTCGCCGTCCACGACCGCGGAGCCGGAGAACACCCCGTCGCGGTCCTCCTCCAGGCTCGGCGCCAACGCGATGGGCTCGCGCCGCCAGGTCACCAGGTCGGCACTGGAGACGTGGCCCCAGTGCATCGGCCCCCACTGGGCGCTGTACGGGTGGTGCTGGAAGAACACGTGATAGCGGCCGCCGAAGTGACACAGACCGTTCGGGTCGTTGATCCACCCCGCCGCCGCCGCGATGTGCACGCGCGGATACCAGCGATCGCCGCGGCGCGCCGCGAGGTCCGCCACCGCGGCCTCGGCGCGCGCCAGGTCGTCTGCCATGGTCACCTCGAGCCTCCCTGTCATGCGCCGGCCTTCGCGGTGTCGAGCGGCTCCTGGCCGTCGCGGAGGTACGGGTCACCGTCGACCTCCTCGTCGTCCTTCTTGAGGATGAGGTAGCCGACGGTGCCGGCCACCGCGACCGTGGCGGCGATGATGAAGAACGTGGGCTGATAGCCGAGCCGATCGCGCAGCGCGCCGAGCGGCGGCGAGAGGAGGACGACACCCACCTGCGAGGCGATCTGGAAGCCGACCATGTAGAGCGTGGCCGACAGCTTCGCGTTGAAGTGCAGCGTGAAGTAGCGGAAGACGCCGAGGATGCACAGCGGCACTTCGAGGGCGTGCAGCATCTTGACGACGGAGACCGCGACCGGGTCGCTGAACACCGCGGTGCCCAGGATGCGGACGGCCATCACCGTGAAGCCCAGGAGCAGGATGTTGCGCACGCCCACCTTGCGCATGAGCACGGGCACCACGCCCATCATGGCGGCCTCGAGGAACACCTGCACCGAGTTGAGCACGCCGTAGACCTGCTCGCCGCGCTTCACATCGTCGAAGAGGTGCGTGTAGAAGTCCGGGAACATCTGCTGGTCGTAGACGGTGTAGAAGGTCCAGGTGAACAGGACCACGAGGATCACCTTCCACAGCCGCCCCATTGTCAGGAGGGCTGCCATCTCGCGCAGCGAAGGGGTCGTGGGCTCGACGTGCACGACGTCGGCCTGCTCGTCCTTCCAGAGGATCTGCACCAGCAGGCAAGCGACGCCGAAGGCGGAGCCGACCCAGAAGTTCAGGTGCGGGTCGACGGCGAACAGGAAGCCGGCCACCAACGCCACGATCGCGTAGCCGAAGGATCCCCACATGCGGGCCTGGCCGTACTCGAATCCGAAGCGGCGGCTGGCGCGTTCGCTGACGGCCTCGAGCAGGCCCGCCGCCGCGAGGAAGCCGAAGGACAGATAGATCGCACCCACGACCACGCCGACCGCGAAGCGGGACTGCAGGAGCGGCTCGTAGACGACGATGAAGAACGGCCCCACGCCGGCCATCGCGACGGACGCGAGGATCGCCAGATGGCGCTTGAGGCCGAGCTTGTCCTGCACTGTGCCGTACAGGAACATCACGATCAGCGCGGCGATCGAATTGGTGGAGTACACCGTGCCCTGTTCGGCGCCACTCAGCCCGAGACCGCCCTCCTCCGGGCTCTTGAGCAGCCACGGCGAGAAGAACGACCACCAGATGCCCCACGAGGCGAAGAACAACAGGAACGTGACGGAGGAATGCAGGTAGGCCCTGTTCTTCAAGGCCTGGGGGAACGATGCCATGGGGATCCAAACTCTCGCCGTGATCCGGCCGGTCTCTGCCGTCCGGGTGTGACGAAGACTACATCGATGAACACCCTGTTCACAAGAGCTTAATCGTTTTAGCTTATCGATATAGCGCATGACGGGCCCCGCCGGCGGACGGAGAGTACAGACGAGTCAGGCCGAGGCGATCGATCCCCGCGCGAAGAGTTCCATGGGCACCTCGTGGACGACAGGCGCCAGATCGCCGGAGACGAGCAGGTCGACGGCGCGCGCGCCCATCTCCCGGTGCGGCAGCGCCACCGACGTGAGGCCGGGCCGCATCCAACCGGCGAGCTGCGAATCGTCGAAGGCGATGACCGAAACATCCTGCGGCACGGAGAGTCCGGCTTCGGCGAGCGCCTGGTAGGCGCCGAACGCGGTGCGGTCGTTCGCGCAGATCAGCGCCGAGGGCCGCGTCGAGCGCAACAGCTCGCTCACCGCGCGATAGCCCGCTTCGGGCACCCACTCGCACTCGACGACGCTCGCGAGCCCGACCCCGGCCGCCGCGAGCTCCTCCTCGATCCCGTGCAGCCGTTGGTGTCCCGCGTGGATCCCCTCGGGATGCAGCGCCGACAGCTGGCGGCCGCCGATGTGGTGGATCCCGTCACGGTGCCCTGCGGCGAGGATCGCCCCGGCGGCGGTTCTGCCCGCGGCGCGCTCCGCGGGCACCACTGCCGGCCCCGTGAGCTCGCCCGGCAGGCAATTGAGGAAGACGTGCGGGACGGTCGCGAGACCCGCGGGCGGCACGACGTCGCGGGTGTACATGGCGCCGTACATCAGACCGTCCACCCGGCGGTCGAGCATCGCCTCCACGAGGTCCGCGCCGTCGGAGGTGTAGTCCTCGGTCTCGGCGAGGATGACCATCCGCGATGTCGCCCTGGCCTCCTCGATGGCGCCGCGCACCATGTACCCGGCGTAGGGCTCGGACCCGATCGTGTCCGAGACGAGTCCGAGCGTCATCGTCGATCGCGCGCGCAGGCTGCGGGCCGCCAGGTCGGGCCGGTAGCCGAGCCGCTCACTCGCGGCGCGCACCCGATCGGCGGTGGACTCGGTGATCCGCATGCCCTCCCGCCCGGAGAGCACGAACGACACCGTCGTCACCGAGACGCCCGCCTCCCGGGCGACGTCGGCGAGGGTGACGCGGTGCTGCTTCACGACGCGGCCGTCAGAGCACCGCCATGGCGACGATCAGACCGAGCGCGACGTGCGACGCGGCGATCACGCGGGCCTGCGGCAGGAACACCTCCGAATACATGAGCTCCTCCATGTCGACGCCCGTGACCAGGTCGAGGACGCGCACGGAGACGATCTGGGCGACGATGCCGACCACGCCGTAGACGAGCGAGTAGATGACACCGTCCAGCAGGTTGCCGCCGCCGGTGTAGTTGGCGTAGATCGCGACGACGATGATGAACGCCATCGAGAGCATGCCCGCGCCGGTGATGTAGGTGGCGTTCGGCTTGCCGGACTTCACCAGCTCTCGGAGCTTGCCGGGCGTGGAGAGGTCCACGGCGTAGAAGCCGGCGACCATCAGCACCAGGCCGACGAGGGCGTACAAGCAGATCGCGCCGATGCCCTTGCCCAGGGTGCCCAGGTCCGCGGCGGCGAGGAGGGTCGTGTTCATGATGCGGTCGTGCCTTTCGGGGTGATGCGGTGCGGGATGAAGGCGGCACCGTCGTCGGTGATGAGGCCGGAGGTCTCGCGGATGCCGATGCCGGCGGATTCGTCACCGACGACCCAGGCGCCGATCACGGGACGGTAGCCGTCGAACTCGGGAAGCGGGTCGAACATCTGGTACACGTAGCCCTCGGCGCCGTAGACGCCGCCGGTGGCGGTCTCGCGGCCCCCGTCGACGATCGTGAGGTTCGCGCCCTCGCGCCCGAGCTTGGGCTTCTTGACGTACTCGGTGAGGAAGCCGGGGCTGTCGATGAAGGCGGGCAACAGGTTCGGATGATCGGGGTACATCTCCCAGAGCACCGCGAGGATCGCCTTGTTGGAGAGGATCGCCTTCCACAGCGGCTCGATCCAGGTGGTGGCGGGGATCGACTCGACGACCCGCTTGCCGAAGTCGTCCTCGAGGATCCACTCCCACGGGTAGAGCTTGAACACCGAGTGGATCGGGGCGTCCTCGAGGTCGACGAAGGTCTTGAGGTCGTGATCCCAGCCGATGTCCTCGATGGGCAGGCCGACGGTGTCGAAGCCGGCTTCGGCGGCCGTCTCCTGCAGGTAGCCGGTGGTCACGTGGTCCTCGCCCGTCGCGTCCGCGCCGGACCAGGTGAAGTGCAGCTCCGACGGCGGGATCACGTTCCGGATCTCGCCCCAGCGCTCCACGAGCGCCTCGTGCAGCGAGTTCCACTGGTCGTAGCCACCCTCGTCCCAGGAGCGCTTGTCCGGCGCGGTGTCCTGGAACCAGTACCACTGCACCACAGCGGCTTCGAGCAGTGAGGTGGGCGTATCGGCGTTGTACTCCAGCAGCTTCGCCGGCCGCCGGCCGTCGTAGCGCAGGTCGAAGCGGCCGTACACGTGCGGGTCCTGCCGCTTCCACGACTCCTCGATCGCGCCCCACGCCCACTCGGGAATGCCGAAGTCGGCGTACCGCTCGGTGAGGATGACGTTCTCGACGGCCTTGAGGCACATGGAGTGCAGCACCTCGACCTGCGCCTCGAGGGCGAGCACCTCGTCCATGTCGAACTCGTAGAACACGGACTCGTCCCAGTAGTTCCGGCTGTCGCCGGCACCGTCGCGCGCGGGGGTGCCGAACACCAGGCCCTGCGATTCGACGGTCCGCTGCCAGCCCGCGCGGGGCGTTCCCCGCATGCGCCGCACTAGGACCCGCTCGATCCGGAGCCGCCCTTGGAGCCCCCGCCCTTGCTGGACGTACCCAGCCCGCCGCGATCGATGTTCTTGCCGCTGGAGCCGCTGTTGCTCCCGGCGTTGGTCCCGCTCCCCGATCCGCCGGACCGCGATCCGCCGGACTTGGACCCGGCAGCGGGCGGCGCGGGCTTGCTCGCCGCGTTGGTCTGGCCGTTGGCGCCGAACGAGGTGGTCTTGGCCGGATCCACCGCCGCGCCCGAGGACGTGCGGAAGGCGGTGTTCGGGGGCCGGTCGTAGCTGCCGCCGGTGACGCGGCCGTTGTTGTAGGAGCCGCCGTAGTTGTACCGGTAGCTCATGCCATTGAGGAAGATGAAGCCCGTCACGGGGTTGTAGGTGCCGCGCGAGCAGTAGTCGTCGGAGACCACCTGGTCACCGTCGACGGTGCAGTACGCCGTCTGCGTGGCGACGGGCTGAGTGTCGTCGTTGTCCGGGATCGCCACGTAGAGGAGTGCGATGGCGCCGACGACCCCGACGCCGACTCCGGCACCGATCATCTGCTTACGGCGGCGGCTCTTCTTCGCGGCCGCGGCGGCGGCCTCCGCCGCCGCGCGCTGCTCGTCCTCGGCGCGCTGCCGCTGCGCCCGCTGGCGGGCGCGGGCCTCGGCCACCGTCTCCGGGCGGGCCGTCGTGTTCTCGTCCTGCTCGCGGATCCGGCCGGGTCGGCGCGGGGGCTCCGCGGTGTCGGGCAGGTTCACCTGGGGCGGAAGGCCGGGCACGGGCGGCATGTAATTCGACTCCGGCCCGGGGATGTCGCCCACCGGGCGGTTCTCAGGAACGGGCGGCTGCATGCCTCACCTCTCCTCGAACGACGGGAGCCCGCCTCGCGCGGGCCCGAACAGTTCCACGACCAGATCGACCCTGCCCGGAGTGTCCCCCGACCACAGGCGTTGCAGCAGAGTGTCGCATGCGGACCGATCCCCCTCGACGACGACGCGCACACGGCCGTCCGGCTGGTTCGCAGCGTAGCCGAGCAGGCCCAGTTCCAATGCCTGGGTCTTCGTCCAGTACCGGAACCCGACGCCCTGCACGTGGCCGTGCACCCACGCCGTCATCCGGGCCTGATCGTCGGGCACGCGCTACTCCGAGGTGATGTCGAGATTGACCGTCGTGCCCGCCTTGAGCGTGCGGCCCACGGTGCACACCTGGTCGACGGCGCGGCGCGCCACGGTGATGAGTCGCTCCTGCGCCGCCTCGTCCAGCTCGGACAGGTCCAGCTCGAGGATCTCGTTGAGCTCCGGGTAGACCTCGTTCTGCCGGTCGGCGTCGCCGGACACGCGGACGGTGGCGTCGTAGTCCTCGCCGAGCCGGCGGGCGAGCACGTGGTCGGTGGACATGCCGCTGCACGCGGCGAGGGCGATCTTGAGCAGCTCGCCGGGGGTGAACACACCCTCCACGTCCGCCGATCCGACCAGCACCTCGGCGCCGCGCGAGCTGCGGCCGGTGTAGCGGCGCACGCCGGTGCGCTCGACCCAGAGTTCGGTGGACGGTGCCTGCGCGTTCGTGTCGTCGGCCATGCGTCCAATCTACGGCAGCACCGTCCGCGACCACTGCCGGGCGGCCCGGTGCGGGCGGCGGGTGAGCGGTAGCGTTGGGCCCATGCGCGCGCGGTGGTGGTCCTTCCTCGGAACCGTCGTCGCGTACGCCGCGGCAGCGGCGTGGGCCGCCGTCTCCGGTCCGGACCCGTTCCCCACCCATTTCGGCCTGTCCGGGCAGCCCGATTCCTGGACCCCGCGCAGCGAGGCCGTGCCGCTGCACGCGGGGATCGCGGCCGGCGTCGCCGTCCTGTTCGCGGCGCTGGCGTTGGCGGCACCGCGAATCCCGGCCTCGATCGTCAACACGCCACGACGCGATTACTGGCTGTCCCCCGCGCACCGCCCCGCGTTCGACGACATCGTCTCGGGCTTCCTGCTCTGGGCGGGAGGCCTCTTCCTCGTCCTCCAGGGCGCGACGTTCGTGGTGACGATCATCGACCCGACGGAGACCGCCGCGAAGTCGACGCTCGTGATCCTCTTCCTCGTCGCGCTGGTGGGTTCCATCGGCTATCTGATCTGGCTGCTCACGCACCCGCCGAAGCGCTCCTCCACCGCGTCGCGCGGCGTTCACCAGGGCCGCACAGGCAGTCATTCGCCGAGGTAACGTCCCCCGTATGAGACTTCGCTGGTGGATCTTCCTCGTCGCGGTCCTGCTCTGCGGCGCCTCACTCGCCTGGGCCGCGGCGTCCGGGCCCGACCCCTTCCCCACGCACTGGGGCGCCGGTGGGACGGCTGACTCCTGGAGCCCGCGGGGTTCCGCGGTCGGACTCCTCGCCGTCACGACGGCGGCCGTCGGAGCGTTGTTCGGTGTCCTCGCCGCCTGCACGACCGCCATCCCGGACCGCCTGATCAACCTCCCGCCGACCGCGCGCTCCTACTGGCTCTCCCCCGATCACCGGCCCGGGCTCGACGCGCTCCTCCAGCGCTACCTGCTGACGGTGGGCACCGCGGTGCTGCTCCTTCTGGCCGTGTCGGTGACGAGCACGATCGTGCGTCCGGACGGGAGCGCAGTCATCGACGCGGGTATCTGGATCGTCCTCGCGGTGATCGCCGTGAGCAGCGGCCACCTCGTGTGGCGGCTGGTGCGGCCGCCGGCGGATAACCTGGCGGCATGAGCGCCTCCACGGAAACCGGCCCCTTCTTCCACGGCACCACCGCAGACCTCCGGCCCGGAGACCTGCTCAGCGCGGGCTTCGTCTCGAACTACCGCCCCGACGTGGTGATGAACCACATCTACTTCACCGCCCTGCGCGACGGTGCCGGGCTCGCCGCGGAGCTCGCCTCCGAGCTCAAGTCCGACGGTGCCGCCCCGCGCGTGTACGAGGTGGAGCCCACCGGCGCTTTCGAGGACGACCCCAACGTGACCGATAAGAAGTTCCCCGGCAACCCCACCCGCTCGTACCGCAGCACCGAGCCGCTGCGCGTCGTCGCCGAGGTGACCGATTGGACCCGGCTCACGCCCGAGGCGCTGCAGATGTGGCGCGACACCCTGATCTCGAAGGCCCCGACCGACCGCGGCGAGATCATCAACTGATCCCCCGGCAGGGCGACGCACCAGACCCCGGTTCGGTTCCGCTCGCCGGGTGATTGTGAACATTCCCCTAGTCGGTGTGGGGGACACACGATCACCGCGGTCGGTTCGTAGCGTGACCGCATGCAGAAACAGTGGGGGCTGTTCATCGGCGCGGTGGGGTTCTACGTAGCGACGCTCGGGTTGACCTACGTGGCCGGGCCTGATCCGTATCCGCGGACGTACTCGGGAGGCCGCGTCTCGACGTGGATGTCGCGCAGCGCGTTCGTCGAGAATCAACTCGTGTCGGCCGCGATCGCACTCGGGTTCGGCATGATCCTCGTTCTCTTGTCCCTGTGGCGACCATCGTTCCGAAGGCGGGAGTACCGCGATTACTGGTCTGCCCACCTGCCGGAATACCGACGCATCATGACGAGGATGTGGCTGCGTGCCGCCTCCATCTGCGCGATCGGAGTCGGGCTCGCGTATCTCGCAGCCGGCGTCGTACTTCCTCCTTCGGCGGTCGGACGCACCGTTCTCACATGGGTGATCGTCGTGGCGCTGTTCGTGGAGATCTTCCGCGGAGTGTGGCCGCTGCGGCTCACACGAGAACAGCGAGCGAACGCGGCTCCCCCACCTAGCGGTGCGTCGGAGCCTGCGAACGGCGCGTGGCCCACCAGCCCCTGAGTCGCGCGGGGCGGGTGGCTCCAACGGTCAGCGGCGCGGCGCCTTCTGGCACGTCGGGCAGAAGTGGGAGCTGCGGTTCATGAACGACTCGCGGCGCATGATGGTGCCGCAGCGGCGGCAGGGTTCACCGTCGCGCCCGTAGGCGTCCAGCGACCGGGAGAAGTAACCCGACTGGCCGTTGACGTTCACGTACAGGGAGTCGAAGCTGGTGCCGCCCTGGTCGAGGGCCTGCCGCATCACGTCGGTGGCGTCGTCGATGAGGCGTCCGAGCGCGGGCTTGGTGAGAGCGGAGGCGCGGCGGCGGCCGTGTATGCCGGAGCGCCACAGGGCCTCGTCGGCGTAGATGTTGCCCACACCGGAGATCACGGTCTGGTCCAGCAACACCCGCTTGATCTCGGTGTCCTTGCGCTTCATCCGCGCGACCACGGCGTCGCGGTCGAACAGCGGGTCCAGCGGGTCCCGGGCGATGTGCGCGACGGACGCGGGCACGAGAGTTCCCGCGACCTCCTCGAGCGGATCCACGGCCCAGCCGCCGAACGTGCGCTGGTCGACGAACCGGAGCACGGCACCGTCGGACAGCCCTGCCCGGATGCGCACGTGCCGGTCGTCACCTGGGCCCCGACCACTGACTGCGCCGCCGTCGACGAGCATCTGCCCGCTCATCCCCAGGTGCACGACGATCGCGGCATCGGCCGGGGCACCGCCACGGGCGAGCGGTAGCCACAGGAACTTGCCGCGGCGCTGCGCGGATTCCACGTCGGCTCCGGTGATCTGGCCGATGAGGTCGGCCTCGCCGGCGGCGTGACGGCGCGCGGCGCGGGGATGCAGCACCTCGACGGAGGTGACGCCGCGACCCACCACATGGTCGACGAGGCCGCGCCGGACGACCTCGACCTCGGGCAGCTCGGGCATCAGGCCGACTCGGGCGCCTGCTCGGCGTCACCGTCAGCAGCAGGACCTGCGGTGCCCTCGTCCAACGACTTCCAGGCGGCCGCGGCGGCCTTCTGCTCGGCCTCCTTCTTGGTGCGGCCCACGCCCTCGCCGAGGTCGTTCTCGTCCACCACCGCGACGGCGGTGAACTCCTTGTCGTGGTCCGGCCCGGTCGACGTGATGCGGTAGGCCGGCGCGCCGAGGTCGCGCTCGGCGGTGAGCTCCTGCAACGAGGTCTTCCAGTCGAGGCCCGCGCCCATGGACGAGGAGGCGGTGAGCAGAGGCAGGAACAGCCGCAGGACCACCTCGCGGGCGGTGTCGATGCCGTGCTGGATGTGTACCGCCCCCAGGAGCGCCTCCGTGCCGTCGGCGAGGATCGAATCCTTGTCGCGGCCGCCGGTGAGCTCCTCGCCGCGACCGAGGTACAGGTGCGCACCGAGGCCGCCCTCCCCCAGCCCGCGGGCGACGCGGGCGAGGGCGTGCATGTTGACCACGCTGGCGCGGATCTTGGCGAGCTCGCCCTCGGGCTTGTCCGGATGCGTGGTGTACAGCCACTCGGTCACGGAGATGCCGAGCACGCTGTCGCCGAGGAACTCGAGCCGTTCGTTGGTGGGCAGCCCGCCCGCCTCGTACGCGTACGAGCGGTGCGTCAGTGCCAGGGTGAGCAGTTCGTCATCGAGGGCGACGCCCAGGGCTTCCAGCAGAGGGGCGCGGTCCGTGGCGGGCGGCGCCGGGAGGCGCTTGCTCACTGGGTGTCGGCCTCGCCGTCGGTGGCGAACTTGGCGAGTCCGGCCCACCGGGGGTCGATCTGCTCGTGCGCGTGGTCGGCCGGCAGGTCCGCGAGCTTCTCGCCGCAGCCCTGGCACAGGCCCGGGCAGTCGTCGGAGCAGACCGGGTCGAGGGCGAGCTCCATGCCGACCGCGTCGATGATGGCCTGCTCGAGGTCGATCATGTCGTCCTCGATGCGGTACATCTCGTCGTCGTCGGTGGTGGCCGCGGTCTCGCTGTCCGGATAGGCGTACAGCTCCGTCAGGAACAGGTTGAGCGCACCCGACAGCGGGTCGAGGCAGCGGGCGCACTGGCCGGCGGTGTTGGCGCTCACGGTGCCGGTCACGAGGACGCCCTCGGAGACGGCCTGCACCTGCAGGTCGAGATCGACCTCCTCGCCGGACTCGATGCCGATGAGGTCGACACCGATGCGCTCGGGCGCGGCCACCGTGCGGTGCACCTGCGCGGAGGTGCCGGGCCGGCGCCCGAAGGCTCGGACGTCGAGTACGTACGGCTTACCGGCCGGCTGGCGCACGGCGGCATTGGGTTCGTTCACAACAATCCTCGGGAACTCGTCAGGTCAAGCCAAACACCCGATTGTACGTCAACTCGCCTAGCGCGCGTCGACCCGTGACTCGGCGAACTCCTCGAGGTAGCCGTCGGCGGCGCCGTGATCGCTGTAATCGTGCACGCCGGCGGCGGTGCGCAGCTGCTGGCGGCCCCGGTTCACCGACCGCATCGTGGCGCCGAGCACCTCCTCGAACTGCGAGAGCTTCGTGTCGACGTAGACGTCGCACTCCCCGCGCAGACGGTCCGACTCGGCGTGCGCTGCGTCGATGAGCCGGTCCGACTCGGCTTTGGCGGCCGCCACGACCTCCGTCTCGGCCACGAGACGCTCCTGCTCGGTGATGCCCTCGGCGACGGACCGCTGATACGCGGCGTTGCCGTCGGCGACGAGCCGCTCGGCCTCGGCGCGGGCGCGGCCCGTCACGGCCTCGTACTCGCGCTGGGCACCGCGGCGGATCCGCTCGTCCTCGGCGCGGGCCTCGGCGACGAGCCCGGTGGCGTGCTGGTGCGCCTCGGCGACCATGCGGTCGGCCTGGGCCTTCGCGTCCGCGAGCAGGCGGTCGGCCTCGGCGCGGGAGCGGCTGAGGGTGGCATCGGCCTCGGAGTTGGCCTGGGCCACCGTGGTGTCGTAGTGGGTGCGGGCCTCGCTGATCAGGCGGTCCTTCTGATCCAGCACGTCCTGCGCGTCGTCGAGGTCGGCCGGGAAGGCGTCGCGGATGTCGTCGAGGAGCTCGAGCACATCACCGCGGGGCACCAGGCACCCGGCGGTCATGGGGACGCTGCGCGCCTCCTCCAGGATGGCGCCCAGCTCGTCCAGTGCTTCGAATACGCGGTACATGCACCCATTGTGACGGGTGGGACCGATGTTTCGCCGTAACGGCGCCGCCGCGTGTCGACTCCGCCGTGAACTCGGCGGTTTCCTGGCCTACGAAGCCCGATTCTGCCTCGGACCGCAGAATTCGGCCGAATTCACGACAGCTTGGCGCTGAGGGCGGTCTGCACGTTGGGCGGGATCAGCGCGGAGACGTCACCGCCCAGCTTGGCAACCTCCTTGACCAGCGAGCTCGAGACGTAGGAGAACTCGGGGGCGGTGGTGAGGAAGGCCGTCTCGACACCGGTGAGATGCATGTTCATGCCGGCCATCGGCAGCTCGTAGTCGAAGTCCGTCGAGTTGCGCAGCCCCTTGAGGATGCACGCGACGCCCTGTTCCTTCGCGTAGTCCACCAGTAGGCCGGTCCACCGGTCGACGGTGACGCCGGGCAGGTCCGCGACGTTCTCCTCGATCAACGCGATCCGCTCGTCGATGGAGAACATGCCCTGCTTGTTGGGATTCACGACGACGGTGATCACCAGCTCGTCGAAGATCCGCGCGGCGCGGCGGAAGATGTCCAGGTGGCCGTTGGTCATGGGGTCGAACGACCCGGGGCAGCACGCCTTGCTCATGCCCGGTCATCCTGCCAGACGGCGATCTCCACGCGGGTCTCCCCGTAGTCGCGCGTCAGATCGAGGTCGAACCCCTCGGGCCAGGTGGCCGCGGGCGTCCGCGCCGACCGCTCCACGACGACGTGCGCCCCCGGCGCGAGCCACCCGGAGGTGAGCGCGGCGAGATCGCCGTCGACGGTGTCGGCGGGCAGGTCGTAGGGCGGGTCCAGGAAGACGAGGTCGTACGGCTCGGCCGGGAGGTCGAGGAACGCCCGCACGGCCCGACGGTGCGCCGTCGCGCCCGGCAGTCCGACGGCACGCGCGTTCTGGTTGATCACCGCGACCGCCTTCGCGTCGGCGTCCACGAGGACCGCTCGCGCGGCCCCGCGGGAAAGCGCCTCGAAGCCGAGCGCCCCCGACCCCGCGTAGAGGTCGAGGACGGCGAGATCGTCGACGTCGAGGCGCGACTGCAGCGCGCTGAACAGCGCCTCGCGGACGCGATCCGAGGTGGGCCGAGTGCCGCGGGGCGGCACCGCGAGCCTGCGCCCGCGTGCCGCCCCGGCGATGATCCTGGTCACCGGACCACTGTAATCACCGGACCGCCTCAGCTCGCCTTGGCGAGCTTCGCCTCCTCGATCTGCGCGAGACGGGTGGCGTCGGTGTCCGGACCGGGCACCTCGGTGCCGCGGATCGAGCAGCCCTTGGTCTCCTGCAGGAACGGCAGCGCGATGAGGCCGATGACGCAGGCCCCCATCATGTAGAAGGCCGGGAACTGCAGCCAGCCGGTGTTCTCCACCACCGCGTCGTTGACCAGCGGCGCCGTACCGCCGAAGGCGGCGGTCGCCACGTTGTACGAAATGGCGAACCCCGCGTAGCGCACCTGCGTGGGGAACATCGCCGGGAAGGTCGCGGTGATGGTCGACAGCTGCGGGATGTACAGCAGCCCGAGCACCACGAATCCGAGGATCGCCCAGCCGAATCCCTGGCCCATGAGCCAGAACATGGGCCACGCCATCACCAGGAGGCCGATCAGCGAGAACCACCACATCGGCTTGCGTCCCGTGCGGTCCGAGAGGGCACCGAAGAACGGGATGCACAGCGCCATCGCGACCTGGCCGATCAGCATCAGGATCGACGAGTCGGACTCGGTCATGCCGATCGTGCCGTGCAGGTAGGTGGGCATGTACGCGATCAGGGTGTAGTTCGCGATGTTGAGGGCGATGACCAGCCCGAACATGATCATGATGGGGCGCTTGTAGTCCCGCAGCAGGGACACGAAGCGCTGCCAGGCGGAGCCCTGGTGCTCCTGCTCCTCGGCCATCTCCTCGAAGACGGGAGTGTCGTCCAGCTGGTGCCGCAGGTACCAGCCCACGAAGCCCAGTGGGATCGCGACGAAGAACGGGATGCGCCAGCCCCAGTCGTACATCTCGTCGCGCGTGAGCAGCTGCTGCAGGAGCAGCACGAAGGCCGTACCACCGGCGAAACCGCACATGGTGCCGAACTCGAGGAAGCTGCCGTAGCGGCCGCGCTTGCTGTCCGGCGAGTACTCCGCCATGAAGGTCGCGGCGCCGCCGTACTCACCGCCGGTCGAGAAGCCCTGGACGACGCGCAAACCGATGAGCAGTACCGGCGCGAGCACGCCCACCTGGGCGTGCGTGGGCAGGACGCCGATCAGCGCGGTCGATCCGGCCATGAGCAGGATGGTGGTCGCCAGCACCACCTTCCGGCCGAGCCGGTCGCCGAGCGGGCCCCATACGAAGCCGCCGAGGGGGCGCAGCGCGAAGGACACCGCGAAACCGAGCAGGGTGCCGAGGGTGCCGAGCGTCCCCGGGAAGAACGCCTGCGTCAGGTAGGCGGTGGTCGCGGCGTAGACGCCGTAGTCGAACCATTCGGTGAAGTTTCCCATCGCCGACGCGGCAATGGCTTTGTGCAGCTTGCTCTTGCGCTGCTGTTCGGTCTCCTGCAGGCCGGCCACGGACAGTGGCGACGGCACGGAGGGCGTTGTTGAGTTATCAGGCATGCAGATCAGCCCCTGGCGTTGGTCACCGTGCGGACCGGGCTGCCTGTGGCTAGACGAGCGGGCCCACCGGACGTGTGATTACCGCGCGTTCGACGTTAACAGAAACGAAGTACCGATCCACCCTTAGCGGTTCACCATGTGGACACCGGTTCACATCCCCGCTGGTAACCCGGTGTTCGCCGAGCGGGAACCGGACTGCGGCATCGTTTCCGCAATGCCCCTCAGTGATTCTCAGTTCTCGCGTCGTTCGCTTCTCAAGGCCGGCACCGCCGGTGCGCTGCTCATTCCCGCCGGTTCGCTCCTCTCGGCCTGCGGGACCTCGTCCGACGGTGCCGCCGCCTCCTCGTCGGCCGGCGTGGTCCGCGGCCGCCCGTCGCTGACGCACGGCATCGCGTCCGGCGATCCCCGCACGGACGGTGCGCTGGTGTGGGCCCGCTCGGACGCGCCCGCGCGGATGATCGTCGAGACGGCCTCCTCGGAGTCCTTCAGCAACCCCAGCCGCTTCGAGGGGCCGCAGCTGAACCCGTCGTCCGACGGTGCCGGTCGCTTCCGCATCACCGGTCTCGAACCCGGCCGGACGGTGCACTATCGCGTGACACTCGAGGGTGAGAACGGCGCGACGTCCGAGCCCGTCGCCGGCACGTTCCGGACGGCACCGTCGGCGAACGGGAACGTGAGCTTCGCCTGGTCGGGCGACGTGGTGGGTCAGGGCTGGGGCATCAACCGCGACGGCGGCATGGCGATCATGGGCGCCATCGCCGACGCGCGGCCCGACTTCTTCCTGCACTCGGGCGACGCGATCTACGCCGACAACCCGGTGCCCGAGACGCAGAAGCAGAACGACGGCAACACGTACCGCAACGTCACGGCCGAGGCCAAGAACCAGGTCGCGCAGACGCTCGACCAGTTCCGCGGCAACTACGCCTACAACCTCACCGACGAGCACTACCGCCGCTTCGCGGCGAACGTCCCGCAGATCATCCAATGGGACGACCACGAGGTGATCAACAACTGGTTCCCCGGCGAGAACCTCGCCGGCCAGAACCGCAAGGGCTACACCGAGACCGACGTGAACAAGCTCGCGGACTTCGCGTACCGGGCGTGGCGCGAATGGCAGCCGGTGCAGCCCACGGAGGCCGCCGACGGGCGCCTGTACCGCAAGATCTCCTACGGCCCGCTCCTCGACGTCTTCGTCCTCGACATGCGCAGCTACAAGGACCCGAACCCCAACGCGTGGGCCACGGAGAGCGACGCCGGGATCCTCGGCGACAAGCAGACCCAGTGGCTCATCGACGGCCTCACCTCGTCGACGGCGGTGTGGAAGGTGGTCGCGAACAACCTGCCGCTGAGCATCGTCGTCCCGGACGCCGCCACGAACCCCAAGGACGGCGGCCCGAAGTCGATGGAGGCCGTGGCGCAGGGCGACAACGGCGCACCGCTGGGCCGCGAGATCGCGTTCTCCCGCATCCTCTCCCGCACCAAGGACGTGAAGAACATCGTGTATCTGACGGCGGACGTGCACTACACCGCCGCGATCTCCTACCACCCCGACCGCGCGGGCTTCCAGGACTTCTCGCCGTTCTGGGAGTTCGTCTCCGGGCCGCTCAACGCCGGCGCCTTCCCGGAGAGCCCGCTCGACGGGACCTTCGGCGCGCAGTACGAGTTCGTGCACGCCCCCGACAAGGCGAACGTCTCCCCCGCCGAGGGCTTCCAGCACTTCGGGCACGTCACCATCGACGGCGGCACCCGCGCGCTGACGGTGCACCTGCGCGATGCGAAGGGCGCCGCGCTCTACACCAAGGAACTGGCCCCCGCGTAGCGGAACCGCTGGGCGGGGTGATCGGCGGCGAGTCGATCACCCTGCCCGAACAGCTTGTGCCGCAGTGTGCCGGGCACGTAGGTGTCCGGGTACACGCCCCGTCGGCGCAGCTCCGGCACCACGAACTCGACGATGTCCTCGAAGGTGCCCGGGGTGATGGCGTAGGCCAGGTTGAAGCCGTCGACGTCGGTCTCCTCGACCCATTCCTGCAGCTCATCGGCCACCCGCTCCGCGGAGCCGACGAGCACGGGGCCCATGCCGCCGATCCTGCCCCACTTGCCGATGTCCTCGACGGTCCACTCCTTGCCCGACGGGTCGGCCTGCTGGAAGTTGGACACGGCGGAGATGATGGCGTTCGACTTCACGTCCCCCACCGGGTCGCTCGGGTCGTACGCGCCGAGATCCACGCCCATCCACCCGGACATGAACACCAGCGATCCCTCGATGCTGGCGTAGCGGTGGTACTCCTCGAGCTTCGCCTGCGCCTTCGCCTCGGTCTCGTCGGTGACGATGGTGAGCAGCGTGTACACCTTGGCCGAGTACGGGTCCCGGCCGTTGGCGACGAGCCCCTCGCGGATGGTGCGCACCACCTTCGCGAGGATCGCCTTGGTCGGCGCCGCCACGAAGATCGCCTCGGCGTTCTCCGTCGCGAACTTCAGTCCGCGCGGCGACGCTCCGGCCTGGTAGATGACCGGCGACCGCTGCGGCGAGGGCTCACCGACGTGGATTCCCGGAACGTCGAAGTACTTGCCGTGGTGGTTGATCGGGTGCACCTTCGACGGGTCGGTGAACACACCGCTCTCGCGGTCGCGGATCACCGCGTCGTCCTCCCACGAGCCCTCCCACAGCTTGTACAGGACCTCGAGGTACTCGTCCGCGTGGTCGTACCGCTCGTCGTGCTGCAGTTGGTCGAGCTGCCCCATGTTCTTCGCCGCGGACGGCAGGTAGCCCGTCACCACGTTCCAGCCGATCCGCCCGTCGGTCAGGTGGTCGAGGGTGGTCAGCCGGCGCGCGAACGGAAAGGGGTGCTCGAAGCCGGTGCCCGCGGTGATGCCGATGCCGAGGTGCTCGGTGGCCCCGGCGATGGCCGAGGCCAGCAGGATCGGGTCGGACACGGGAACCTGGGCGGCGTGCTTGATCGCGGCATCGCCGTTGCCGTTGTAGGCGTCGTAGATCCCCAGCACGTCGGCGATGAAGATGCCGTCGAAGGTGCCGCGCTCCAACAGCTTCGCCAGGTCCGTCCAGTAGCTCAGCTCCTTGTAGCGGTGCGACTGATCCTTCGGGTGCCGCCACAGGCCCGGGGACTGGTGGGCGACGCAGTTCATGTCGAAGGCGTTGAAACGGATCTGACGGCTCATGGGGGCCGACGCTAGGCGGGCCGGTCGCGCCCGCCCAGGCTTGCGCTCACCGTGACGCGAGGACCGCCCGGCGGGCCCGCGCGACGGTACGGCGGACCGTCAGGCCAGGTTGAGCTGCCAGGACACGCCGAATCGGTCCCCCACCCAGGCGAAGGCGGTGGAGAAGCCGTACTCCCCCAGCGGCATGTAGGTCTTCCCGCCCGCGCCGAGCTCCTCGGTGAGCCGCTCCAGTTCCTCGCGGTCGTCGCAGTCGACGAACAGCGACGTCGAGGGGGTGAAGTCGAAGGCGTGGTCGACGGAGCTGTCGCTGATCAGCACGTGCTGCCCCTTGATCACCAGCTCGGCGAGCTGGATGCCGTGCTTCGGGTCCGCATGCGGCACCGAGTTCAGCACGGCACCGTCGAACGTCGTGACGTACAGGTCGATCGCCTGCGCGGCGACGGCGCCCTGGAACATGAGGAACGGACGAATCATGGTCATGCGGCGAGCCTACGTCCGGCGCGGGCCGTAGGGTGCGGGCATGACGTCGGTGGTCGTGGTGGGGAGCGTGAACCTGGACGCGGTGACCGTCTGTGACCGGTTTCCACAGCCGGGCGAGACGGTGACGGGCGTGTCCGTGGCGTTCGGTCAGGGCGGCAAGGGCGCGAATCAGGCCCGGTCTGCCGCGCGGTCCGGGGCCGCGACCGCGTTCGTCGGGGCGGTCGGCGACGACGACGCGGCCCGCACGGTCCTGGACTCGCTCGCGGGCGCGCGCGTGGACGTGTCGCGCGTCGCCCGGGTGCCGGGCAGTACCGGATTCGCGAACGTCACCGTCGACGGCTCCGGCGAGAACCACATCGTGGTCGTCCCCGGCGCGAACGGGGCGGTCCGCGTGGACGACGCGGCGCGCGCAGCGATCGGCGCGGCGGACGTCCTGCTCCTCCAGCTCGAGATCCCGCTGCCCGCGGTCCTCGACGCCGCCCGCGCCGCCCGGGAGGCGGGCACCGTCGTCCTGCTCAATCCGAGTCCGGTGCGATCGCTCCCCGACGAGCTCATCGCCCTCCTCGACGGCGTGATCGTCAACCGCGACGAGGAGAAGGCACTGGCGGAGGTCCTGCGACGGGTACCGCACGTCGTCACCACACTCGGGGGCGACGGCGCCCGCGCGACCGGGCCGGACGGCACCGTCGACACCCCGGGATTCGCGGTCGACGTCGTGGACACCACCGGGGCCGGGGACGCGTTCGCCGGGGCGCTCGCGGCGCACTGGGACCTGTCCCCCTCCGAACGCCTACGCCGCGCCAACGCGGCCGGCGCGCTCACCGCCACCGCTCCCGGGGCCGCGGCGGCCCCGACGGCCGCCGAGGTCGACGCCTTCCTCACCACCCAGGAGACCACCCGATGACGATCACCGTCCACGACGTTCCCGGCGCCGGCCCGTACGCCCTGACCACCGGCCCCGACGGTGCCCTGTGGTTCACGCTCGTCGGGAGCGGCGAGATCGGCCGATACGACGTCACCACCGGGGCGACGGTGCTGTACCCCGTGGGGCCGGACACCGGCCCCACGATCATCACGACCGGTCCCGACGGCGCGCTGTGGTTCACCGAGTACCGCGCCCACCGCCTCGGCCGGATCACCGTCGACGGCGAGCTCACGCACGTCGACCTCCCGCCCGGATGCGGCCCCTTCGGCCTCGCGACGGGTTCCGACGGCGCCCTGTGGTTCACCGCGACCGCCACTGACCGGATCGGCAGGGTCACCGTGACCGGCGAGGTCACGGATTTCGGGTTGCCGATCCCCGGCGCCTTCCCCTCCGCGATCGCCGCCGGCCCGGACGGCGCGCTGTGGTTCCCGCTCAATCAGGCCGACGCGATCGGCCGCATCGACACCACGGGGGACGTCTCCGTGATCGGCCTGGACTCCCCCGGGTGCGCGCCGGTCGGCATCGCCGCAGGGCTCGACGACGCCCTGTGGTTCGTCGAGATCGGGGCCGGGCGGATCGGGCGGATCACCCCGGACGGTGCCGTCACCCATCACGCCCTGCCCGATCCCGCCGCCCGTCCGCACGGCGTGTGCGCCGGCCCGGACGGACGTGTCTGGTTCACCGAATGGGCCGGCAATGCCCTCGGATCGGTCGACACGGAGGGACGAATCCGCAGGTACGAGCTACCGGTGCCCGGCGCCGAGCCGCACGGCATCGCCACCGGCCCCGACGGCGCGCTGTGGGCCGCGCTGGAGGCCGGGTCGCTCGCGCGGCTGGCCCCGCAGGAGCCGTGATGTGACCCATCTCACATTGACCCGACTCGCTGGGGATACCCGGGGGTTCCGGTGACCGATTCCGCGACGCGGGTGACTTCCGCAATGCCGGTTGTTAGCGTCGAAAGCGATGAGCCCGTCTCACAAGAGCGATCCCACCGCCCCCGCGAAAACGGGGGTCAGTACCCGACGCCCGACGATCGACGACGGCATCCGACTGTGGGAGATCGCCCGGGACACCGAGGTTCTCGATCTCAATTCGACGTACGCGTACACACTGTTGTGCCGTGACTTCGCCGACTCTTCGATCGTCGCCGAACACGACGGCGCCGTAGCCGGTTTCGTCACGGGGTACCGCCGTCCCGACCGCCCGGACACCCTGTTCGTGTGGCAGGTGGCGGTGGACGCCGCCCATCGGGGCCACGGCATCGCCTCGCGTATGCTCATCGACTTGTTGGACCATCTTGCGGTGCAGGGCGTTTCACGCCTGGAGACCACGATCACCGCATCCAACACGGCGTCTCAGGAGCTCTTCGGCTCCGTGGCGAAGAAGCGCCGTTCCACCCTCACGGTGCGCGACCTGTTCGCCTCGCACCACATCTCCCCCACTGAATCCGACCCCCACGAGCCCGAGCAGCTGTACATCATCGACCCCGCATGACCGCGGGGCCGCTGCCGGCCCACTAGGAGGATCACCATGTCCACCCTGACCGACGAGAACACCAGCACCGCCGATTTCGAGCAGCCCTCGATCTTCAGCACACGCGAGTCGCAGGTACGCAGCTACTCGCGCGGTTGGCCTGCCGTCTTCGATCGGGCCGAGGGATCATGGCTCATCGACCGCGACGGCCGCCGCTACCTGGACTTCTTCGCGGGCGCCGGTGCCCTCAACTACGGGCACAACCACCCCAAGCTGAAGCAGGCCCTCGTGGAGTACATCTCGGAGGGCCACATCACCCACTCCCTCGACATGTCGACCGTGGCGAAGGGTGAGTTCCTGCAGACCTTCGAGGACAAGATCCTCAAGCCACGCGGCCTGGACTACAAGGTCCAGTTCCCCGGCCCCACGGGAACCAACACCGTCGAGGCGGCACTGAAGCTGGCTCGCAAGGTCAAGGGCCGCGAGTCGATCATCAACTTCACCAACGCCTTCCACGGCATGACGCTGGGCGCCCTCTCCGTGACCGGCAACTCGATGAAGCGCGGCGGCGCCGGCATTCCGCTGGTGCACGCCACGCCGATGCCGTTCGACAACTACTTCGACGGCGTCGCACCGGATTTCCAGTGGTTCGAGGCCGTGCTCGCCGACTCCGGTTCCGGCCTGAACAAGCCCGCCGGCGTCATCGTCGAGACCGTCCAGGGCGAGGGCGGCGTCAACGTCGCCCGGCCCGAGTGGCTGCGCGCGCTGGCCGACCTGTGCGAGCGGCACGACATGCTGCTCATCGTTGATGACGTCCAGATGGGTTGCGGCCGTACGGGTCCGTTCTTCTCGTTCGAGGCCGCCGGGATCACCCCGGACATCGTGACCCTCTCGAAGTCGATCGGCGGCTACGGCCTGCCGATGGCGCTGACGCTGATGAAGCCCGAGCTGGACGTCTGGGGCCCGGGCGAGCACAACGGCACCTTCCGCGGGAACAACCCCGCGTTCGTGACCGCCAAGCACGCGATCGACGAGTTCTGGTCGGACGACGTCCTTGAGAAGGAGACCCTCCGCAAGGGCGCCCACATCGAGAAGCGTTTCGACGAGCTGTGCGCGGAGTTCCCCGAGCAGCTGAGCCACCGCGGCCGCGGCATGGTGCAGGGTCTCGTGTTCACCGACGCCGACAAGGCGGGCGAGGTCTGCGCCGCCGCCTACGAGCAGGGCCTCCTCGCGGAGACCTCCGGCCCGTCGGACGAGGTGGTCAAGCTGCTGCCGCCGCTGACCATCACCGACTCCGAGCTCGACCTCGGCCTCGACATCCTCGCCACCGCTACCCGAAAGGTGCTGTCCGCATGATCGTCCGTACGACCGACGAGATCACCGGGACCGAGCGCGACGTCGCCGCCGGCCACTGGCGCAGCAAGCGCATCGTGCTCGGCGGGGACAAGGTGGGCTTCTCCTTCCACGAGACCACCATCGAGCCCGGCACGGTGAACGAGTTCCACTACGCCAACCACGTGGAGGCGGTGTGGCTCGTGGAGGGCGAGGGCACCCTGCTCGACCGGGAGACCGGCGTGGAGTACCCGCTCGCCCCCGGCACCATGTACCTGCTCGACGGGAACGAGCGGCACACCGTGACCACGAAGACCCGCATGCGCATGCTGTGCGTCTTCAACCCGCCGGTGGTCGGCACCGAGGTGCACGACGAGAACGGCGTCTACCCCCTGGTCGCCGTCGACTGACACCCCATACCGCAATTGAACACCGTTTCGGACAGAAGACCCCCAGGTCGGAATGTCGGAAACGGTGTTCAATTGCGTTAGAGGGCGAGTGCGAGGGCGCACACGGCGAGGACGACCAGGCCGGCGAGCGCGTCGATGCGGCCGGGCCCGGCGGCGCGCACGACGAGGCGCCCGGTGCCACCGCGTGCGGCGATCGCCTCGCCCATCTCCGTCGCGCGACGCAGCGAGACCACCATCGCGGCGACGCAGAGGTCGACCAGCTCCGCACGCCGCGAGCGCTTCACCGCGGGTGGCGGCTGCAGCCGCCGCGCCGCCGACAGGGTCCGGAACTCGTCGATCATCAGCGGGAACGTGCGCAGCGCCAGCGCCAGAGTCACCGCCCATTCGTCCACCGGCACCCGCACCGCGCGCAACGGGCGAGCCAGTCCCGCGACCGCCGGCGCCACGTCGGCGGGGTCGGTGGTCCACGCGATGAGTGCACCCGCGCCGAGCAGCACCAGCCCCAGCACGACGATCCGCAGCAGGTTGAGCAGGCCGCCCAGGCCCACGGTGGCGGCGCCGAGCTGCACGTGGGGCGCACCGCCGCTCGCGGCCATCAGGCCCCCGCCGATGAGGACCACCACCAGCACCCAGCGCGGCACGGACGGGACCACCGAGAGCGGGATCCTCGCCGAAGCGGCGGCGAGGACCAGCAGTGCGGCGAACATTCCCACGACGGGCCAGCTCGGGTCGATCGTGAGCACCACCGAGATCGCCGCCACGGCCAGCAGTTTCGTTCCGGCCCAGAGATCGTGCAGGTAGGAACGCCGAGGCAGCGGCCGCAGCACCAGCGAGGTCGACCGGCTCATCCGATCTCCTCCCCGTCGACCACGCCCCGCGTGAGATGAACGGTGCGGTCGCACAGCCGGTCGAGGTGGTCGACGTCGTGCGAGATGATCACCATCGCCTGGCCGCCGTCGCGGATCCCGATCAACAGCTCGATCAACTCGCGTTGCGACGGCAGGTCGAGGCCGGCCAACGGCTCGTCGAGGATCAGGAGCCTCGGCGCCCGCGCGAGGAGTCCGGCCAGCGCCACGCGCCGGAGCTGGCCGCCGCTGAGCCGGTCCACCAGGAGACCGGACGTCGCCGCGGGCAATCCCACGCCGGCCAGGGCGCGGGCGATCTTCGTCGCGTCGTCGCCGCGGTACCCGGCGAGCGCCGCCAGTGCATCGCCGGCGGTGCCGCGCACCAGCTGCAGCCGGGCCGCCTGGAGCGCGAGCCCCACGGCTCCCACCTGCTCGGTGACGGGCGCACCGTCGAGGTCACAGGTGCCGGCGGTCGGCTCGAGCAGGCCGGCCATGACCCACGCGAGCGTCGACTTACCGGAGCCGTTGCCGCCGCAGAGCAGCACCGCCTCGCCCTCCCGCACGGCGAGGTCGACGCCGCGCAGCGCGGTGCGCCGCCAGGGCGTCCCGGCGTCGTACTCGTAGTGGACGTCGCGCAGCACCAGCAGCGGCGCACCGGGTTCGGGGCGTACGCCGGCGTTCGGCGTGAGCTCGGGAGGCTCGGCACGCTGGGCAACGCCGAGGTCGACGGTGCGGTCCGCCCCGGCCGCCTCCTCCGGGTAGTGGGTGATGTTCACCAGACCGAGATCGTGGCGGCGGGTGAGCCCGCCGAGCAGGGCCATGAGGTCATCGCGTCCGTCGCGGTCCACCATCGTGGTGACCTCGTCGGCGATGACGAGCGCGGGCCGGCGGGCCAGGGCCGCCGCGACGGCGAGGCGCTGCGCCTCACCACCCGACAGCCCGGAGGTGTCCCGCTCCCCCATACCGCCGAGCCCGACCTCCGCGAGCAGACCGTCGACGTCCACGTCGACCCCGTCCGGCAGGCCCCACACCACGTCGTCGGCGACGCGGATCCCGAGCACCTGACTGTCGGCGTGCTGCAGGACCAGGGCCGTGCCGCCGACCCGGCCGAGCCCCACGGGGCCGGGCCGTTCGACGGTGCCGCCCGTCGGCGGAAGCCCGGCCAGCACGCGCATGAGCGTCGACTTGCCGGTGCCGTTCGCGCCCGTCACCGCGACGTGGTCCCCGGGATTCACCGCGAGGGAGACACCCGAGAGCGTGTCCCGATCGGCCTCCGGATAGCGAAAGGCGACGCCCTGCAGCCGCATCGGCAGGGGCCCGGGCGCGCCGTCGCCGGACTCGCGCGGGAAGAGATCGCGCGGCGCGGCACTGGTGGCCCGGACCCGGCGCAGCACCGGTGTGAGGATGCGCCACGCGAAGGAACAACCGAACACCACGATGAGCCAGACCGACACCCACACGAAAGCCTGCCAGTGCAGCAGGCCGAAGTCCGCGAGGCGCTGCAGCGCCGCCCCCGGGCCCGCGCCGCCCGGGAGCGGCAGCAGGAGCGCGCCGAGGCCGCGGACGTTCGCCGCGAATGCCCCGAGCACCACCGTGCGCATCTCCGCGAACACCGCGAGGAAGGCGAACACCGCGGTCGCGACCACGACGCCCCACAGCGCCGCGACCGTGAGCAGGGTGCCGCGCCCGCGGCCCCGTCGGCGCACCTGACCGCAGATCACGCCCATGTACACGCAGGTCCACGCGGACACCAGGCCGCCGAAGCCCGCGAGCAGGAAGGCGACGGTGCCCGACGCCATCGTCGTGGCGACCGCGACCCGGGCGCGGTGGTGGAAGGCCAGCACGCCCATGGGAACGGCTCCCGCCCAGGCGAACACGACGGCACCGGGGACGACCATGGACAGCACGGCGATCGCGGACATGAGGGCGGCTGTGACCGCCGCGTGCGCGAACTCCACGGGCCGCAGCGGGCCCGACTGGGTTTCCGACATCGAATCACCCTATCCGCGACCCCACATATCGGTGGGCACGACGGGCCCGCCGGATTCCGAGCGGCGGGCGGGCGGATGGACCAGACTGGGGTCCATGACCTCGCTCGCAGATCTGGCCGTCACCCTCAAGTCCCTGCACCGCAAGGGAGATCCCGTCGTCCTCCCCACCACGTGGGACGCCTGGTCCGCGCGCACGGCGGTCGCCGCCGGGTTCGCCGCGCTCACCGTGGGCTCGCACCCGATGGCCGATTCGATCGGCAAGCCCGACGGCGAGGGCATGAGCTTCGACGAGGCGATGACCCGCGTCGCGCAGATCACGGCCGCGGTCGGCGTGCCGGTATCGGTCGACATCGAGTCCGGCTACGGGCAGAGCGCCGAGCGGATCATCGAGGGGCTCCTCGGCGCCGGCGCAGTCGGTCTGAACATCGAGGACACCGTCCATTCCGAGGGCGGTCGCTTCCGCGACGCGCAGGAGCACGCCGATCTCGTCGCCGCGCTCCGCGCCGCCGCCGATGCCGCCGGAGTGCACGTGGTGATCAACGCTCGCACCGACATCTTCAAGAACCAGGTGGGTGAGGCGGAGGACCGTGTCGAGCGCGCCATCGGGCGGATGCAGTTGTGCGCCGACGCGGGTGCCGATTCGGTCTACCCGGTCGCGTTCCACGATGCGGCCACGCTCCGGCACCTCGCGGACGCCCTCCCCCTCCCCGTGAACGCCATCGCGAATCCCGCGACCGACGATCTGGCCGCGCTGGCCGCCGCCGGTGCGGGCCGGATCAGCTTCGGCCCGATCTGGCAGATGCAGCTCACCGAACGCTCGAACGAGCTCCTCGCGCGCTGGCGCTGATCGTCAGGCTTCGCGGGATGCCCTGGCCGTGATGAGTACCAGGGCATCATCGACACACCGGCCGACGAACGCGTCGTCCGGCGCTGCGCCGCCCACCAGGATGCGGAAGTAGATCGGTGCCGCCACGGTCTCGATCACGTCGCGTGCGGTCACCCGGCCGGTCAGCTCGCCGCGGTCGACCGCCCGCTCGATCACTGGGGCGATGCCCTCGAAACGAGTGTTCCAGAACCGTCGTCGCGCCGCGTCGACCTCGTCGTCGTGCGACATCGCGAGAGTGGTCCCCACGAGTCGCGCCATCCCGGGCCGTGCGAGGAGCGCCACGATCTGCTGCGCCACCTGGAGAAGGTCGGTACGCAGGTCACCTGTGTCCGGGGCGGGGTTACCGTGGGCCGCGAGTTCGGTGACCGCATCTGCGACGAGAGCGGTGGGCGTGGACCAGCGCCGGTAGACAGTGGTTTCCGCCACCCCGGCCCGCGTCGCGACCTCGGCGATGCGCAGCCCCTCGAAACCGTGCTCGGCGACCTGCGCGAGGGCGGCCGCGAGCACAGCCTCTCGAACGCGTGCCGACCTGCCGCCCGTGCGCCGACGCGGCGCCCCTTCCCGCTCCATATCCCAGTTCTACGCGACGCCGTCGGTCAGGCAGAGGCGAGGTAGCCGTCGATCCAATTGCCGAACTCGACGGCGAGGTGCCATTGGTGTTCGGTGATGCACAGGCCCGGTACAGCCGCGGGAAACGCGACCCGGAGCCGGCCGCGGAAGCCGCCGTCCGGTAAGTCGCGGAATTGATGGCGCACACCACCGATCATCTCCCCCGACGCCAGGAACGCCGTACCGGCGAGCTCGAGCGGGTACGACGGATCGCGCGGGACCGGGATGGCGGCGACGTCGGTGTAGTCGACGAAGAACCGTAGGGGCAGCACCGCGCCGCCGGTCACCTCGATCACCTCCTGCCGACCGTCGCGACCCGTGACGATCACGTAGTGGTCGGGGCAGGCACCGGTCCACACCGGCTGGTCGTCGGTCGTACGCTCGCGTGTGAACCACTCGACCATCCCCTCGGCGGTGCCTCGCGGCGCCGCGATCTCGGTGTCCGCGATCGCCCACCGCCCGCCCGATGCGGCCTTGGCCGCGAGTGTCGCGGCGCCCGCCATCGCCGTTTCCGGCTCGAGCATCTCGCGAATCCGGTCCACCCCCAGACTCTCGCGCGTGCGGGCGAGGGCGGCGCGTGCGGCGGGGAGGTCGGACGGATCGACGGTGCCACGGTCCACCAGCGCATGCAGCTCCCCCACCGCGACCCCGGGATGGTCGCGCAGCAGGCGCGCCGCGGTGATCGGCATCCGGCGGCGTTCCCACGCCCGGACGCTCGCCTGCGACACGGATACGCCCGCGAGCCGGGTCCGGAGCTCGGGCCGGCGGGCGGGTTCGGCGAGCGCCCCGCCCTTCGTCGCAACCGCCGCCGCGAGCCCCGCTCCCGCCGCCCCGGTGAGGAATCGCCGCCTGCTCGGTACGAATCCTGTCATGTGACCTCGCTCTCTTAACGCTTGAATTTCTAGCGATAATGAATACAGTGGAGTGACGACGCTCACATGTCAAGACTCGACGAAGGCGGGCACCCATGACCGACCACGACGGCATCACGACGTTCATCGACGACCGGCGGATCGAGCCGGATCGATTGCGCGCCTGGGAGGAACGCCGCCTCGGAGTCGTGTTCCACAGGCTTGCAACCGGTCTCGGTGCGCGTGCGATCGCGGAACTCCTGCCGGGCACATCGCTCCGCGACGTGCTCCGCGCACCGATCGCCGTGCAACGAGAGACGCTCACGACGGTCAAAACGCGACTCGGGCACGCCGGCACGTACGCCCTTCTCCGGCGCGAGCTCGCCGTCTCGGAGCTCACGACGCGTGCCGCGGTCGCGGGCAGCCGGGGCCGGACCGCGACCGCTGTGACCCGCCTAGCGGCGCCCGGGGTCACCGCCGAACGGTTCGCCGCGTGGTTCAGCGACCTTACGGCGTCGAACCGCGGGGCCGCGATGCTCGCCGCGTGCCCGGACCACTACCTTCTCCGGGGCCTGCCCGACGGGCGTCAGGAGGTCGTGGAGACCACCGGCGGCGCCCCCACCGCGTCCCGCTTCCTCGTCGACTACACCCGGACCGGTGGCCTGAGCACGGCTTCGGATCCTGCGTACCCGATCCAGATCGCCGGCCTCGCGCTGCTGGACGACGGGACGTGCATCGGAGGCGTTCGGCACCAACTGCGCGACCGCCGCGGCGCACTCGAGGCCCTGCTCACCGTCGAGTTCCCCGCCCTCGTGCCGGCCCGCTTCCTCCGGCAGCACCAATGGCATCTCGCCGTCGAGTTCGGCAACTGGATCACGGCGTCCACGGCGGAATGATCGTGCACGACTGCGCGGGCACGGAATCTGCTCGGGCGTCCTGCGGGAATCCGGACGGTAGTGCTACCGCGCACCGTCGGCCACGAAAGCGCTGCCGCGCTCGCGGTCGAGGAAGGTCTCGGACTTGTTGCGGAGGAAGAAGATGTACACGAACAGCGAGATCGCGATCGTGATCGTCACGTAGGCGATGAACCAGGGCACGTGGCCGGACTTCTTGGCGGCCTCGTAGATCAGCGGCGCGGTGCCGCCGAAGATCGAGTTGGCCAGCGCGTAGCCGATGCCCACCCCGAGCGCCCGGACGTGCGACGGGAACAGCTCCGCCTTCACCAGCGCGTTGATCGACGTGTAGCCGGTGATGATGATGTAGCCGAAGCAGACCATCGCAAGCGACCCGATCGCGACGTGGATGTTCGGCAGGAACGTGATGAGGAAGTACGTGTAGCAGACGCCGCCCACCCCGAAGAACACGAGCATCGGCTTGCGGCCGATGCGGTCGCTGATCATGCCCCCGACCGGCTGGATGAGCATGAGGAAGATCAGGCCGATGAGGTTCACCCACGTCGCCGTCAGCGCGTGGTCCGTGTACGCGGTCTTGACGATGGCCGGGGCGTTCACGCTGTAGACGTAGAAGGCCAGCGTCCCGCCCATCGTGATGAGGAAGCACAGCACCAGTTGCCGCCAGTAGCCGGTGAGCAGCTCGCGCATGGTCCCCGAACTGGTGTCCTCCCCGTCGCGGATCGCCGCGAGCTGCTCCTCGGAGAGCGACTCGTCCATCGTCCGGCGCAACCAGAAGACGACGATCGCCGCGACGCCGCCGACGAAGAAGGCGATGCGCCAACCGAAATCGGACACCTGCGCCTTGGAGAAGATCCCCAGGAGCAGGAGCAGCATGAACTGGGCCAGCACATGGCCGCCGACGAGCGTGACGTACTGGAACGACGAGAAGAAGCCGCGCCGCTCACGCGTCGCCGCCTCGGACATGTACGTGGCGGAGGTGCCGTACTCACCGCCCGTCGCGAAGCCCTGCACGAGCCGGCACAGGATGAGGATCACCGCGGCCGCGACGCCGATCGTCTCCCGGCCGGGCACGATCGCGATGATGAACGAGCACGCGGCCATGAGGGAGACGCTCATCGTCAGCGCCGCCCGCCGGCCCCTGCGGTCGGCGTAGCGACCGAAGAACCACGATCCGACGGGCCGCATCACGAACGTGACCGCGAAGATCGCATAGACGTAGACGGTCGAGTTCTTGTCCGCCTTGTCGAAGAACTGGCTCTCGAAGTACGTCGCGAACACCGTGTAGACGTAGACGTCGTACCACTCGACGAGGTTGCCGCTCGATCCGCGCAGCGTGTTCCAGATCGCCCGCCGGGTCTCCGCCCGGGACGAGACCGGTGTCGTCGCGCTCGATTCCGTCATGATCGCCTTTCTAGACCTCGTCGGCGGAACGCCCCGTGCTCCGGTGGCCGAGGGCGGCCACGGTGATCATCAGCGCGAGCATCGCCGCCGCCACTACCGCGAACACCCACACGCTGCCACGCTCGTCGAGAATCGGAAGCAGAACGAACGGAAGAAACGCGGTCACCAGCTTCGACAGCGAGTACGCCGCGCCGGCAGCGGTCCCGCGGATCGCCGTGGGATAGGAATCGGCGAGATACACGTGATAGGCGTTCGAGAACAGGTTCGACGCGAGCGTGTAGAGGAACCCGGACAGCACGATCTGCGCGGGGCCCGCTGCGAAACCGAACCACAGCCCGAAGGCGGCCATCAGGCCCGCCGAGCCGATCACGAGGTAGCGGCGCTCGATGCGCTCGACGATCGGGACCGCGAGCGCGGCGCCCAACGGGTAGCCGACGTAGGACAGCGCCACGAACAACAGCGAGGTCTGGATCGAGTACCCCTTGGCCAGAAGGACGAGCGGTGCGATGGTGCCGAACCCGTAGTAGCCGAAGACCTCCAGGGCGGAGACGATCCACAGCATGACGGTGCGGCGCCGGTACGGCGGGCGGAACAGCGCGCGGATCGTGATCGACCGGGACCGCACCGGGCGGAGTGTCGTGTCCGGCTCCGCCAGCACCTTCCCCTCCGCGACCGCCTGTGCCTCCAGCCCGCGGACGATGGCATCGGCCTCGTCGTAGCGCCCCTGCGCCTCGAGCCAGCGCGGCGACTCCGGCAGCCCCCGGCGCACGAGCCAGACCAGCAACGAGCCGAGCGCGCCGAAGACGAACAGCAGCCGCCAGCCCTGCACCTCGACCCCGCCGAGATCGAAGACCTGCGGCGTGAGCCAACGCGCGGCGAACCCGACGACGGGCACGCCGAGGAACGACACGACGTAGGCGAGCGAGATGTACTTGCCGCGCACGTTCTTCGGCAGGATGTCCGAGAGGTAGGAGTCGGCGAGCGCGAACTCGCCGCCGATGCCGATCCCGGCGACGAAGCGCGTCACCACGAGGAACGCCGCTTTCGGGCTGAACGCGCCGGCGAGCGACATCGCCGAGTACAGCGCCAGATTGATCATGAAGGCCGTCCGCCGGCCGTAGCGGTCCGCGAGTCGCCCCATGAACAGCGCGCCGATGAACTGGCCGATGAACGCGGACGCCAGCAGGAGCTTGAGTTCGTCCGGTCCGAGCGCGAAGTCCCGCTTGAGCACGGTCGCGATCGTCGCGGCGAGGAAGTTCTCGTACTGGTCGAAGAACAGGCCCAGCCCGATCACGCCGACCGCCGCGCCGTGCAGGCGGGTCATGGGCAGCCGGTCCAACCGCGCCGCGATCGAGGGCGCCTGCGAGGTCTCGGTGGTCATCGTCGAAATATACTTCGGAGAACGAATACACCGGTTTCCGGGCGGTGACCAGCGGACGAATGGGCGGTGCGATACCCCCACACGCGCGCCCGACGTGGAGTTGAATCACGGGAGTGATCGTCGATTGCGCCCACTACCTGGACGGCGCCCGGCAGGCCGAGGAGACCCTCGCGCCACTGGACGCCGCCCGCCTGTGCACGGAAAACGGATTCGTCTGGCTCGGCCTGTTCGAGCCGACACCCACCGAGATGGAGTCCGTCCGCGAGGCCTTCGACCTGCACGAACTCGCGGTCGAGGACGCGCAGGACTACCACCTGCGCCCGAAGGTCGAGGACTTCGAGGCCTCGGTGAAGCTCGTCATCCTGCGGACCGCGCGGTACGACGACGCCCGCGAGGAGGTGGATTTCGGCGAGATCAGCGTCTTCGTCGCGAGGAACTTCGTCATCACGGTGCGGCAGGGCGTGGCGAGCGAGCTGCACGAGGCGCGCGCTCGGCTCGAGCAGAAGCCCGAACTCCTCGCGCTGGGCACGGACGCCGTGCTGTGGGCGATCCTCGACCAGGTCGTCGACGGGTACGAGCCCGTGGTCGCCGGACTGGAACACGACATCGAGCAGATCGAGGCGACGGTGTTCTCGGGCGCAGTCGCCCCGACCGAGCGCATCTACCTGTTGCGCCGCGAGGTGACCAACTTCTACCGTGCCGCCCACCCGCCGCTCGCGGTCGTCAACGCGGTCGGCAAGAGCCTCGGCGAGGAACGCCTCTCCCCCTACGTGCGCGACGTCTACGACCGGCTCCAACTCGTCAACGAGGAGGTCTCGGCGCAGCGCGACCTGCTCGGCACCATCCTGCAGGCGAACATCGCCGTCGTCTCGGTCCAGCAGGCGCACTCCGCGGCGCGGCAGAGCTCGACGATCGAGCGGCTGACCGTCCTCTCCACCATCTTCCTCCCGCTGACCTTCGTGACCGGCTTCTTCGGCCAGAACTTCGGCTGGCTGGTCGACCACATCGGCGGCCCCTGGCAGTTCCTGATCTTCGGCGTGTGCGCCCTCTTCGTCCCGCTCATCGCCCTGAGCGTCTGGCTCCGGCGCAAGGACGCGATGCCCGAGAATCCGCTCGGCTCGACGGACCGACCCGGCCGGCCGACGTAGCCTGGATCCGTGCGCACTGCGATGCCTGCCTGGGAGCCCGCGGAGGCCACCGCCCCGGACCCGGACTACGCCGAGCGGCTGGACCGGGCCCGCGCGCTGCTGCACGGTCGCCGCATCGTCGCCCTCACCGGCGCAGGCGTCTCCACCGCATCCGGCATTCCCGACTACCGCAGCCCGGGCGCGCCCCGTCGGACCCCGATGACGCTCCAGCAGTTCCTCGGCTCGGCCGAGTTCCGGCGCCGCTACTGGGCCCGCAACCACCTCGGCTGGCGGCAGATGGACGCGGCGCTGCCCAACGCCGCGCACCACGCGCTCGCGGCCCTGCCCGGCGTCGCCGGTGTGATCACGCAGAACGTCGATCTACTGCACCTGAAGGCGGGGTCACGCGGGGTGATCGATCTGCACGGCAACTACGCCCAGGTGCGGTGCCTGAGCTGTGAGAACCGCATCAGCCGGCATCGCCTGCACGCCCGGCTCGAGCCGCTCAACGCCGGATTCGTCGCGCGGATCGCGGGCCGCGGCGCGCTCGAGGTGGCCCCGGACGCCGACGTCGTGGTCGAGGACACCACCGACTTCACGATGGTCGACTGCGGCAGGTGCGGCGGGATCCTCAAACCCGACATCGTGTACTTCGGGGAATCCGTGCCCAAACCGCGCGTCGCGCGCGCCTTCACGATGGTCGACGATGCCGACGCCCTCCTCGTGCTCGGCAGTTCGCTCACGGTGATGTCCGGGCTGCGCTTCGTGCGACACGCGCACAAGCGGGGCACCCCCATCGTGATCGTCAACCGCGGGCGCACCCGGGGCGACGACCTCGCCGACGTCACCGTCGACGTGGACGTGGCGACGGCCCTGCAGCACCTCGCCGCCCCCTGACCGGGTGCGCCGCCGGCGCATCGTCCACCACCACTGAGAGGAACCCCGTGAGCACCGAGGCCACCGCCGCCGACCTGCCGATCGAGGATCGTGCCCGCCTCCTGACCGGCGCGGACTTCTGGACCACTGCGGCAGCACCCGGAGTGGCGTCGATCGTGCTCACCGACGGTCCGCACGGCGTCCGGCGGCAGGTGGGCGACTCGGATCATCTGGGCCTCCACGCCGCCGCGCCCGCGACGTGCTTCCCACCGGCCGTCGCCGTGGGGTCGAGCTGGAACCCCGACCTCGCGCGGCGGATCGGCGGGGCCGTCGCCGCGGAGGCGCGGGCGCTGGGCGTCGCCGTCGTGCTCGGCCCGGGGGTGAACATCAAGCGGCACCCGCTGTGCGGCCGCAACTTCGAGTACTACTCGGAGGATCCACTCCTCGCGGGCGCGCTCGGTTCCGCTCAGGTGCAGGGCCTGCAGGACGGCGGCGCCGGCGCCTCGGTCAAGCACTTCGCCCTGAACAACCAGGAGACGGAACGCATGCGGGTCAGCGTCGACGCCGACCCGCGCACCGTCCGCGAGATCTACCTGCCCGCCTTCGAGCGCATCGTGAAGGAAGCGGCCCCGGCGACGGTCATGTGCTCCTACAACCGCATCGGCGGGGTGTACGCCTCCGAGAACCACTGGCTGCTCACGAGCGTGCTGCGCGACGAGTGGGGCTACGAGGGACTCGTCGTCTCGGACTGGGGCGCGGTCCACGACCCGGTCGCCGCGGTGCGCGCGGGGCTCGACCTGGAGATGCCGCACGGCCCGAACAGCACGGCGCGGATCGTGGCGGCGGTGCGGTCCGGCGAGCTCGACGAGGCCGTCGTGACGCGCGCGGCACAGCGCGTGATCGACCTGACGCGGTGGGCACCGTCGGACGACGCGCCGGCGCCGGACCTCGAGGCGCACCACACGCTCGCACGGGAGGCCGCGGCCGAGTGCGCCGTCCTGCTGCGCAACGAGAACGCCGCGCTCCCCCTCGACGCCGCGGCGAGCACCGTGGCCGTGATCGGCGAACTGGCCCGCACCCCGCGCTACCAGGGCGGAGGATCGAGCCACATCAACGCCACCCGCGTCGACGTACCGCTCGACGAGATCGCAGCCCGCGGAGGCGATCTGGGCGTCGCGGTGGAGTTCGCGGCGGGATACGGGCTCGGCGACGCCGCCGACGTCACCGCGCTCCGCGACGAGGCCGTCGCCGCCGCAGCCCGATCCGGGGTGGCCGTCGTCTTCGCCGGACTCACCGACGCCGAGGAGTCCGAGGGCTTCGACCGGCCGGACCTCGCGATCGCACCCGCGCAGGTGGAACTGCTCCGCGCGGTCGCCGCCGCGGCGCCCCGTACCGTCGTCGTGCTGGTCGGGGGCGGGGTGATCGACCTCGAGCCCTGGCACGACGAGGTGGATGCCATCCTCGAGGCCTTCCTCCTCGGCCAGGGCGGCGGCGCGGCGATCGCCGATCTGCTGTTCGGGCTCGCAGAACCCTCCGGCCGGCTCGCGGAGACGATCCCGCACCGTCTGGAGGAGACGCCGGCGTTCGGGAACTTCCCCGGCGAGTTGGGCACGGTGCGCTACGGCGAGGGTCTCCTCGTCGGCTACCGCTGGTACGCCTCGCGCGGGATCGCGCCGCGCTACCCGTTCGGCCACGGACTCGGGTACACCTCGTTCGCGATCGACGGCCTCGCCGTGCGGGCCACCGGTCCGGACACCGCGACCGCGACGGTCCACGTCACGAACACGGGCGAGCGCGCGGGCAGCCATGTGGTGCAGCTGTACGTCGGCGGCGGGCCGGGCCCCGTGTTCCGTCCGCGACGGTCGCTGGCCGCCTTCCGCAAGGTCAGGGTGGAGCCGGGGGCCTCGACCACGGTGACCCTCGAACTGCCGAGGCGGGCGTTCGCCCACTGGGATGCGCCCCGCGGCGACTGGGTCGTCACGCCCGGCGACTACCTCGTCGAAGTGGGCGGCAGCAGTGCGGACATCGACGGTGCGGCCGCGGTCGCACTCGACGGCGACGTGATCGTGGAGCCACTGAGCATGGACTCCACGATCGCCGAGTGGGCGGCGCACCCCGTCGCGGGCGAGGGCTTCCGAGCGGCGCTGGGCGCGACGGCGGGAGGGATGCCCATCGACCAACTGCTGGAGCTCGCCGGATCGATGCCGCTCGGGAAGGCGCTCGACATGCTGCCCGGGCCCGCGGGCGACGAGGCCCGCGCCCAGCTGGAGGCCGCGATCGCCGGGCAGTGACCGCTCTGCTCAGAGCGGATCCGACGGTGCCGGTCGCCCAGCCGTCGTAGCGTTGCCGGTATGAGGACCCACGGCGAGGCACTGTTCCGGCACGAACTGGGTGCTCACCTGCGTCGATTGCGGCACGAGCGGGGCGAGCGGCTCGCCGATACCGCCGAGCGGGCCGGGATCTCACCCCAGTACCTCTCGGAGATCGAGCGCGGCCTCAAGGACCCGTCGAGCGAGATGCTGGCGGCGATCGCCGGGGCGCTCGGCACCGGCGTCGGCCCGATCGTGGTCGAGGTGGGGCGCCGCCTGGACGCCGCGCGGCCCGTCCTGCGCCTCGACCGCACGGCGACCGCGGTGCCCGCGGCGGGCCCCGTCGCCCCGATGCCGTCGACGCCGGGGCCCCGCCTCCTGGCGCTGGCGGCCTGAGACTCAGGCCTCCTCGATCACTTCGTCGATCAGCCCGTACTCGACGGCCCCCTCGGCGGTGAAGACGCGGTCGTGATCGGTGTCGGCGCGCAATTCCTCCAGCGTGCGCCCCGTGTGCCGGGCCAGCACCCGCTCCATCTGGGCCCGGACCCGGATCACCTCGTCGGCCTGCAGGATCAGGTCCGGGATCGTCCCGCGGCCCTGCGCCGAAGGCTGATGCAGCACCACCCGCGCATGTGGCAGCCCCATCCGCCGGCCGGGGGTGCCGCCCGCGAGGAGGAGCGCCCCCACCGCGACCGCCTGCCCGACGCACGTGGTCGCGATCGCGGGCCGGATGTAGCGCATCGTGTCGTAGATCGCGAGCGCCGCGCTCGGATCGCCGCCCTCGCAGTTGATGTACAGCTGGATCTCGCCGTCGCCGTCCGAGGCGAGGAACAACAGTTGCGCGACGATCGCGTTCGCGACGCCCGCGTCGATCGCCGTGCCGAGGTAGACCACGCGCTCGGAGAGCAGATGCGAGTAGACGTCGGTGATCCGCTCGCCGTTCGGGCGCCGGTCGATGACGTTGGGGATCGTGTAGGTGCTCATCGCGCGGCCCCCGTCAGGTCGAATCCGGCGCGCCGCCGGCCGGGCACGATCGTCGCGAAGGAATCGACGATCTCGTCGATGAAGCCGTACTCGCGCGCCTGCTCCGCCGTGTACCAGCGGTCGTGGAGCGAGTCCTCGAAGATCTGCTCGAGCGGCCGTCCCGTGTCCTCGGCGATCAGGCCGAGCACGGTGTCGCGCGTGTGCCGCAGGTCGCCCGCCTGCAACTCGATGTCGACGGCCGTGCCGCCGATGCCGGCCGAGCCCTGGTGCATGAGCACCCGCGCGTGCGGCAGGGCTCTCCTCTTGCCCGGCGTGCCGGCGGACAGCAGGAACTGCCCGGCGCTGTAGGCGATGCCGAGGACCAGTGTGGAGACGTCGCACGGCACGAGCCGCATGACGTCGCGGATCGCGAGCATCGACGGGACGGAGCCGCCCGGCGAGTGGATCCACAACGCGATGTCGGACGAACCGGTGGACGCGAGGGACAGGATCTGGGTGGCCAGCAGGGAGCCGTTGTCGTCGTCGAGCGGACCGTCGAGGACGACGACCCGGCGGTCGTAGAGCTCGCGGCGCACCCGTTCGGTGAACTGGGGAATCTTCGGGTTATCACTCATGCGCCCATGATGGAGCGGCGCGGGAGTTCCGGACAGACGAATCCGCCTGGGGCGGAACCGCTCACGGCAGCTCCGCTCCAGGCGGATCGACGGGATCTGGTCAGCCGGCGGCGTAGGCGGGCTCGCTGCGGAACCGGGAGACGCGACCGTCGATGCCGAGGACGCGCCACAGCACCCGCGAGACCGGGTTCATGAGCTTCGTCTTCTCGGCGAGCAGCCGGACGTCGCCGAACACCTCACGCTTCATGGCCTGCGACTCGGGCGACCGCCAGTACATCTGCTTCCACACCTCACGAGGAATGTCGAAGCGCTTGCGGAACTGTCGCGGCGGCACGGCGATCGCGGTGAGGAGCGAGCGCATCACGATCGGCAGGGCCAACGAGAGCAGGAAGCGCGGGAACACTCCGCGCGTGGGAATCCGGTGCTCGAGCAGTTGGTGCGCGAACGAGATGTGCCGGGCCTCCTCCGCCACGTGGATCTGCATGACCGCCGTCATGGTGGGGTGCTGCTCGATCCCCGAACGCAGGAACTGCTTCTGCACGTGGTCGATCGGCTCCTCGCCGCCGAGCACGCCCATGTAGAAGATCATCGGGAAGGTCGTGGCCGCCAGCGGAATGAACGGCGAGAGCCGACGGAACCACAGGGGGCCGCCGGGCACGTCCATGCCGATCCGGTTGACGAACTCCTGGAACATCAGCGTGTGCTGGCACTCCTCCTTCGCCTCGTGCGTGGCGTACCGGAACTCCGGGGAGTTGTTCGGCTGCACGGCGGTGTACTGCATGATGCCGCGGATCAGGACGGATTCGAACTGCAGGCCGACCTTCGCGACGTTGGCCTGCCGCCACATCCCCATCTCGATCTGCTTCGCCAGCGGCTGCGACTGGTACCACTCGGTGCGACCGATCGGATCGAAGCGGGAGTCGAGGACCCACCGCGGGTCGTCGGGCACGACGGCCAGCTCGGGCGAGTCCCAGTCGATGTCGACGTACGGGTCGAAGTTGCGGTGCACCGACGCCTCGGACAGGTCGGTCAGCGTCTGCTCGTACTCCGCCTGCCCGGGGAACGGGCGGCCGCGCGTGCGGCCCATGTGGGTGATGTGCAGTGCCACGACGGACTCCTCCTGCTCGGCTGACACACTTCTAAGAAAAATGTACCACGATGGTGGACATTTCCTACCCGTCTGTATGAACGCGCTGGTCGGACAGGTATGGTCGCCGGTGGTCACCCGGGACACCGGGTCCCATTCGTTCGTCGTCCTGATCGCCGAGACCGGAGGCCTCCATGACCACCATCCACCACACCGCGACCGCATCGGCACCGCTGAGCGCCGCGTTCGCGCACGTCGCGGACTACCGGACCGTGCCGCAGTGGTTCTTCGGGATCAGCCGGTTCACGCCCCAGGGCGACACGGACTACGGCCTCGGAGCGACCTACGACTCCGCCGTGAAGATCGGCCCCAAGGAGATCGGGTCGGTCGTGCGGGTCACCGAGTTCGAGGAGGACCGGCTCATCACGCTCACCTCGATCGCGGGCTTCGCGACCACGTCGCGCTGGACCTTCACGGCCGTCGACGACGCCACGACCGAGCTCGCGGTGGAGTTCACCTACGAGCTGCCCGGCGGATTCGCCGGCAAGGCCCTCGGCATGCTCATCGAACCCTTCGCCGCCCAGGCCGTGAAGGCCTCCGAGGCGGCCCTCCGCCGCGACCTCGAAGGCGCGCAGGTCTGACGCCGGGCGTCCGTCAGCGCACCGGCACCAGGTCGTCGGCGTGGACGACGGGGCGGCGCAGCCCCTCCGGGAGGTCCGTGGTGTCACGGCCGAGCATCATCTCGAGTTCGGTGTGGTCGTAGGCCGCCACGCCGCGGGCCCGGACGGTGCCGTGCAGGTCGCGCAGGTTCACCACGTCTCCTCCGGAGAAGGTGCCGCGGACCGCGGTGACGCCCGCGGGAAGCAGCGACCGGCGGCGGTCCACGACGGCGGCGACGGCACCGTCGTCCAGCGTCAGATCGCCGTGCACGTCGGCGGCGTGCCGCACCCAGAAGCGGCGCGCCGACAGGCGCACGGCGCGCGGCCGGAAGACCGTGCCCACGTCGGCGCCGTCGAGCGCCCGGTCGGCGAGCGCGGCGGCGGTGAGGAGGACCGGGACCCCGGCGTCGGCCGCGAGCCGAGCGGCGGAGAGCTTCGAGGCCATGCCGCCGGTGCCGAGCGCGCCGCCCGAGCCCGCGACGACGCCGTCGAGGTCCTCGGGACCGTCGACCGCGCCGATGAGCGACGCGTCGCCCTTGCGCGGGTCACCGTCGTACAGCCCGTCGACGTCCGACAGCAGCACCAACGCGTCGGCCCCGGTCAGGTGCGCGACCAGAGCCGCCAGCCGGTCGTTGTCGCCGAAGCGCACCTCGTTGGAGGCGACCACGTCGTTCTCGTTGATGATCGGCACCGCACCGAGCGTGCGCAGCCGGTCCAGGGTGCGCTGCGCGTTCGCAGCGTGCACCCGCAGGCCGATGTCGTGGGCGGTGAGAAGGACCAGCGAGACGATGCGCTCGTACCGGCGGAAGGACGCACCCCAGGCATTGGCGAGCTGCAGTTGCCCCACCGAGGCGACCGCCTGCTTCGTCGCGAGGTCCGTCGGCCGGCGCTTGAGGCCCAGGGGCGCCATCCCGGCGCCGATCGCGCCCGACGAGACGACGATGACCTCGGTCCCCCGGTCGAGCCGGGCGACGATGGCGTCGGTCAGGGCGTCCAACCGGTCGGAGGCGAGGCCGTGCTCCAGGTCGGTCAGTGCGGAGCTGCCGATCTTGACGACCAGCTTGCGGGCACCCGCGACGGCGGCGCGCATGTCGCCGGTGAGGAGGTCGCCCGTCGCGGGCGCCGCCGTCATTCGTCGTCCTCGTCGTCGCTCGCCAGGCCACGGCGCACGTCGTGCTGGTGGCGGCGCTCGGCCGCGCCCACGCGCTCGTTGCGCTCCAGGCGGATGTCGGTGCCGCGGCCGGTGACGGGCACGTCGTCGATGGTGCCGAGCGAGGGCTCCCACTCGAAGCAGACGTCGCCGATGGTGACCGGGCAGCCGGGCACCGCGCCCAGCTTGACCAGCTCGTCCTCGACGCCGAGCCGGTTGAGGCGGTCGGCGAGGTAGCCCACGGCCTCGTCGTTGTCGAACGGGGTCTGCTTGATCCAGCGCTCCGGCCGCGGGCCGCGCACGATGAAGCCGCCCGGCTGATCGGGATCGGAGATGACCTCGAAGCCGGATTCGTCGATCGCGATGGGCCGGATGACGGGGCGCCGCGCGACGGGCGTGCCGCGCTCGGCGCGGTACTTCTGTACGAGGTCGGCGAGCGCGAAGGTCAGCTCGCGCAGGCCCGTGTGGGCGACCGCGGAGATCACGAAGACGGGCCAGCCGCGCGCCTCGAACTCGGGGCGCACCATCTCGGCGAGCTCCTCCGCGTCCGGCACATCGGCCTTGTTCAGCACCACGATCCGGGGCCGCTCGGCCAGGTCACCGAGCCCGGTGTCGGCGGCCAGCGCGGGCTGATACGCCGCCAGCTCGGCCTCGAGCGCATCGACGTCGCTCACCGGGTCACGGCCCGGTTCCAGGGTCGCGCAGTCCACGACGTGCGCGAGCACCGCGCAGCGCTCGAGGTGCCGCAGGAAGTCGAGGCCCAGGCCGCGGCCCGTCGACGCGCCGGGGATGAGCCCCGGCACGTCGGCGACGGTGAACGTGGTCTCCCCCGCCGAGACGACGCCGAGGTTCGGCGCGAGAGTGGTGAACGGATAGTCGGCGATCTTCGGCTTCGCGGCCGAGAGCACCGAGACCAGCGAGGACTTGCCCGCCGACGGGAAGCCCACGAGGCCCACGTCGGCGACGGACTTGAGTTCGAGAACCAGGTCGCGGGCCTGGCCCTCCTCACCGAGCAGGGCGAAGCCGGGGGCCTTGCGGGCCTTGGACACGAGCGCGGCGTTGCCGCGACCGCCGCGACCGCCCTGCGCCGCGTCGAAACGGGTGCCGGCGCCGACGAGGTCGGCCAGCATCCTGCCATCGGTGTCGAGCACGACGGTGCCGTCCGGCACCTTGAGCACGAGGTCCTGGCCGGACTTCCCCTCGCGGTTGCCGCCCTCGCCGGGTTTGCCGTTGGTGGCCTTGAGGTGCGGGCGGAAGTGGAAGTCGAGCAGGGTGTGCACCTGCGGGTCGACCTCGAGGATCACGGAGCCGCCGCGCCCGCCGTTGCCGCCGTCCGGGCCACCGAGCGGCTTGAACTTCTCGCGGTGGATCGAGGCGCAGCCGTGGCCACCGTTACCGGCCGTGACGTGCACCGTCACCCGGTCGACGAACCTGGACATGGAGGAACCTCTTTCTACCTGTGTGCCGGGCGCCGGCGGGCGCGGGGCGGAAAAGCCGAAAGCGGGCGGGTCTCACCATCAGGAGACCACGCCCGCCTTCGAAGAACTCGTGTGCCGCTGCGGACTAGGCCTCCACAGCGACCGGCACGATGTTGACCGTCTTGCGGCCACGCTTCGTACCGAACTCCACCGCACCCGCCTCGAGGGCGAACAGGGTGTCGTCGCCACCGCGGCCGACGCCGGCGCCCGGGTGGAAGTGGGTGCCGCGCTGGCGGACCAGGATCTCGCCGGCGCTGACCTTCTGGCCACCGAACCGCTTCACGCCCAGTCGCTGGGCGTTGGAATCACGACCGTTGCGCGAGCTGGACGCGCCCTTCTTGTGTGCCATCTGGCTACTCCTGTACTAAGAGGTGTTCGTTGTCTGGGTTCGCCGGTCAGGCGATAGCGGTCACCTTGACGACCGTCAGGTTCTGCCGGTGGCCCTGACGCTTGTGGTAGCCGGTCTTGTTCTTGAACTTGTGGATCCGGATCTTCGGGCCCTTGACCTGATCCACGACCTCGCCGGTCACGGAGATCTTCTCCAGCGCCGCGGCGTCGGTGGTGAGGTTCGCGCCGTCGACGACCAGAGCGACGGGCAGCGTGACGCTGCTGCCGACCTCACCGTCGATCTTCTCGACCTTCACCAGGTCGCCGACGGCGACCTTGTACTGCTTGCCGCCGGTCTTGACGATCGCATACGTGGCCATCTTCGGACTTACCTCTTCTTACACATCTCGTAGTTCAGCGCGCGCCAGGTGCGCGGCTCGTATCACGCGGGTACTCCGGAACACGCACGCACGAGCGCGCCGCCGGAAAAGCGACCTTCCCAGGTTACGGGAAGGCCGGCGACAGGGTCAAACCGGCTGGTCCGCCTTGTCGGCACCGTCACTTCCGGGCCCGCCCGCCGCGGGCCCCGCGGGACGGGCGGCGGCCCGCCGGCGCGCCCGCTTGCGCGCGGGCTCGGCCACGGAGGCTCCGGCACCCTCGGTGGTGCTCGCCGCCGCCGGGGCGTCGGGAGCGCCCGCGGCCAGGTCGACCACGATCGTCTGCGGCGCGGCCGACGTGGTGGTCGGCGCCTTGCGAGCGACGCGCCGGCGGCGGGGTGCCGACGGTGCCGTCGCCTCGACGGGTGCCGGGGCCGGAGCGGCTCCGGCGGGCTCCGCGGCCGGGGTCTCGGCGACCGACTCGGCGGGTGCCGCGGTCGCCACGACCTCGGTCGCCACGACCTCGGTCGCCACGACCTCGGTCGCCACGGACTCGACGACCTGCTCGACGGCGGCCCGCTCTGCGGTCGCGCCCTCGGACGGCGTGTCGGCGGTCCGCACGTCCTCGTTCGACGCGTCGGTGGCACTCGCGCCGTCCGCGGGTGCCTCGTCGTCGTGGTGCGCGGCCATCGCCTTGAACATCGGGTGCTCCCCCTTGTGGGCGGGCACCTCCTTGGCCGGCGCGGGCGGTGCCGACGGGGCCTGGGCGGCACCGTCGGACTTGGCGCGCTTGCGCTTCTTGCGGCCCGAGCCCTCGGTCTTGTCGCCCGAGCGGCTGCCGTCCTCGCCGCCGCCCGAGGACTCGACGGGCGCGTCGTGCACGATGATGCCGCGACCGCCGCACGCCTGGCACGGCGTCGAGAAGGCCTCGACGAGCCCGGTACCGATCCGCTTGCGGGTCATCTGGACCAGGCCGAGCGAGGTGACCTCGGAGACCTGGTGCCGGGTGCGGTCGCGGCCGAGCGCCTCGGTGAGGCGGCGCAGCACGAGATCGCGGTTGGATTCGAGGACCATGTCGATGAAGTCGACGACGATCATGCCGCCGATGTCGCGCAGGCGCATCTGCCGCACGATCTCCTCGGCCGCCTCGAGGTTGTTCCGGGTGACAGTCTCCTCGAGGTTGCCGCCGGCGCCGGTGAACTTGCCCGTGTTGACGTCGACCACCGTCATGGCCTCGGTGCGGTCGATGACCAGCGTGCCGCCCGAGGGCAGCCAGACCTTGCGGTCCATCGCCTTGGCGAGCTGCTCGTCGATGCGGTAGGTCGCGAAGACGTCCGCGGCGTCGGCATGGGCCTTCTCGAACTTCTCCACGCGGGGCAGCAGGTCGGGCGCGACGGTGGAGACGTACTTCTCCACCGTGTCCCAGGCGCGACCGCCCTCGATGACGAGCTTGCTGAAGTCCTCGTTGAACAGGTCGCGCACGACCTTGACCAGGAGGTCGGGCTCCTCGTAGAGCGCCTTGACGCCCTTCTGGGAGGATGCCTCCTCGATCTCGGCCCACTGGGCCTGCAGGCGCGCGACGTCGCCCGCGAGCTCCTCGGCGCTCACGCCCTCGGAGGCGGTGCGGATGATGACGCCCGCATCGGCCGGGACGATCTCCTTGAGGATCTCCTTGAGGCGCTTGCGCTCGGTGTCGGGCAGCTTGCGCGAGATGCCCGCGGAACCGCCACCGGGCACGTACACCAGGAAGCGTCCGGCGAGCGAGATCTGCGTGGTCAGGCGCGCGCCCTTGTGCCCCACCGGGTCCTTGGACACCTGCACCAGCACCTGATCGCCGGGCTTGAGGGCCTGCTCGATCTTGCGGGCGTTGCCGTCGAGGCCGGCGGCGTCCCAATTGACCTCGCCGGCGTAGAGGACGCCGTTGCGGCCGCGGCCGATGTCGACGAAGGCGGCCTCCATCGACGGCAGCACGTTCTGCACGCGGCCCAGGTAGATGTTGCCGACCATCGACGCCGAACTCGACGACGTGACGAAGTGCTCCACCAGCACGCCGTCCTCGAGGACGGCGACCTGGGTGTAGTCCTGCGGATGCGGGACGGTGTGCCCGTCCTGGCCCTCGGACGGGCCGACGCCGGTGCGCTCCCGCACGACCATCACCCGGTCGACGGACTCACGACGGGCGAGGAACTCCGACTCCGTGAGGATCGGCGGGCGGCGGCGCACGGTGTCGCGGCCGTCGCGCCGGCGCTGGCGCTTGGCCTCCAGTCGGGTCGATCCGCTGATGCCGCGCACCTCGTCGCGGCGCGTGCGCTGCCGCGGCTCGCGCTCGTGCACGACCGTGTTGGGCGGATCGTCGGACGACGCCGCCTCCGCGCCGTCCTCCCCCGTCCCGGCGCGCCGGCGGCGGCGGCGCCGGCGACGGCGCGAGCCGCCATCGGTCACGTCCTCGACGTCGTCGCCCTCGGCCTCGCCCGACGGGGTCTCATCCGTCTTCTCGCCGTCGGCCTTCTCCGCGTCCGGCTTCGCGCCGTCGGCCGGCGCGGCCTCGTCCGCCGCGGGCGTCTCGGCGTCCGCGGTCCTGGCGCCGTCGTTCTGCTCCTGGCCGTCCTGCTCGTCGGCGTTCTCGCCGCGCCCACGACCACGCCCCCGGCGCCCGCGACGGCGCCGGCGGTTGCCGCCGGCCTCGTCGTCGCCGTTCTGCTCGGTCGACGGTGCGGATTCCGCCGCCTCGCCCACGGCGGAGCCCTGGCCGTCGGCGGCCGCGGCGTCGGTCGCGGCCGCGGCCGCGCCCTCGGTGGTGGGCGCGTCAGCGGTCGCCGCGGCCTCCGGGGCGCCCTCGGCGTCCTTCTTGGCGGCGCGAGCCTTGCGCGGCGCGGGTTCCACCTGCTCGGGCTGCAGGAAGAGGGGTGCGTTCGCGTCGAACGGCGCCGCGGGCGCCCGCTCCACGACGGGCTCGGCCACCGCGGCGGCCGAGAACAGCGACGGTGTGCTCTCCTGAACCGGCTGCTCAGCCGGCGCGGGCCGTCCGGCCTCGGTCGCTTCGGCAGCGGCCTCGATCGCTTCGGCAGCGGCGGGCTCGGGCGACTGCGCAGCGGGCGCCGCGTCCCCCGACCCGGCCCCCGTCAGTTCGGCGACCCGATCACGGACACGCTCGGCGGCACTGCGATCGATGCTCGAGTGCGCGCTGCGCGCGACGAAGCCCAGCTCGCCGAGGTGCGCGAGCACCTCCTTGCTGGTGAGGCCCAGCAGACGCGCCAGTGCGTGCACGCGCAGCTTCTGCGGGAACTCCTCCCGAGCTTCGTTGTTCTGTTCTTCCGGCGACGTGTTGTCGGCCACTCAGTATCTCCTACCGACCCCCGGGCGCGATCACTGCTGGTCGCGGCCACGCGGGGGCGTGTCATGTGGTGCGGGCGAAGGAGTTCTCCTACCGCCCCACGTTTGTCAAGGTCTGCACGTGTCTCGTGCGTGGCGCACGCTGGTTCCACGTTCTGCGAACCAGCCGGGCCGGTCGGCGCTGCGCGGTTTGCGCGCGCCGACGTGCGTCCGAGGTCAGTATCCCACACGCCACAGGCAGTGCGGAAAAGTATCGGGCCCGCGCCGCGCGAAACGCGCGGGCGGGCCCGGGAGGATCAGGGGGTGTGGAACAGGTTCTGGCAGGTCAGGCGAGGCCGGGGAACCACAGGGCGATCTCGCGCTCGGCGGACTCGGGCGAGTCGGAGCCGTGCACCAGGTTCTCCTGGGTCTCGAGACCGAAGTCGCCGCGGATGGTGCCGGGCGCGGCCTTCTCGACCGGATCGGTGCCGCCCGCGATCTGCCGGAACGCGGCGATGGCCCGAGGCCCTTCGAGCACCGCGGCCACGACGGGACCCGAGGTGATGAACTCGAGGAGCGAGCCGAAGAACGGCTTGTCCTTGTGCTCGGCGTAGTGGCCCTCGGCCACCTCGGTGGAGACGTGCTTGAGTTCGAGGGCCGCGATCGTCAGCCCCTTCTTCTCGATGCGCGCCAGGATGTCCCCGGTGAGGCCGCGCCGCACGCCGTCGGGCTTGATCAGAATCAGAGTCCGCTCAGTCACGGGCAACAGCGTAACGGCACCGTCCGGGGGCGCGTTCACTCGGTGACGGGTTCCTGCCCCGGTAGGCGCCCCTGGGCCATCCGCTGCTTCACGTCGCGCTGGATGTAGGCGATGTACGCCCAGACGATCCCGAACACGACGCCGACCGCACCGATCCCCCAGTGCACGACGAACCCGGCGATGACCGCGACCTGCAGCGCGAGGAAGGCGGGAACGGCCCACGGCTTCTTGACGACCATGCATCCGCCGAACATGAGTGCCGCGAGCACCAGCACGTATGCGATCTTGAGCCCGGAGAGGCCCGGCGAGAGCCGGACCACGACGGGCAGCGCCAGCAGGATCACGATCATCTCGAGGATCAGGGTGCCCGAGAGGATGCCGCGGAAGCTCTTCCACGGGTCCTTGGGCGGCGGCGTGAACCGCTGGGGTTCGGTCACTGGGGTTCCTTTCCGAACAGCGAGCGCGCAGCACCGGCGGTGACCACGGAACCCGTGATGAGCACGCCGACGCCGGAGGCGGGCCCGTCCTCGTCATCCGATTCCTGGTCGGCGAGCGCAACGGCCGTCTCCACCGCGTCGACCATGGTGGGCGAGGTGACCACGCGGTCCTCGCCGAAGATCTCCTCGGCGATCGCCGCGAGCCGCTCGACCTCGAGCGCACGGGGCGAGCCGTTGTGGGTCACGACGACGGTGTCGAGCACCGGCTCGAGCGCCGTGAGCACGCCGATGGCGTCCTTGTCGGCGAGCACGGACACGACGCCGATGAGGGTGCGGAACCCGAACTCGGTCTCGATGGTCCGGGCCAGCGCCTGCGCACCGTGCGGGTTGTGGGCGGCGTCGACGAGCACCGTCGGGGCGCTGCGCACCCGCTCCAGACGGCCGGGCGAGGCCGACTTCGCGAAACCCTCACGCACCGTGTCGATGTCGAGCTGCTGGTCCGCACCGGCACCGAAGAAGGCCTCGACGGCGGCGAGTGCGACCGCGGCGTTGTTGGCCTGGTGCTCGCCGTGCAGCGGGAGGAAGACGTCGTCGTAGACGCCGCCCAGCCCCTGGAGGGTCAGCTGCTGCCCGCCGACCGCGACGCGCCGCTCGACGACCGCGAACTCGGAGCCCTCGCGCGCGACCGCCGCGTCGGTCTCCACCGCCCTGCGCAGCAGCACGTCCATGGCCGCGGGTTCCTGCTTGCCCACGATCATCACGGTGTCCTTGGGGATCAGCCGCTCGGGTGCGCGCTTGACGATGCCGGCCTTCTCCCCCGCGATCGACGCGAGGTCGGGTCCGAGGATCTCGACGTGGTCGAGTCCGATCGGCGTGATGACGGCGACCTCCGCGGTCACCACGTTGGTGGCGTCCCAGGTGCCGCCGAGACCGACCTCCACGACGGCCACGTCGACGGGGGCCTCGGCGAACGCGGCGAAGGCCATCGCGGTGAGCACCTCGAACTTGCTCATCCGCGGGCCGTCGGCCGCCTCGGACTGCTGATCGACGAGTTCGATGTACGGCTCGAGCTCGCGGTAGGTCTCGACGTACTGCTTCGCGGTGAGCGGCGCACCGTCGATCGCGATGCGCTCGGTGGCCAGCTGCAGGTGCGGGCTGGTGATCCGGCCCGTCCGGCGGGAGAAGGCCAGCAGCAGGGAGTCGATCATCCGCGCGGTCGACGACTTACCGTTGGTGCCCGCGACCTGGATCGAGGGGTACGCGTCCTGCGGGGATCCCAGCAGCTGCATCAGCGCGGAGATGCGCGTGAGCGACGGCTCGATCTTCGTCTCCGGCCATCGCTGATCCAGTTCCGCCTCGACCTGGGCCAGTTCGGCGAGGTCGTCGGGGTCGGCGGCGAAGGCGGGCACCGTCACGCGGCGCCCCCGCCGAGCTGCGCGATCCGGGCGGTGAGGCGCTCGACCTCCTCCTGCGCGACGGTCTGCCGCGTGCGGATCTTGTCGACGACGGCGTCGGGCGCCTTTGCGAGGAAGGCCTCGTTGCCCAACTTGGCCGAGGTCCCGTCGAGCTCCTTCTGCGCGGCCTTGAGGTCCTTCTCCAGGCGCGCCCGCTCGGCCCCGAGGTCGACGGTGCCGGACGTGTCCAGCTCGACGGTGACGGTGCCTCCCGCGAGGCGGACCTCCAGCGAGGCGGTGGCGGCGAAACCCGCCTCCGGCGGGGTGAGCCGGCACAGGCTCGCGGCGGCGGGCGCGAGGGAGGTCAGGCCCGCCTCGTCGAGACCGGTCAGTCGGGCGGCGACGCGCTGCCCCGGCTTGAGCAGCTGATCGCTGCGGAACCGGCGGATCTCGGTGACCAGGCGCTGGAGATCCGCGAAGCGGCGGGCCGATTCGACCCCGTCGGCCGGGATCTCCGCGGGGGCCCAGTCGCGCGACGGCCAGTCGGCGATCACGAGCGACGTGCCGCCGGTGAGGGCCTTCCACAGCACCTCGGTGACGAAGGGCATCGTCGGATGCAGCATGCGCAGGACGACGTCGAGGGCCTTCCCGAGGACGAGGCGGGTGTTCTCGCCGAGCGCCACGTCTCCCCGGTCGTTGGCGGCGTGCAGCTGCAGCTTGGCGACCTCGAGGTACCAGTCGCACAGCTCGTCCCACGCGAAGTGGTACAGGGCCTCGCAGGCCTTGCCCAGCTCGTTGGCGTCGAACGCCGCGTCGGCCTCGGCCTGGACCGCGGCGAGACGGTCGAGGATCCAGCGGTCGGCGTCCGTGAGGTCGGCACGATCCGGCAGGTCGCCGACCCGCGCGTCGTTCATCAGCGCCAGTTTGGTGGCGTTGAACAGCTTGGTGGCGAACTTCCGGCTGCTCGCGGCGGCGTCGGCGCCCACGTTGAGATCCGCACCGGGGATGGTGCCGCGGGCCAGGGTGAAGCGCAGCGCGTCGGCCCCGTACTCGTCGACCCAGTCGAGCGGGTCGATGCCGTTGCCCTTCGACTTCGACATCTTGCGGCCGAACTCGTCACGCACCAGGCCGTGCAGCAGCACCTCGCGGAAGGGCACCGTGCCGGGCGCCTGCGGCTCCTCGCCGATGAACGTGCCGAACATCATCATCCGGGCGACCCAGAAGAAGATGATGTCGTAGCCGGTGACCAGGGTGGACGTGGGATAGAACTTCGCCAGGTCCGCCGTCTGCTCGGGCCAGCCCATCGTCGAGAACGGGAACAGGCCGGAGCTGAACCAGGTGTCGAGGACGTCGGGGTCCTGCTCGTAGCCGGCGGGCGGGGTGTCGTCCGGGCCGCAGCAGACCACGTCGCGGTTGCCCTCGGCGTCGGCCGGCCCGTACCAGACGGGGATGCGGTGCCCCCACCACAGCTGCCGGGAGATGTTCCAGTCGTGCATCTCGTCGACCCAGTCGAAGAAGCGCGGGGCGAGCGACTCGGGGACGATGGTGGTGTCGCCGCCGCGCACCGCGTCCCCCGCGGCCTTGGACAGCCGGTCGACCTTGACCCACCACTGCATCGACAGGCGCGGCTCGATCGGCTCGCCGGAGCGCTCGCTGTGGCCGACACTGTGCCGGTACGGGCGCACCTCCTTGACGATGCGGCCCTGCTCGGCGAGGGCGTCGCGGATCGCCTTGCGGGCGACGAAGCGGTCCATGCCGTCGAACCGGGTTCCGGTGCCGGTGATGTGGGCGGTCTCGTCCATGATCGTGGGCATCGGCAGACCGTGCCGCTGGCCCAGCGCGAAGTCGTTGGGGTCGTGGGCGGGCGTGATCTTCACGGCGCCGGAGCCGAACTCGGGGTCGACGTAGTCGTCGGCCACGACGGGGATGCGGCGGTCCAGGAAGGGGTGTTCGAGCGTGGTTCCGACGAGGGCTCGGTAGCGCTCGTCGTCGGGGTGGACGGCGATCGCGGTGTCCCCGAGCATCGTCTCCAGTCGCGTCGTGGCGCACACGATGTGCGGTTCGTCGTCGTTGAGCGAGCCGTAGCGGAAGGACACCAGCTCGCCGTCGACCTCCTTGTGGTCGACCTCGAGGTCGGAGATGCCGGTCTGGAGCACGGGCGACCAGTTGACCAGGCGCTCCGCACGGTAGATCAGGCCCGCGTCGAAGAGCTGCTTGAAGATGGTCTGGACGGCGCGGGACAGGCCCTCGTCCATGGTGAACCGTTCCCGCGACCAGTCGATGCCCACACCGATCCGCCGCATCTGGCCGGTGATGTTGCCGTGGCTGGCCTCTTTGAAGGCCCACGCGCGCTCGAGGAACTTCTCGCGGCCGATCTCCCGGCGGCTCGTGCCCTCGGCGGCGAGCTGCTTCTCGACCAGCGACTGGGTGGCGATGCCGGCGTGGTCGGTGCCCGGCAGCCACAGCACCTCGAATCCCTGCATCCGCTTGCGGCGGCAGAGCGCATCGGTGATGGTCTGGTCGAGCGCGTGCCCCAGGTGCAGGCTGCCCGTCACATTGGGGGGCGGCAGGACCACCGAGAACGCGGGCTTGGGTGAGGTGTTGTCGGCCGTGAAGTAGCCCGCCTCGACCCAGCCGCGGTAGATGCCCGCCTCTACCGCACCGGGCTCCCAGGCGGCGGGAAGTCGGTCTGCGGCGGTCTGCGGCTCAGTAGTCACCCCACGATTCTAGTCAGCGCACTCGAGCGGTTTCCGCGGGGCTTTTGACGGTGCGCGGTGTCCCGGAAAACCGGTGGCGCGCGCCCGGCCCCGACCTTCAGGATGGGACGAATGGGACATCTCGAAGCCACCCACGTGGACTACTACCTCCCCGACGGGCGGGCGTTGCTCGGCGACGTCTCGTTCCGGATCGGCGACGGTGCCGTTGCCGCACTCGTCGGCCGCAACGGTGCCGGCAAGACGACTCTGCTGCGACTGCTCTCGGGCGAGGTGGAGCCGCACGGCGGCGCGGTGACCTCCAGCGGTGGCGTCGGAGTGATGCCTCAGTTCATCGGATCGGTGCGCGACGAGCGCACCGTGCGGGACCTGCTGCTGTCGGTCTCGCCCCCGCGCCTGCAGGCGGCGGCGCGCGAGCTCGACGCGGTGGAGCTGGCGCTCATGGAGGACGACGGCGACGCCACCCAGATGCGGTACGCGACGGCGCTCACCGAGTGGGGTGACGCCGGCGGCTACGCGGCCGAGACGCTGTGGGACGCGTGCACGATCGCCGCGCTGGGCGTTCCGTACGACCGGGCGCAGTGGCGGGGCCTCACCTCGCTCTCCGGCGGCGAGCAGAAGCGCCTGGCGCTCGAGGCGCTGTTGCGCGGCGACGCCGAGGTCCTGCTGCTCGACGAGCCGGACAACTACCTGGACGTGCCCGGCAAGGAGTGGCTCGAGGAGCAGCTGCGACAGACGCCGAAGACGGTCCTGTTCGTCAGTCACGACCGAGAGCTACTCGCTCGCGCGGCCACCCGGATCGTCGCCGTCGAGCCCGCTCCCGGCGGCTCGGACACGTGGGTGCACGGCGGCGGCTTCGCCACCTTCCACCAGGCTCGCGACGAGCGCTTCGCGCGGTTCGACGAGCTGCGCCGCCGCTGGGACGAGCGGCACCAGCAGCTGAAGAAGCTGGTGCTGACGCTACGCGAGCAGGCGAAGTTCAACGACGGCATGGCCTCGCGGTACCAGGCGGCGCAGACCCGGTTGCGCCGGTTCGAGGAGGCCGGTCCGCCGCCCGAACCGCCCCGACGGCAGGAGATCTCCATGCGGCTGCGCGGCGGCCGCACCGGGGTGCGCGCGGTCACGGCGAAGAACCTGGAGCTCACGGGGCTGATGCAGCCCTTCGACCTCGAGGTCTTCTACGGCGAGCGGGTCGCGGTACTCGGCTCGAACGGCTCCGGGAAGTCGCATTTCCTGCGTTTGCTCGCCGGGGAGGACGTCGCCCACTCGGGTGAGGCGACGCTCGGCGCCCGGGTGGTGCCGGGCCACTTCGCCCAGACGCACGCGCACCCGGAGCTGCAGGGCCGCACGCTGGTGGAGATCCTCCGCGACGAGCACGCGGCGGACCTCGGGCGATCGATGCCGGCGCTGCGCCGGTACGAGCTGCACGGACAGGCGGAGCAGCGCTTCGAGAACCTGTCCGGCGGGCAGCAGGCCCGCTTCCAGGTGCTGCTCCTGGAGTTCGCGGGCAGCACCGCCCTGCTCCTCGACGAGCCGACGGACAACCTGGACCTGGAGAGCGCCGAGGCGCTGCAGGCCGCGTTGGAGGCGTACGAGGGGACGGTGCTGGCGGTGACGCACGACCGGTGGTTCGCGCGGTCCTTCGACCGGTTCCTGGTGTTCGGGTCCGACGGCGCCGTCCGGGAGGCGCCGGAGCCCGTGTGGGACGAGGCGCGGGTGCAGCGCGCCCGCTGACCGTACGGCTCTGCGCGATACCCGGAAGCGACTGTGCCCCCGGCCGATTCGGCCGGGGGCACAGTCGATGCGCGGTTACGCGCTCTTCTCGCGACGCTCGTCGCGGGAGCGCTTGCGGGGCACGATGGTGGGCAGCACGTTGTCACGCACCGTCTCCCCTGTCACGACGACCTTCGCCACGTCGTCGCGCGACGGGATGTCGAACATGACGGGGTTGAGCACCTCTTCCATGATGGCGCGCAGGCCACGGGCACCGGTCCCCCGGTGGATGGCCTGGTCGGCGATGGCGCCGAGGGCGTCGTCATCGAACTCGAGCTCCACGCCGTCCATCTCGAACAGGCGCTGGTACTGCTTCACGAGGGCGTTCTTCGGCTCCGAGAGGATCGAGACCAGCGACTCCTTGTCGAGGTTCGAGACGGAGGCGATGACGGGAAGACGGCCGATGAACTCGGGGATGAGGCCGAACTTGATGAGGTCCTCGGGCAGCACGTCGGCGAAGTGATCGACGGTGTCGACCTCGGCCTTCGAACGCACCTCGTTGCCGAAGCCGAGGCCGCGCTTGCCGATGCGGTCGCCCACGACCTTCTCCAGCCCGGCGAACGCGCCGGCGACGATGAACAGGACGTTCGTCGTGTCGATCTGGATGAACTCCTGATGCGGGTGCTTGCGGCCGCCCTGCGGCGGGACGCTGGCCTGCGTTCCCTCGAGGATCTTCAGCAGGGCCTGCTGCACGCCCTCGCCGGAGACGTCGCGGGTGATCGACGGGTTCTCGCTCTTGCGCGCGATCTTGTCGACCTCGTCGATGTAGATGATGCCGGTCTCGGCGCGCTTGACGTCGTAGTCGGCGGCCTGGATCAGCTTGAGGAGGATGTTCTCCACGTCCTCACCCACGTACCCGGCCTCGGTGAGGGCCGTCGCGTCGGCGATGGCGAAGGGCACGTTGAGCATCTTCGCCAGGGTCTGCGCGAGGTAGGTCTTGCCGCAGCCGGTGGGGCCGAGCATCAGGATGTTGGACTTCGCCAGCTCCACGCTCTCGCCGCGGGCGTCCTTGCGCTCACCGGCCTGGATGCGCTTGTAGTGGTTGTACACGGCCACCGCGAGGTTCCGCTTGGCCGAGTCCTGCCCGATGACGTAGTTGTCGAGGAAGTCCCGGATCTCGACGGGCTTGGGCAGCTCGTCCAGCTTCACGTCACTGGTCTCGGCCAGTTCCTCTTCGATGATCTCGTTGCACAGGTCGATGCACTCATCGCAGATGTACACGCCGGGACCCGCGATCAGCTTCTTGACCTGCTTCTGGCTCTTTCCGCAGAAGGAGCACTTCAACAGGTCTGCGCCGTCCCCGATCCGTGCCATGCCCAGTGCCTACTTCCCTTGCCGATGACCCGCCTGCCGCGATGCACGTCAGGTGGCGTCTCTAGTACGACGGTACCCGCGAACTTCCGTCCCGGCGACCGATATGAATAGCTTGCTAGAGGTGGCACCGGGGGCCGCGGAACCCGCTCACGCGGCGTGTCGCGACCCCCGATGTCCTGCTCCGAATTACTTCGCGGAGGCCTTGCGGTACGGGAACACCGTGTCGACGATGCCGTACTCCTTGGCCTGCTCGGCCGTGAGGATGTTGTCCCGGTCGGTGTCCTTGCGGATCTGCTCGACCGTCTGCCCCGTGTGGCTCGCGAGGATCTCGTCGAGACGGTTGCGCGCACGCTCCATCTCGGCGGCCTGGATCTCGAGGTCGGAGACCTGGCCGCGCATCGAGCCGCCCGTGCGCGGCTGGTGGATCAGCACCGTCGAGTTGGGCAGCGCGGCGCGCTTGCCCGGGGTGCCACCGGCGAGCAGGATCGCCGCGGCCGAGGCGGCGGTGCCGAGCACGACCGTCGCGACGTCGCAGTGCACGTACTGCATGGTGTCGTAGATGCCGAGGGCGTCGTACAGACTGCCGCCGGGCGAGTTGATGTAGATCGTGATGTCGCGATCCGGATCCTGCGACTCGAGCACCAGGATCTGGGCCATCACGTCGTTCGCCGAGACCTCGTCGATCTGGTTCTTGAGGAAGATGATCCGCTCGTCGAACAGCTTCGAGTACGGGTTGGTGACGCGCTCGTTGCCGTTCGCCGCGCGCTCGATGAACGACGGGACGTCGTAGCGGCCGGTGGCGGGGACGTGCAGGCCCTGGGCCGACATCGTGGTGGGGTAACCCTCAGTCATTTCAAGTGGTCCTCTCGCTACTTGACGGAGCTCGCGCGGCTGACGACGTGGTCGACGAAGCCGTAGTCCCGGGCCTCCTCGGCCGTGAACCACTTGTCGCGGTCGGCGTCGGACTCGATCTTCTCGATCGGCTGGCCGGTGAACTGGGCGTTCAGCCGGTTCATCTCCACCTTGGTCTTGCGGAACAGCTCGGCCTGGATGGCGATGTCGGCCGCGGTACCACCGATGCCGGCGGACGGCTGGTGCATCATGATGCGGGCGTGGGGCAGGGCGTAGCGCTTGCCCTTGGTGCCGGCGGCGAGCAGGAACTCACCCATCGAGGCGGCCATGCCCATCGCGTAGGTCGCGACGTCGCACTCGACGAACTCCATGGTGTCGAAGATCGCCATACCGGCGGAGATGCTGCCGCCGGGCGAGTTGATGTAGAGGTTGATGTCCTTGGTCGGGTCCTCGGCCGACAGCAGCAGCATCTGCGCGCAGAGCTGGTTGGCGATGTCGTCGTTCACCTCGCTGCCGAGGAAGATGATCCGCGACTCCAGGAGGCGGCTGTACACCGAATCGTTCAGGTTCAGGCCGGCCATTCCGGACCGCATGATGGGGTTGGAGGTCATCCGCTGCTCCCTGCCTTTCTTTGCTGTCATCGACACTAACGAACGTGCAGGGCGGGTACGTCCCCCGGCACGCTCGGCTCCGCTGAGGGCAGAAACGCCCCGCAGCCGGTCCGGCTGCGGGGCGCTCCGCGGGTGCTACTTCTCGTCGGCCTCGGCCGCGATCTCCTCGGCCTCGGCGACCACGTCCTCCTCGGCGGCGGCCTCCTCCGCGAGCTCCTCGCCGGCGTCCTCGCGGTCGAACAGCGCCTTGGTGTCGACGACGTTGCCGTCGGCGTCCTTGACCGTGACCTCGAGCACGACGTCCGCGAGGCCCTTGCCCCGACGGACCTCCTGGAAGAGGGCGGGCAGCTGGCCGGCCTGCTGGATCTGCTGGATGAACTCCGCCGGCTGCATGCCGTAGCGCTGCGACTGGAACAGGATGTGCTCCTGCAGCTCCTGCTGGTCGACCTGCACGTCCTGGGCGTCGGCGATCGCGTCGAGGAGCAGCTGCACCTTGACCTGCTTCTCGGCGGACTCGCGCGCCTGGGTCTCGAACTCCTCGCGGGTGGTGCCCTGCGCCTTGAGGGCGGTCTCGAGGAGCTCCTCGTTGTGGCCCACCTGGTGCAGCACGTCGTGCACGTTGGCGTCGGCCTGCTCCTTGACGACGGCCTCGGGCAGCGGCACCTCGACGGCCTCGAGAAGCTTGTCGAGCACGGCGTCGCGGATGTCCGCGGCCTGACCCAGCTTCTTGTTCTGCTCGACGCGCTCACGCAGGTCGGCGCGCAGCTCCTCGACGGTGTCGAACTCGCTCGCCAGCTGGGCGAACTCGTCGTCCAGCTCGGGCAGCTCGCGCTCCTTGACGGAGTCGACGGTGACGGTGACCTCCGCCTCCTGGCCCGCGAACTCGCCGGCCACGAGGGTGGTGGTGAACTCCTTGGACTCGCCGGACTTCAGGCCGACGAGGGCCTCGTCGAGGCCGTCGATGAGGTTCCCGGAGCCGACCTCGTGCGAGAGGCCGGTGGTCTTGGCGTCCTCGACGTCCTTGCCGTCGACAGTGGCCGACAGGTCGATGGTGACGAAGTCGCCGGTCTCGACGGCGCGGTCGACGCCCTTGAGGGTGCCGAAGCGGGCGCGGAGCCCCTCGACCTGCTCATCGACGTCGGCGTCGGTGACCTCGAGGGAGGGGACCTCGACCTCGATGGACGAGTAGTCGGGCAGCGTGATCTCGGGGCGCACGTCGACCTCGGCGGTGAACGAGAAGGTCTCGCCGTACTCGAGCTTGTCGATGTCGATCTCGGGCTGGCCGAGCGCCTTGACGTCGGCGTCCAGGACGGCCTGGCTGTACTTGCCGGGCAGCGCGTCATTGATCACCTGCGAGAGGACGGCGTCGCGGCCGACGCGCGCCTCGATCAGCTTCGCGGGAGCCTTGCCCTTCCGGAAGCCGGGGATGTTGACCTGCTGCGCGAGAGCCTCGTACGCACGATCGAAATCGGGCGCGAGCTCGTCGAAGGGAACCTCGACGCTCAGGCGGACGCGAGTCGGGCTCAGCTGCTCGACGGTGCTCTTCACTCGTTCTCCTCGGGTTGGTATCAGCAGGAGCGCCGCGTGATGTGTGCGGTTTCCTGCGGGCAGCACGGGACCGACGTCGGGCCCACGGCACTCGGACAAGAGTACGCGACGGCGCGCGGCCGCTGACAGCCCGGGCGGGGTCCGGCGAACGCGTCCGGCCGACCGTCGGCGCCGTGCGGCGGACCGTCGACGATGATGAGTCCATGATCGCCCTCGGACTCGCCTTCGCCGCCGTCGCGGCACTCGTGCACTGCTTCATCTTCTACCTGGAATCGATCGCATGGACCTCGCCGCGCTCGCGCGCCGCCTTCGGCACGACGGAGGAGACGGCGGAGATCACCCGGCCCCTCGCCTTCAATCAGGGCTTCTACAACCTGTTCCTCGCGATCGCGGTGTTCGTGGGTCTCGCCCTCGTGGGCCCGCAGCGCGCCGTCGGCGCGACGCTGGTGCTGGTGGGCGTCGGCTCCATGCTCGCAGCGGCGCTCGTGCTCGCCCTCTCGGACCGGACCAAGCTCCGCGCCGCCGCGGTCCAGGGCTCCGCGCCGGTGCTCGCGGTGCTCTTCCTCGGCATCGGGCTCGCGGTGTAGCGCCGAGTCCCCCTCCGGCCGCCCCGGTACCGTCGGCGATCGCAGCTCTCCGGGCGCGCGGACGCCCTACGCTGGCGGTGTGGAACTCACGCTGCGCGCGATGGAGCGCACGGACCTGAGGTTCGTGCACGGCCTGTTCAACGACAGGGCGGTGATGTCGTACTGGTTCGAGGAGCCCTTCGACGCACTGGCGGAGCTCGAGGACATCTACGAACGACACATCCACGATGAGCGTGAGCGACGCTTCATCATTCAGTACGACGGGCTGCCGGTGGGCCTGGTGGAGCTCGTCGAGATCAACGTGATCCACCGGAACTGCGAGTTCCAGATCATCGTCGCGCCGTCCGCGCAGGGGAAGGGCTACGCGGGACCCGCCACCCGCAAGGCGCTCGACTACGCGTTCCGAATCCTCAACCTCCACAAGGTGTACCTCTACGTCGACGTCGCCAACGAGAAGGCCGCGCACGTCTACGAGAAGCTGGGCTTCACGCAGGAGGGACTCCTCCGCGAGCAGTACTTCTCCAACGGCCGGTACCGTGACGCGCGGCTCATGGGCGTGTTCCAGCGCGACTTCCTGGCCTCGGACCCGCCTCCCGAGTGACCCCGGCCTCTCTCACTACACACTGTGGTGTGTCACCGATCGGACCCCGGATGTGAGCCCGTGCGGCCACCCGGCGAAGGGCACCCGGCGCCGGTAACCATGGGGAATGACCACCTCGACGGAGCACGAGCCCACGAAGCAGCAGCCCCGCCCGGTCGTCTCCCGGGACGCCGCGATCGGACCCGACGCACGCTTGTCCTGGCTCCTCGCCGCCATGGCGGGCATGGTCGGCGCGGTCGCGTTCCTGCACTCGGCCGGATACTTCGTCACCTTCATGACGGGCAACACCGAGCGCGCGGTCCTCACGTGGTTCAAGGCGTCCGACGCGCAGCAGGTCCCGGGCGCGGGCGCACTCGCCGCAACGGCCCTCATCGTCGCCTTCGTCACCGGCGTCGTCGTCGCGTCGGTCTGCCGCCGCTTCTTCTGGCAGAACCACCCGCACGGCCCGACGGTGCTCACCACCGCGGGGCTCCTCATCGCCTCGGCGACGGACTTCGCCCTGGACGGCTTCGCCGAGCCCGAGGTGCGCTTCGTCCCCATCCTCATCATCACCTTCTCGCTGGGCGCGCTGAACACCTCGTTCACGAAGAACGGCGAGGTCTCGGTCCCCCTGTCCTACGTGACGGGCACGCTGGTCAAACTCGGTCAGGGCATCGAGCGGCACGCGACCGGCAACGGCTCCGTCTACGACTGGCTCGGGTACGCCCTCGTCTACACGGGGTTCGTCCTGGGGGCGGCGGTCGGCGGCGTCATCGGCTCCTTCGTCACCGGCCCCCAGGTGATCCTCACGGCCGGCCTGCTCTGCGGGGCGATCACGTTCGTCACGTTCTTCCACTCGGACCGGCGGAAGCTGTTCGGCTGACCGTCCCCGGCGCGCGCACTGGACCGCCGTGCACACCACCCGATTGCGGTCACCGCGAGCACAACCGGTGACAGGTACCGCAGCCCGCCGATAGCTTCCGGTCGGTGAGCACCGCCACCGTCGACGACGCCCCCGCCCCGTCCGCGCCCGACCGCTCCCAGCTGCGGCGCGTGATCGCGGCGTCGCTACTGGGCACGACGGTGGAGTGGTACGACTTCTTCCTCTACTCGACGGCCGCGTCGCTCGTGTTCAACAAGCTCTTCTTCCCGGACACGAGTTCGTTCGTGGGAACCATGTTGAGCTTCGTCACCTTCGCCGTCGGCTTCGTGATGCGGCCGATCGGCGGTCTGGTCTTCGGACACATCGGCGACCGGATAGGGCGGCGGCAGACGCTGGCGCTCACGATGCTGCTGATGGGTGTGGCGACGGCCCTCATGGGCGCGCTGCCCACCGCCGGGCAGGTCGGCGTGCTCGCGCCGGTCCTTCTGCTGATCCTGCGGATCGTGCAGGGTTTCGCACTCGGCGGCGAGTGGGCGGGCGCGGTGCTGCTCGCCGTCGAGCACGCGCCCGAGGGTCGCAGGGGCCGCTTCGGCGCTGTCCCGCAGATCGGGCTCGCATTGGGGCTCGGGCTCGGCACGGCTGTCTTCGCCCTGCTCCAGACAGTGTTCGACGACGACCAGTTCCTCCGCTTCGGATGGCGCATCGCCTTCGCGGTGTCCATCGTGTTGGTGGTGATCGGCATCGTCGTACGCCTGGCCGTCGACGAGACACCCGCCTTCGTCGCGGCCCGAGCCACCCTGGACACCACCCGCGCACCGCTGCGTCAGCTCCTCGGCGATCCGATCCTGCGACGCAACACCATCGCGGGCTGCCTCGCGCGGTGGGCGGAGGGCAGCGCCTTCAACACGTGGGGCGTCTTCGCCATCACCTACGCCACGGCGACGCTCGCGATGAACAAGGTCGAGGTCCTGCTCGCGGTCACCGCGGCGGCCCTGGTGATGGCGGTGGTGATCCCGTTCGCCGGCGTGCTCGTGGATCGGCACGGCGCGGCGCGCGTGTACGGCACCGGCGTTCTGCTCTACGGCGTCGCCGTGTTCCCGGTGTTCGCGCTGTTCGGCACCGCCTCCATCGTCTGGTTCACCGTGGGCCTCATCGTCGTGTTCGGCCTGATCCACGGTGTCTTCTACGCCGCGCAGGGCACCTTCTTCGCGAGCCTGTTCCCCACGAAAGTCCGGTACACGGGCCTGTCCGTCGTCTACCAGTTCTCGGGGATCTACGCCTCGGGCCTCACTCCCCTCATCCTGACCGCGCTCATCCACGGGGCCGACGGTGCGCCGTGGACCGCGGCGGGCTATCTCTGTGCGACCGCCCTCATCTCGCTCGCGGCGACCGTGTGGATCCGCCGCGTCGCGCAGCCCGCGGAGACTCCGCCCCGGCAGTGAGGAGCCCGCCCCGCTCGTCGTCGACCCGCCACGACTGCGAGCGCAAAACCGGCGGGCGCACTCCTGTGATGCGTGCCACACTGCGTGCATGACGGCCCACATCCGCGAGTTCCACGACGACGACCTGGACACGATCGTCCGGCTCTGGGAAGCCGCCTACAACCGCGGGACGCCGCCGGTGTACTCGATGGCGGAGGTGATCGCCTCGTGCCAGCAGGACCACGCGATGGTCGCCACGGAGGGCGATCGCGTGGTCGCGGTGGCCGTCGGCCGTGCTGCGCACGCGCAGGGCTGGATCGTCTTCTTCGACGTCGCGCCCGACACCGACCCGACGGTGGCCGGCCTGGTCCTCGACGCACTGGAACGGCGGATGGCGCCCCTCGGACTCGGGAAGCTGTCGGTCCTGACGGCGGGCGACGACGACGCGTCCGCCGCCCTGTCCGAGAACGGCTTCGTCGTACGGGATCCGGTCCGGTACCTGGAGCGGCCGATGCCGGTGCAACGACGGGAACTGGACCTGCTCAAGGAGGTCGGTGGCCGCCTGCTCCCCCGGCAGTTGTGGGACCGCGTGTCGGGCATGCGGCGCGAGAAGGAGATGCTCGAGCAGCGCCTGGTGACCCCGCTCGCCCGACCCGACATGGCCGAGCGGTTCGGAGTGATGCCGCCGCACGCGGTGATGCTCTTCGGGCCGCCCGGCACGGGGAAGACGACGTTCGCGAAGGCGGTGGCGTCGCGCCTGGACTGGCCGTTCGTGGAGCTCTTCCCCTCGCGGCTCGCGGACTCGCCCGGCGGACTCGCGGGCGCACTGCGGTCGGCGTTCGAGGCGATCGCCTCGCTGGAGCACGCCGTGGTGTTCATCGACGAGGTCGAGGAGATCGCCTCGCACCGCCGCGGCGATCCGCCGTCACCCACGCAGGGCGTCACGAACGAACTGCTCAAGCAGGTCGCCGAGTTCCGAGACCAGGAGGGACGACTGCTGGTGTGCGCCACCAACTTCGTGCGCGCACTCGACGACGCGTTCCTGCGGCACGGCCGCTTCGACTACGTGATGCCGATCGGGCTGCCGGACGCCGACGCCCGGTCCGCGATCTGGGGCCGCTACATCCCCGATCACGTGGTCGGCACGGTCGATGTCGCCGCCCTCACCGCCGCCAGCGAGGGGATGACTCCCGCCGACATCGAGTACGCGGCCCGTAGGGCCTCCCAGGATGCCCTCGCGCGGGCGCTCGACGCGCCGCTCGGCTCGCCCACCCAGGAATTGAGCACGGGCGACTACCTGGCCGCCCTCGCCGCCACCCGGGCCACGGTCTCCCCCGCCGTGGCGGCGGAGTTCTCCGAGGACATCGAGACCTACGCCCGCTTGTGAAGCGCTCACCCGCGTGAAACGGATTGGAACACACGAGCGCGGTCTGCTACAGTTTCGAACAAGTTCGTGAGCGTGACTGTAAACCGCTCAGTGAAACAGAGGCCGGGGCGCGTTACAGGTGCCGCCGGCCTCGCCCATATCCTGAGCATTCGCGCCTCAGGTCGGTCACACGCCGCACACAATCTCGCGTTTCACCCGTCCCGCCTTCCCATCGTCGAAGTGATCCAGAAGGACTGCGCCGCAGTATACTTCGCCGACCTAGTTAGCTTCCCCGCTCTATCTGCCGGCTACTGATTCGTCTAGCGTCACTACAACGGGGCGCGATGCGGGGGCCCGCTGATCGTCGTATCCGGTTTGGGAGGTACAACGCATGGATTCAACGGGAAGTCAGCCGAACCTGCAGCCATCCGGGGGCGGTCGATCGCGCGTCGCCCAACTCGTCGGGTGGATTCTCATCGCGATCGGCGGGCTACTTGCCCTCGGGTCGCTGATTGGTGGGACTGGGCTGGGCGGACACATCGGAGGGGTTTTGATGGGAGCCGCCATCGCGCTCTGCGGCGCGATGCTGGTCCGTCCATTCACCTCATGGAAGAAGGCTGCGCCGGGCGCGATCATCGCACTCGTCCTAGGGGCCGTGATGCTACCGAGCGCACCGAAAGAGCCTGCTCCGGCAAGCGGTCTGATCGGCCCAACCGCCACTGCAACGGTCACTGAATCAGCGACGGCGACAGTGACCGTCACTACCACCACGACCGTTGTGCCTCCGACGAGCACAGAGCCGACCACGACTGCCGTGGCCTCGACGAGCACCCGGATCCCACCGAATCCCGGGCTCACGGAGACGAACACCCGGACACCGGTCCCCACGGTCGATCGGGTGCCTCCACCCCGGACGACCACGGCCGATGCTTCATCCGCGTATTACAGCAATTGCGACGAAGCGAAAGCCGCGGGCGCAGCCCCGATGTACCGCGGGAGTCCCGGCTACCGCCGGGCATTGGATCGCGACGGAGATGGCATCGCCTGCGACAAGTGATCCAAGTGGGCGGGCAGACCGGGTGGACGGCTGCGCCTAGGCTCGGACCATGTCCAGGCGAGCCCGCACGACCGCGCCGGAGGCGGCACCGTCGGCCGCGAGGACGGCGCGGACCGTTCCGGAACTGGACACCCTGATCTGCTCGTGCCGTGCGTGCCCGCGTCTCGTGGCGTGGCGCGAGGAGGTGGCGCGCGTCAAGCGCGCGGCGTTCGCCGACGAGACCTACTGGGCCCGTCCGGTCCCCGGCTTCGGGCCGGTGGACGCGCGGATCCTGATCGTCGGGCTCGCTCCGGCGGCGCACGGCGCGAACCGCACCGGGCGGATGTTCACCGGCGACCGCAGTGGCGAGGTCCTCTTCGCCGCCCTGCACGCCGTCGGCCTGGCGAATCAGCCGCACGCGCGATCGATCGACGACGGCATGGAACTCCGCGACACCCGCATGAGCTCGCCCGTGCGCTGCGCGCCGCCGGAGAACAAGCCGACGCCCGCCGAGCGCCGGACCTGTGCGCCCTTCCTCGCCCGCGAACTAGAACTCCTCCCCCGGCTCCGCGTCGCGGTGGTGCTCGGCGCGTTCGGCTGGCAGGCGCTCTTCGCGGTGCTCACCGATGCGGGCTGGAACGTCCCGAGACCGCGGCCCGCGTTCGGCCACGGCGCCCGGGTGGACCTCACTCATCCCGACGGCCGGGCACTCACCGTCCTCGGCTGCTTCCACGTGAGCCAGCACAACACCTTCACCGGGCGCCTGACACCGGCCATGCTGGAGGATGTACTGCGCGCCGCGCGCACGATCGCGAGCGACGATGCGACGGAAGGGACGACGATGACGGTCCGGGTCAAGCGGGTGTACGAGGCGGAGGACGCGGGCGACGGAGCGCGGGTCCTCGTCGACCGGTTGTGGCCGCGCGGGATCAGTAAGGACCGCGCGGACCTGACCCAGTGGTGCAAGGCGGTCTCGCCGTCGACGGAGCTGCGGAAGTGGTACGAGCACGATCCGGCGAAGTACCCGGAGTTCGTCGCGAGGTACCGCGCCGAGTTGGCGGAGCCGGACGCCGCGGCGGCGTTCGAGGCCCTGGCTGGGTTGGCCGCCGAGGGACCGCTCACGCTGCTCACCGCGTCCAAGGCCGAGGACATCAGTCACGCCCACGTCCTGGCGGCGCTCCTGACCGGCCACGATCCCCTCGCACGGTGACGAACCGAACTTCGCCGACCGGCACCGTCGGGACGGCCCCGGCTGCTAGCGTCGCGCCGTGGCCGCCCTATCGTTCCTCGACCGAGAACACTCCGTCGCACCGCTGAACTACAACCGCTGGCTGATCCCCCCGGCGGCACTGGCGATCCACCTGTGCATCGGTCAGGTGTACGCCACGAGCGTCTACAAGGACGCGCTGGTCAAACACTTCGACACCAACAAGACGATGATCGGCATCGTCTTCTCCATCGCCATCGTCATGCTGGGGCTCTCCGCAGCGGTCTTCGGCACCTGGGTGGACAGGGTCGGTCCGCGGCGCACCATGTTCACCGCGGCGAGTTGCTGGGGCGCGGGCTTCCTCATCGCCGCGGCGGGCATCGCGACCGGCCAGCTCTGGCTCGTCTATCTCGGCTACGGCGTGGTCGGCGGCATCGGCCTGGGGCTCGGTTACATCTCGCCGGTGTCGACCCTCATGAAGTGGTTCCCCGATCGCCCCGGACTCGCGACCGGCATGGCGATCATGGGATTCGGTGGCGGCGCGATGGTCGCCTCGCCCCTGTCGAAGGAACTGATGAAGTTCTACGGCGGCACCGAGGCCGGTGGCAGCGCGGTGACCAAGCTGTTCATCACCCTCGGCATCGCCTACTTCGTGGTGATGATGATGGGCGTCTTCACCATTCGCGTGCCCGCGCCCGGTTACGCGCCCGCGGGCTTCGACCCCGCCACAGTGACCTCCAAGGCGATGGTCAGCACCGGCAACGTCTCCGCCGCCAACGCGATCAAGACGCCGCAGTTCTGGCTGTTGTGGATCGTGCTGCTGTGCAACGTGACCGCGGGCATCGGGATCCTCGAGCAGGCCGCCGACATGATCCAGGACTTCTTCCGCGACGACACGGGCGTCTCCACGGTCACCGCGACCGTCGCGGCCGGCTTCGTCGGCCTGCTGTCCGTGGCGAACATGGCGGGCAGGCTCGGCTGGTCGACCACCTCGGACTACATCGGGCGCAAGCCGACCTACATGATCTACCTCGGCGTCGGGATCCTGCTCTACCTCGGCCTGGCGACCGTCGGCGCGTCCTCCACGGCGCTGTTCGTCGTGTTCTGCGCGGTCATCATCTCCTTCTACGGAGGCGGTTTCGCGACCGTTCCCGCCTACCTGAAGGACCTCTTCGGCACGTACCAGGTGGGGGCCATCCACGGCCGCCTCCTGACGGCCTGGTCGACGGCCGGCGTCCTCGGCCCGCTCATCGTCAACCGGGTACTGGACTCGAAGAAGGACCGGGTCGACGAGGCGGGCAACGCGATCCCGCTCGAGGCGGCCGACTACCACCTCGCCCTGTACATCATGGTCGGCGTGCTCGTCGTCGGCTTCCTCGCCAATCTCGCCATCCGCCCCGTCGCCGACCGCTGGCACGAGGAGGGCCCCGTCGTCGATGCGGTCGACGCCGCGCACGCACCGAAGGAGTCCCGATGACCGACACCGCATCCGATGAGCGCCACCCGGTCCAGCTCGTGGTGACGTGGACGCTCGTCGCCGTTCCGCTGCTCTACGGCCTGTACAACGCCGTCGACGCGGCGCTGCAACTCTTCCAGGGCTGATCCGAGGGCAGGACCCGGCGGCCGCGCCGCAGCCAACGCGGTCAGTGAACGCGGGCGCGGTGGAAGAAGCCGCGTCGAGGCCTGGACGGCCCCGGCGGAATGAGTACCTCACGGAAGCGATCGGAGAATCCCGCGATCGCACGCTGCTCGTCGTCGAGCAGCCGCCGATTCCCGCTGGTGACCTCGACCGCGATCGGGGTCCCCGGGCCGACGTTCAAGTCCGCCCAGCACATCGGGAGGTTCTGCGCGAGGAGGCGCCGGCCGCCGACGATCAGGTAGATCCGGGAGACGTAGCGCGCGCACTCCCAACTCAGTCGTGCGGCACGATCGGCGTCGAGGTAGCCGTCCGCGACGAATCGCTCCAGGTACACGAGTGCGACGGTACGCCGCTCAGCTCGGTTCCGTGGCCTTCCGGGGTGCACCGGTCACGGGCGGCGTGAGCGACCAGATCGTGAGGTACGCGAGGCCGAAGAAGGCGGCGACCGCGACCGCCACCCCCGTGGACTGGACATAGGAGAACGGCGACGTCACCCAGTCGAGCGTCGCGACGATCACCGCGTCGGGGCGCGTCACCAGGTCCCATGAGTTCCAGCGCTGGAACCGGCCGATGACCACGCCGATCGCACAGAGTCCGACGGACAGCACCACGGCCAGCCACCCCACCGCGCGCCGAACTCGCGCTGGAGGCGGCGGTGCACCAGCAGCATCGATACGACGCCCAGCAGGGTCCCGGTCCACGCCGCGAAGCCGTACTGCAGCACGTGCCGCCACATGTTCTCGTCGTCGCCGAGATGCACCAGGTCCGTCACCAGGTACGGCGAGTTGGGCAGGAAGGCGAGCCAGCCGAGGCCGAGCGGGACCAGCGCCCACCGGCGGCGTACCGTCGCGAAACCGACGGCGAACACCATGGGGATCCAGGCGAGGAAGAGGTTCCAGATGAGGAACCGGCTCGGGTACGTCAGCGGCGCCGCAGGGTCCGTGGTGCCGAGAACCACTGTGAGCGCCGTTGTGGCGAGGAGGGAGGCCAGCAGCAGCGCACCGCGCGTTCTCGTCATCAGATCAGTTTGCCAAAGCCCTCGAAGTCATGAGCAAAGGTCAGGTCTGACCATCCGCGATTCGTGGCAGGACCACTCCTCGTCCACCTGCACGGCACCGTCGAGCTCGAAGCCGTGCTTGCGGTAGAAGGCGAGCGCCCGGTCGTTGCCCGTCGCCAGCCACAGGTACGCGCCACCGGCCCCGATCACCGCATCCATCAGCGCTGCCGCCACTCCGGTGCCGTGGTGATCGGGCAGGACGTTGAGAGACCAGAGCTGGGTGGTCGACGGTGCGTCGTCGTCGCGCGGCGTGCCGCCGGTCGCGAACCCCACGATTCGCGCCGAGACCGTGTGCACGGCGCACCGCGTATGCACGCCGGCCGCCTCCTGACGCTCCAGGCCGCCCAGGATCCGCTCCCACCGCTCCGTCCGGGCCGCCACGGTGAGCGCATCGAGCTTCGCCCGGTCCACCACGCCCGGGTAGGTCGCCTTCCAGACGCGGACATGGACGTCGGCGAGCGCACCCGCGTCGCCGGCCCCGGGCCGTCGAATCAGGTAGCCGCCATCGGCATCGTCGCTCGAAGCCATACCGTGAACAGTACTTCCGGCGTGCCCGCACGGCTCCGTCGCGCGGAAAAGCGATTGCCCGGTGCACGGCGGCGCCCGTACCGTCGGTGTCGACTCCGCCCAAGTCTCGGCTACCCGGTAAGGACGAGACCTGCCCGCGACGGTGAGGGTGGCCGCCCGTTCGAGCCGGGCCGGAGCCGGGGGACCCACAGTGACGCGGGCGCAGTCGGGGTCCTCGTGCCGGGTACTCTCGACCTGATCGCATACGCGATCACGGGATGTGGCGCAGCTTGGTAGCGCATCCGCTTTGGGAGCGGAGGGTCGCAGGTTCAAATCCTGTCATCCCGACAAACATGCAGTTCAGAGGCGTCGTAGCTTCCCGCTCGAGTTGCCAGTTGGCTCGATTCCCAACGGAAACCCAACGGAAACACCCCCGACGAGGACCAGGTCAGGCGTCCCGAAGCGGCGCGGGCGCGCGGCGAATTGCCTCCGCAATCCGGACATCCTGCTCAGGTGCTGGCGGCGCGCCGCGGCCGAGGCCGGCCATCGCGAGGGCGTACCCGCCGCGAAGTCGAGTGAGGGCGTAGCGCGCGAGGTTCACAGGGCTCATACCCATTAGCCGCACCAGCCCGCCGATCGGTTCCCGCGGTCACGTGCGGTCGATGAACACCGCCTCGGCTTCAAGCCCGACGACACGATGGTCCAGCAGGTTCGCCACCATCCGGCGAGCACCACCCTCGGCGATGTGCGGGGCGGACCAGCTCCGCTCCCGCCCGAGGTGGTCGCGGACCGTCCACGAGACTTCCCAGAGCGGCAGCCCAGGGATCGCGATCCGATCCTCCGGTCCGGCGACGCGGGTCGTCAGCTCGTTCCGCACGATGTCCCGGCTCAGTCCCATGTCGCGGCACGGTACGCGTGCAGTGCGACGGGGAGTGGAGCTTCGAGCGCCTGTTCGCTTTCCTCACGAGTCAACGGCACCTGTGATGGCGTCCAGCGCATTCAGGTTGCCTACCTCAAGGTGCACGCTATGCAAGATGCGTCTTTCCGCCCGAGATTCCGTTTCGCTGCCGCCTGCTACCGCGGCCGACCGCCAGGGATTCGAGACCGGCGGGTGGCGCTCGCCGCGCTCCTACCCACGCTGGTCGCGGCAATCGCCGTGAGCGTCGCCCCAGCACAGGCGCTGCCATGTCCAGACGGATCGCAGACCTGCGGGCCACAGCCGACCCAAGGCCCACAACCCACCCAAGGCAATCAGGTGCCTACGACCGCCCCGCAGGCCCCGAATACGACCGTTCCGGGTTACACCCCGCCGGAGACGCCAGCTCCCACCCAAGGCTCCGGCAGCACCCCAACGCTGCAGGGCACGGTAATGCCGATGCCCACGGTGACTGCCCCACCAAACAACTGCATTCTGAACTGCGAACCGGCGCAGACGCCAGCGCCGCCGGCCACTCAAGCTCCCGCACCTACCGAGCCGCAGAGCGGGCAGCCTCCCCAGGATGGGGTGCAGAATCAGAGCGACCAGAACCCTCCCAAGAGGATCGCACGCCGCCTGATCGACTGCGATGCCGCGAAACCTGATGAAGCGGTGCAGTCTGGACTCATGAACGGCGGCATCCCTCGGATCGACACCGCAGAACAGGGCGGGCTCGGTGACTGCTGGGTGCTGGCATCATTCCTCGGATTCCAAGCCAGCGAAAAGGGCCGCGAAGGCCTCGCAAAAATGATCACACCGTCCGCCGGAGGAGGCTACGACGTCAAGTTCGGCTCCAACTGCAAGCCCTTCCACGTCGACAAGGTCTACAGCGAAGGGGCACGGGTCGCCGGCAACCAGGGCGCGATCTCGATCCTTGAGTCGGCGTACAGCCAGACAGGAGGCGGCGCGGCCGCGTACCTAATGTGCGTTGGCGGCTTCGCCTTCATGTCACAGCAGATCATCACTGGCGGCGAGAGCGAGCACCATCTTGTCGCCTCGATAGGCAACAAGGTTAGAGATCAGGTCACGCAGGATCACGAGAAGACCAACGCCCTGATCGCAGAGGGCAGGTCCGTCGTACTGGGCACCATGAAGGACATGACGTTCACTACTGATGTCATGCGGAACGGAGTCTTGTCGCGAGATGAGACGGTCAAGACCCTCGGGATGCACCAGTACGCGGTCACCAAGGCCACTCCGGACGGAGTGTGGGTCGTGAACCCTTGGGGACCTGGCAACCCGGCCGACCGTGGTGGCGAGATCTGGATACCGAAAGACCAGATCAATCACTCATTCTCGGATATTGCCATCTCCGCCCCGATCTCGACCGCTTTCGAAAGGCAGTGTTGACATGCGCGCAAGATTCGTGACTGCAGGATGCTCACTTGCAGGGTTGCTGCTCATCGGAGCGTGCACGCCGAGCGGCGACCCCGCCTCCCCAACTACGGGGAGTTCGGTCAGTGTTGGTGCGGTTCCGATGAGCATGTCCGACGTGCCTGTCGGATCCTCCGTCGATGTCGCCGAGCTTCACACAAGTACAGGCGGCAAGGCCCAGATTCAGGTCAAAAGCTCGGGCGAGAACAAGTCAGGGCGTACCTGGGCGGATATGACCGCGAAGTTCTCCAACGGGGATCAGTTCGGGTTTCGCGTCTACCAGTATCTCGGCGGCGACTCCGTGGCCTCGACGTTCATCGGGTGGAGGCTGTCGATCATCCTTTCGGACGTTCGCGTCGAGGACGGCAAAAAGATCGCCGTGATTGGCACCAAAGCCTCAGGCGCAGGGGGGTACAACCTCTCGCCCGACAGCGCAGAGCGCAAGGCCGAGATCTCCAAGCTTCGCAAGGGATCTACCGACTACGACATCCCGATGGAACGTCAGTTAAACCGAGATGGACTGAACCTGTCCGCACGAATCGTCGGCGAGAACGACGGCCGATCAGTAATGGTCTCCTGCGGCATCCAGCGCGGCAATACCGGACTGTCCGCGACAGTGGAGATGTATCCCGAGGACTCTGTGTCGATTCCAGCGGTAGGCACGTGCCGGCTCGCTGATTTTAAGGACGTTCGGTCGGCGACCGAACGAAGCGGAGCCGCCCTTGTTGAGGTGCGGCGATGAGCGGTCCCCGGCGAGGATCGGTGCGCGCGTAACCGCAGATCAACGACGAAAGCGGCTCCTCGACTGGTGAGAGTCGAGGGGCCGCCCGCGATGTAGCGCGATGCATGTCACGCTATGGAGTTGTATTTCCCACCTTAGCGGACAGGTCGATGAGCGATCCGAGCTATTCCCGCAGGCTCAAGCCACCGAGACAGCGGCTCCAACTCCGGGAGAACGCACCCCGCCTCCGCGGCCCTGATCGCCAGCTCACGATGGAACCGCTGGTCGCACTCGCTGTACCAGGCCATGGACTCGCGGTTCGCCGACTCCGCGGTCGCCGCGCGCTTCGCCAACGCCTCCGACTGACTCTCGTAGAAGTCGCGGTCCGCCTTCATCGCCGACACCCGACGCGGCTCCGTGTCCACCCGCTCCAAAGCCCGGTCCTCATTGCAGGCGCGCAGCCGACGGCCGATCGGCCCGAGGATCTTTGCAGAACAACACGTCACCTGTAGAGTTGGACAATCTCGCGAACTGAATTGGACGGTTCCCGTCCAACCTTGATCGAGTCAAAATCCGCCGAGGAGACCGCAACCGTACCGCCGACGGGAATCACCACTAGTCGTCCAGACTCTTCTTTCCTACACGCGAGTATATAGTATCCGCCCGAATTTACAACATTATCGCCTTCAAACATCGTCAGCTTCCCGCCGACAACACCGCCTTGCTGTACAACATCAACCAATTTCGCGCAACCTTCGGGGAGCCCTTTGAGGGCCTTGGCGCATTCAATCGCCCACCGAGTCCACGGCATACCGTACTTCATGGCAACATCAAGTCTGTCCGTCACTTTAGCCACCACAGTGACATCTGCGTACGCCGCGACAGCCGATGGGTTATGAACATCGATTGCACTATCGAGCGATAGTTTGCTCACACCATTCGGAACTTCCACCGACTTCGTCGTCGTACTATGGATGACGGTTTCTGTTCGGTTGATTGGTATGTTCCAGGTGAGAGCGCCTAGAACGACCAAGACAATAGCGACTGCGCCGAGAATTAGCGCAGACCGGCGGTCAATCTTTACTCGAGTCATCCGTTTTCTCCATACTTACGAATATCGCGGAACTTGGAATGGCGTCGATGTCAATCGGAAGTTGAAGGGACACGTCTTCCACAGTCCACCTCCCCGTCGGCGGGATCGACGTCGAGCACGTCCGGCAAGACATTGTTGTGATACAGGGTGACCCCGGCCTCTTCTTCCGAGTTCCAAGAACCAAGGATGGCGAGAGTTTCATTAAAGATATCGCCGGCCCAGCCCACATACCCGGACGATCCCCGCTTGCGAAACAGTAAGGCTGCCACCGAGTCGGTGCACCAGTACGCGACTGGAGACAATCGTGTTTCGGGCGAGTCCTCTATCATCAAAGCGATGATCTTCGCCGCCACACCTTTCTGGAAGCTACTTCGCTGCGCGCGGGTTGACATTGTTCACCCAAGGGGGACATTCCAAATCCGGACCGAGGCAGTACATCGATATCACGCCCTTTTGATCATTCAATCCCGGCCGCTTCGCTACATTCACCACCGTGCGAATCGTAGCGGTTTGGCCGTCTTTCTTCGCAAGCCCTAAACCCGAACGTGTACCAATAGCCTTGGCAAATGTTATGAGAAACGGTCTCTTCGTAGACGTAGATCTCTCCCGTAGGACCCTCATACCTGACGGGACAATTATGTATCATCTGGTCTTCAAATGCCTGAATGTTGTTTATGCCATGGCGCTACTGGATCTTGATCCAACCAAAACCGGTCTTTCCCGTCAGGTAGCCCATTCTCATTTTCACGACGTGACCACAGCGATCAGTCTGGGTCGATACAACCTGATTCTGCGGAAGCCGGTAGGAGATGGTTCGGTGGGCCGCCGCCGTGAATCGAACTCGTTCAGGAGCGCCCACTCACGTCGCGCGGAGGCGCCGACGGTGGACCGTGGACGGCGCGCTGGTCGCGACGCTGACGGGGCGCCCGGTTGGACACTCACGTCCGTTGCGGGGGGGCGTGCATGGCCGAGGCATGCCCCCTTCCTCGTTCAAGCGGAGCGGCTAGTCCACGGCGTGACTAGATTACGGTCTCACCGAGACGAAAGCCCACAAGGCAGCCGCCATCGCCCGAGAAGGAAAGTAGCGTTTTCCATCCCGAGTCATCGCCCGTCGTGTAGTACTTCGCCGCGTTGGGTGCGCCCGCGGGCGACGAACTGAACAATTCGATCTTCGGGTAGTAGGAACGCGCTGAATTCAGATCCTCGCACTTCTGCGTCGTGACCTCGAAGTGTGCGAACGACTGTCCGGGGATCTCCACCAGGGACACCCGCTGGGCTGTCATCCCCCCACCGATAGCGAAGCTGCCGACTGTTTCATACCTATTGGGAGTCTCAGTGGATTGCAGGTCAATATTGGCGCGAGACTTGATCTTATCCCTGGTCAGTGGAGAGCTCTCACGCCAGGCGTTGATAGCGCTCCACGGCTCGTGGGTTCCACCGGATGGTGACGGCGTCTGAACCGGTGTTGCGCTACTGTCACATCCCGCAACGGAATTTATCGCAATCAAAGCGACAACCGCTCCCACGACTCGTCTGATCATCATTTGTTGCACCCTGTCGTATAGTAGTCTCGGTAGTTGGTAGGTATTTTCGGGCATGTCGATACGTATGCATTCTCCCTGAAATGTCTCCCGATGACCGTCGCCGAATACTGGTCTGTCAACAATCCCGCATCGACATCCGCCACCATCAGCTTCCAATTGTTTGCGATCGTGGGATTCTCGGAAAACGAGAACCCGACAGCCTCCTCGCCGCGCGACCAATATTTGCTACTTCGAATCGAAAGGTAACACAAACCAAGACTTCGCACTAGTAAATTGAGGTGGGAGAACGATCCGCGGCGACGACTACGGGTGGGTGACGCGCCGCACAACTTCCGGGACACCGCGGCGACGCGGCCGCGCAGCTCGGGGGCACACGGATGCGAAGACCACGCGAGCGCACTACATCGAGTTGTCGTCGCTCGCGCCGGACGCGACAGCGGCGTTGGATCGGCGACAGAGAACGACGAGCCGGCGTCGCCGACGAGCGCAACGTAACGATGCGACGGTCGTGCGCGATACACCGGACGACAACCACACCCCGATCAGTCGTGCGCGACGCCGTCCGGTGCTGCCCGCGTGCCATCGCGGCCCCGGACCGGTGCAGCAGCGACGATCCCGAGCTCAGGAGGGACCAGCTTTGCGCTGCGGAACCGTACTCGCCGACCGCTACGAGCTCCTCCGGCTCATCGCCACCGGTGGCATGGGCCAGGTGTGGGAGGCGATGGACACGCGGCTCGACCGCCGCGTGGCGGTCAAGGTGCTCAAAGCCGAATTCTCCGAGGACCAGGAGTTCCTCGCCCGCTTCCGCAACGAGGCCCGCACCACCGCCGCCCTCAACCACCCCGGCATCGCCGGCGTCTACGACTACGGCGAGACCGCCGACCAGACCGGCGGCGCACCACTGGCGTACCTCGTCATGGAACTCGTCAACGGCGAACCCCTCAACGCCGTCCTGAGCCGCCTCGGCCACCTCAGCCAGGCCCAGGCCCTCGACCTCCTCGAACAGACCGGCCGCGCCCTCCAGGTCGCCCACACCGCGGGCCTGGTGCACCGCGACGTCAAACCCGGCAACATCCTCATCACCCCCACCGGGCAGGTGAAGATCACCGACTTCGGCATCGCCAAGGCCGTCGACGCCGCACCCGTCACCAAGACCGGCATGGTCATGGGCACCGCCCAGTACATCTCCCCCGAACAGGCCTCCGGCGAAGACGCCACCGCCGCCTCCGACGTCTACTCCCTCGGTGTCGTCGGCTACGAATGCCTGACGGGCCACCCGCCGTTCACGGCGGAAACAGCTGTCGCCCTGTGCGTTCAGCACATCCGTGACGAGCCGCCCGCGCTGCCGGCGTGGGTGCCCGGCCCCGTCGACGACCTCATCACCCGAGCCCTCGCGAAGGAGCCGCGCCGGCGCTTCGCCGACGGCGGAGAACTCGCGGACGCGGCCGCGCGGGCCGCACAGTCCCCGACGCGCGGCACCCGGACGGTACGAACGGCGTCGTACGCCCCGACGGTGCGCCGCCCGGCCCCGCCGCGCACCCACCCGGGACCGGAGACGACCCGCCCCACGCGGCCCGCCACCTCGCGGCCCGCCACCACACGGCCCCGCACCGAAGTTCCGGGGACCGTCGACCGGCGCCGGAAGCGCTCCGTCGCGGTGGTCGGCGCCGTGGCGGCGGCGGCTCTCGCCCTCGGCGGAGCGTTCAGCCTGACCACGTCGGGCGACGACGGCGCCGCGAGCAGCACTGTCGTCCCGTCCGACAACCCCGGAGCGTTCCCGGTGCCGCGGACCATGGTCGATCGCCCCGTTGACGACCGCGTCGGTGCCGCGCGTCACGAGCGGCCCGCGGATGCCGCACGACGCACGACGACCACCGTTCCGAGGAGCAGCACCACCACGCCGAGCTCGACCACGACCACCACGCCGACGTCGACCACGACGACGAGTACCACGACGCCGACCAGCACCACGACGACAACGACGACCACCACGACGACGACCAGCACCTCGACGACCACTGCCACGACCTCGTCGCCCACACCGCGGGCGGACTCGCAGGTCTAGCGAGCGCCTACTGCGTGCGCCGCGCGCCGAGCACCACCGAGACGACGATCCCGACGACGAGCGCCCAGAACGCGGAGCCGACGCCGGCCACCGTCGTGCCCGAGGCGGCGACGATGAACGTGACGGCGGCCGGGACGCGAGCGGACTCGTCCGCCATGGCGCCGGCGCACGCGGCGGCGAAGGCGCCCACGAGCGCCACGCCGGCCACCGCCTGGATCACGCCCTCGGGAGCGGCCAACACCACCGCGGTGAGTCCCGTGCTCAACACGCCGAGTACCAGGTTCGCCGCCCCCGACGAGACGCCGGCGATCCATCGGCGCGCGGTGTCCGGCCCCGCGTCGGGGCCCGCCGCGAGGGCGGCACTGATCGCCGCGAGGTTGATCGCGTGCCCGCCGAAGGGCGCGCCGAGCACGCTGCCCACCCCCGTCACGGCGAGCGAGGGCCGCCACGGCACCGAGTAGCCGTAGCTCGCGAGGACCGCCGCCCCGGGGATGTTCTGCGAGGCCATGGTCACGATGTACAGCGGCAGGACCACGCCGGTGAGCGCCTGCAGCGTGATCGACGGGGTGGTCCATTCGACGTGCGGTACGAGCTCCGCCACCGCGGGCACCGCGTCGTCCCGAACGAGGGCGACCGCGATCACCACGAGCGCGGCCATGAAGGCCAGGGGAACGGCCCATCGCGGACGGAGCGCCAGCAGCGCCAGCCACACCACCAGCACGGGGGCCACCGCCCACGGATGCTTGGCGAGCGAGGCGACCGGCGCGATGCACAGCGGCAGCAGCACACCCGCCAGCATGGCCTGCGCGATCGGTGTGGGAATCCGCTGCACCCATCGCGCCAGCGCCGGCCAGAGCCCCGTGAGCACGAACAGCACGCCGCATACGACGAAGGCGCCGACCGCCGCCGGCCAGCCCCCCGCGACGGCGCCCGTGGTCGCGAGCAGCGCAGCACCGGGCGTCGACCAGGCGCTGATGATCGGCATGCGGTACCGCCAGGACAGCAGGGCGGACGCCGCGCCCATGGTCACCGTGACGGCCAGCAGGCCGGACGCGGCCTGGCCCGGCGTCGCGCCCACGGCGCGCAGCCCCGCGAGCACGACCGCGAACGCGGAGGTGTACCCGACCAGGGCGGTCACGATCCCGGCGCCGACCGGCACCATCGTTCCGTTTGCAGAACGTTCCATGAACAGAACGTAGCATGGCCCCATGCCCTCCCCCGACGTCGGCCGACGCCTCCGAGAACTGCGCGCCGAGCGCGGCCTCAGCCTGTCCGAGCTCGCACGGCGCGCCGGCGTGGGAAAGGGATCACTCTCGGAGATCGAGGCCGGCGGCCGCAATCCCACGGTCGAGACGCTGTACGCGCTGTGCGAACCGCTCGACGTACCGCTGACCGCCCTCCTCGGCGAGGCGCCGGGAGCTCATGGCATCGCCGGCGGGGGGATGCGCAGCGTCCTGCTCTCGGTCCGGCATCTACCGCACGTGACCGTCGAGGTGTTCCGGCTGGAATTCCCCGCCGGCTCCGATCACGTCTCGCCCGGTCACGGGCCGGCTGTCCGGGAACACCTCACCGTGGTCGACGGTGCGCTCACCGTCGGCCCGGTGGGCGCCGAAATCACCGTGCACCAGGATGATTCGCACTCGTGGACCAGCGACGGCCCGCACCGGTTCGCCACCACGGACGGGGCCGAGGCCGTCGTGGTCATCACGACGCCGAGCTAGAAGGCCTCGGCGCCCCGCGAGCTGACGACCATGCCGTGCCCCGTGGTCCGATGCGTGAAGGCGGTGCCGTACTCGTTCGCGACGATGAACCATCCGCGCGCCGTATAGGTCTTGTAGTCCAGCGTCTCGGGGTCGATCGCGCCGAGGTTGCCGAGCACGTACGACAGGGATCCGTCACTGGTGACGTTGACGCCGTTTGCCTCGTCACCGGACTCCGTGCGGGGCCGCGGCTGATCGAAGACGAGTTGGCACCCAGCACTGGTCGCGCTGATCTGGCAGCGCGTGCGGCCGCTGCGGGTCTGGATGAACGTGAAGCCGTTCCCGTTCTCCGGGAGGGCGATCGCGGTGGCCGCGGCGCCGGATGCGGGCGCGCTGCTCGTCGCCGGTGCCGTGGTCGTCGTGGTGGTGACCGGCGCGGGCGTCGCCGGCGCGGGCGTCGCGATGCCCGGGCCGACACCCCCGCGGATCACCGTGACGCCGGCCCCGTTGCCGGACACCGTCGCGGAACACCCCGCGAGGAGCGCGCAGCAGCCCGCCACCATCGCCGGTGCGAATCGTGCGCGCATCCGGACCTCCACATCCTCGTCACTACTGCCACAAGAGTAAACTCTCTCCCCTCCAGTTGCACGATCGGCGGGACCGGGCGGCGCGCGATCGCCTCACACTCATGCCGCGTCCGGCGTGCCACGGCGAGCGCCGGCGTACCGTCGCGATCGTGAATCTGCTGCTGCTGTCGCTCAACGCGGGCGCGCTCCCCGATTTCCTCCGCCGGCACACCGGGCGCGAACCGAGCGCCCTGCGGATCGGATTCATCGACGATGCCGGCATCCCCTACGCCGACCAGCCCTTCGGGTCGTTCGAATGGACCCAGCTCACCGACCTCGGCTTCCGGCTGACCCGGATGACCGCCGGGAAGTACCGCGACGCCGCCGATTTCGACTCGGACCTCAACACCGTCGACGCGGTGTACCTGTGCGGCGGGCACACCTTCGTCCTCCTCGGCGCGCTCCAGGCCAACGGCACCGGCGAGGTTCTCGCGACCCGGGTGCGCGCCGGCCTCCCCTACGTCGGACTCAGCGCGGGTTCGGTCGTCGCGGGGCCGAACATCGAGCCCGTCGCTCCCCTCGACGATCCCGCCGACGCGCCCGGCGTCACGGACTACACGGGACTCGGCCTCGTCGACACCGTCGTCATCCCCCACGCCGACGGTGCCCTTCCGCCGTACCCGCGGTCCATGATCGACGACGTGGTCCGCACCTACGGCGACCGATTCCCCCTGACCCGGGTCAACGACGACCAGGCGCTCCTCGTCGAGGACGGCGTCGCCAGCCTCATCCCATCGACGATCACCTAGGCGCGGACCCGCCGAGCACGTCACACGGCGCGGGTTCCCGCGGTGGCCGGGCTTTGCGAGCGTTACGATCGACCGATGACCGGCATGCTCTCCGACGTATTGCCCTCGGTCTGTAGCGCTTTCGGCATCCCCGGCGAGAATCCGCTCGGCCTGACCGTCGAGCGCGACACGGTCCTGCTGCTCATCGACGGTCTCGGCGCGGAGCTCCTGCGCCGACACGCGGACGCGGCGCCCACGCTCGCGGCGCACGTCCGCACCACCCTCAACGCCGGCTTCCCCGCGACCACCGCGAGCAGCCTCTCCAGCCTGGCACTGGGCGCGCCGTGCGCGGCGCACGGCATCGTCGGGTACAGCTTCGGCGTCCCCGACGAGCACGGCCGCCGCCTGTTCAACTCGCTGCGCTGGACCATCGACGGCGCCAGCGGACCCGACGCCCGCGAATCGCACCCGCCGCGCGAGTTGCAGCGCCGCCGCAGCCGTCTGGAGGACCTCGCCGACGCCGGGGCCGAGATCCACTACGTCGTGCCCGCCTACCAGGAGGCCTCTGGCCTGACCAGGGCCTCGTTCCGCGCCACGGGGACCCTGCACCCGGCCGCGCACCTCGACGAGGTCCGCGCGGGGATCCTCGAGGTGGCCGAGCACGACTCCGGAGCCCGGCGGTTCGCCTACGCCTACACCGGCCTGCTCGACGCCGCCGGGCACATGCACGGACCCGGGTCCGCCGAGTGGCTCGGGGTGCTCCGCGCCGTCGACGCGATGTTCGCCGACCTCCTGACGGACCTGCCCGCGACCTGCACGATGTTCGTCACCGGGGACCACGGGATGATCCAGGCCGAGTCCCTGGTCAATCTCGACGCCCTCCCGGCCCTGCATCGCGGCGTCCGCATCATCGCGGGCGAGGCCCGGGTGCGGCACGTGTACCTCGCGCGGGGGCACCACGTCGACGATGTGATGACCCGCTGGTCGGAGACGCTCGGGGCACACGCCCACGTCGTGACCCGCGAACAGGCACTCGACGAGCACTGGTTCGGCCCCACACCGCCGAACCCCGTGGTCGCACACCGCATCGGACACGTGCTCGCGGTCGCACGCGGCGGCTCGGTCCTGGTGACACCGAGCCAGGAGCCGATGGAATCCCGCATGCTCGGCCATCACGGGGCGTGGACCGTCGACGAACAGGCGATTCCCCTCGTCACCGCGCGGTGACGCGAACCGCCTCGGAGGCGGACACGGGCGAACGCGCCCCTTGTCCGATTCTTGCAGAAGTGTCACGTAGGATACCGAACAAACACGACGACAGCCCGGGGTGAAGACGCTCAGCCCTTGCACGACACCAGGGTGGTGCCCACCATCGAAACGACGAAGCCGCCGCAGGTCGCCGCACCCCCTCAGGTGCCGGCGAAGCCGAAGCGCGAGCAGACCGCCGACCTCACCCGCGTCCTCCTGTTCCTCGGTGTGGTCATCGCGCACTGCGTCACCACGATCAACTACACCCCGGACATCATCCGGCAGACCGGCCTCATCTCCGCGGCGCTGCATCTGACCCGCTACGGCTTCGTCGCGGTGACGCTCTTCGTCCTGGTACTGAGCATGCGCGGGCGCACGATGACGGCTCGCGAGTTCTGGCGCAAGCGCTTCGGGCTCATCGTGGGTCCCTACCTGGTGTGGACGCTCGTCTACTCGATCACCGACCACCTCCTGATCGCGGGCGATCCGTTCCCCTCGTTCGGCCGCTGGCTGGGCGATCTGGTGCGTACCACGTTCACGGGTGACGCCAAGTACCAGCTGTACTTCCTCCTGATCTCGATGCAGATCTACCTGTTCTTCCCCGCGCTGCAGAAGCTCGCGCACAAGCTCGAGCGCCACCCGTGGGTGGTGCTGGTCAGCGCGGGCGCGATCCAACTGGGCTTCTTCGCCTTCTACCAGTACGTGCCGCGACCGCCCGGCCAGCCGTGGGAGACGCTGTTCAACCACATGTGGAAGCTGCTCCCGATGTACGTCCTGTTCGTGGCGATGGGCATGCTCGCCGCGCAGCACTACGAGAAGGTGGGCCCGTGGCTCCGCTCGCACGCGCTGCGGCTGATCGCGGTGTGCCTCGCGGCCGGGGCCTTCAGCCTCGGCGTCTACCTGCGCGACACCGAACCCGGCATCGTCCCCGACAGCGCGACGGCCGCATGGAACCCGCTGTACCTGCCCTGGTACGTCGCGGCCACGATCCTGATCTGGCTGGCCGCGATGATGTGGGACGACCTGCGGGCGTCGGGCCGCCCCGTCGGCGAGCGCGTCGTCTCCTATGCGACGATCCGCGCGTTCGGCGTGTTCGCCGTGCACCCGCTCATGCTGGACATCCTGAGCAAGCTCGGGTTCTTCGAACTGCTCGGCACGTGGTTCCCGGCATCGGCGCTGCTGCGCACCGCGACGCTCTCGGTAGTCGTGTTGGCGATGTCGCTGCTGTTCGTCGACGTCGTGTTGCGGACCCCGGTCAGCCGGTGGATCGTGGCCCGCGAGCGCGCCTGAGCGTCAGTACCAGGTCGACGGTGCCGGCTGCGGCTTCTGCAGCCAGAGCGCGTCCGTCGGAACGGCCGCCGAACCGGTCTGCCACCTCCGGATGGCCTCGTCGCGCAGCACCTGGTCGAACTGCTCGTTGCGCATCCGCTGGTCGACGTACAACAGCGTCTGCACGCCGGCGAGGAAGGGCGCGGTCACGAGCTGTCCGATCGCGGCGCCGACAGTCGTCACGGCCAGGGCGGGAACCGTCAGTGCGGCGAGGGTGTCCTGCCCGTCGCCCCCGTCGATGATCGCACCGACGATCATGAACGGGATCGAGACGATGATCGTCACGATCCCGGTGATCAGGTAGGTCAACAACAGGATGCCGAGGACCCGCCAGAAGCCGGGCTTCTGCAACTCGTAGCCCCGCTTGAGCGCGGCGATCGGGCCGACGCCTTCGAGCACCACCGCGGGGTAGGCCAGCGTGAAGGTGGGGATGAGGGCGAGGTAGCCGGCCGCGAGGGCGAGGAGGAACAGCAGCGCCACGAGGACCGCCACGATGGGCCCGGCCTCGCCGGCCGTCGCGCCGAGCACGACGACGACGCCCGCGACGAGGGCGGCGGGCAGGAGGACGGCGAGGAACTGCAGGATGCTGAGGCCGATCAGCGGCAGGATCCGGGGTCCGAGTGCCCGCAAGGCCTGGCCCGGGCCGGTCCGGTCCCCCATCACCGAACGCGCGACGGCGACGGTGAGGACGCCCGTCAGGAAGAGGGTCACGATCCCGGAGATCAGACCGACTCCGGCGCTCGCGCCTGCGGCCATACCGAGGTCCGCGAGGACGTCGTCCGACTCGGCGTCGGGATCGACCGAGATCCGAGTCAGGGGAATCTGCGCGAGGAACGTGATCAGCTGGGTGATCACCACGAACACCGCGGTGAGACCGACCATGACGCCGGGGCTCCGGCGGATCGCCGCGATCGCACCGCCGTAGATCGCGCCCAGGTCGAGCGGGCGGAGCGGGATCACGCCCACCTTCACGTCGGGGGCGGGTGCACCCCAGCCGGGCGCGGGCCGGCCGTACCCCGGCTGTGCAAACCCCTGCTGGCCGAATCCCTGCTGGCCGAATCCCTGCTGGGCGTATCCCGGCTGCGCATATCCCTGCTGGTCGTATCCCGGATACGCCTGTCCCTGCGGATGCGCCCACGGGTCGCCGAAGGGGTACTGCGGCTGCCCGGGCTGGTGCCCGTACTGAGGGTTCCCCTGCTGCGGGTCACCGGAGGCGGGACCGCCCCATTGACCGCCGGGGCCGCTGTTGGGCTGATTGCCGGTTCCGTCGGAATTCACAGCACTCATCCTGCATTGCAAATGCACCCTTATCAACTTCGCTCCGCTGCGGCCGTCCGTACCGTGAGAACGAGTCGCCCGCGAACACGGAGCGGGTCACCGGGCCGCCGGCGCGCGGCTACGAGCACTGGGTTGCCGTTGCCGACCACATCGAACTCCCGCTGAGCGTTCGCGGCGGCCGGTCCGACCGGGGAGAGTTCCGTCCCGCGGGTCGCATGCCGTAACATGTCTCGCGCGCCGCAAGCGGCGCACGCGGGCGTAGCTCAATGGTAGAGCCCTAGTCTTCCAAACTAGCTACGCGGGTTCGATTCCCGTCGCCCGCTCAGACCGAAAGCCCCGGCTCAGGCCGGGGCTTTCGCCGTCTCCGCCGGAAGGCCACGCAACGGTTCGGCGGAGACCGAACCGTTTCCGGACCAGGCTGGCGGTATGCATCCCGCCCGGCGGCGCACCGTCGCCCTCCTCGCACTGTCCGTCGCGTTCGGCCTGATCCAGTTCGACGCGACGGTCGTCAACATCGTCCTCGCATCCATGTCCCGTGACCTGGGCGGAGGTCTCGGGCTCGCGCAGTGGGCGGTCGACGGATACGCGATTCCGTTCGCCGCGCTGATGCTCGTCGCCGGCCCCGCGGCGGACCGGTACGGCCGCCGCCGGGTCTGCGTCCTCGGCTTCGTCCTGTTCGCGCTGGCGACGGCGGCGTGCGGACTCGCGCCGGGTTGGGCCGTCCTGATCGGGGCGCGCATCGTCCAGGGGATCGCGGCGGCGATGATCCTGCCCAGCTCGCTGGCGATGATCGGCGAGCTCTACCCCGGCCCGGCGGAGCGTGCACGCGCGCTCGGGATCTGGGGCGGGATCGCGAGCGCGGGCTTCGCCGCGGGCCCGCCGGTCGGCGGCCTGCTCGCGACCAGCTCCGGCTGGCGTGCCGTGTTCTGGGTCGGCGCGCCCATCGCGATCGTCGCCGGAATCACCGTCGCGCGGTCCGTACCCGACTCGCCCCGTCACGTCCGCCCGCTCGATGTGCGGGGCGCGACGCTCGGTGCCGCCACCCTCGCCTTCGGCACGGCCGCCCTGATCGAGCTGGGCCAGGGCCGCGCAGCACTCGCGCTCGCCCTCGCCGCCGCCGCGACCGGCACGGCCCGGGTGTTCACGCTGACCCAGCGATCAGCCCGCAGCCCGCTGATCCCGCGCGGCGTGCTCGCGCGCGGACCCTTCCGCGGTGCCGCCCTCACCGGGCTGGTGTTCAACTTCGCGCTCTACGGCGCCCTCCTCGTGGTCGGCTTGGCACTGCAGGACGTGCACGGCCTCACCGCTCTGCAGACGGGTGCGGCGATCCTGCCGATGACGATCGTCGTCGCGCTCGGCTCCACCACTAGCGGCTTCGTCACCGCCCGGACGGGTCCTCGCGCGCCGATGGTCGCCGGATTCGCCTCCGCCGGGGCGGGCGCGCTGGTCGTGGCGGCCGGTGCGGCGCACCCCGCCGCGATCGTGACCGGGATGGGGCTGATCGGCCTCGCCTCCCTCGCGATGCCCGCCATGACATCGGTAGCGCTCGCCGCCGCACCACCACAGCACGCCGGCCTCGCCGTAGCCGTCCTCAACTGCGCCCGCCAGGCGGGCGGTGCGCTCGGGATCGCCGCTTTCGGCGCGCTGTACAACGCCGCGGGCCGATCGTCGGCGGCGGTATCGCTGACCTTCACCGTGGTCGCGGCCATACTCGTGGTCGGGGTGGCAACCAGCATCGGTGCCACCGTGCCGGATCGGGAGGAGGCGACCTGCGATGTCGGGTGATGCGGACCTCGCCGGCGTCGGCGAACTCTTCGCCGACCGCACTCGCAGCCGGATCCTCCTCTCGCTGGTGGGCGGCCGCGAGCTCGCCGCCGGCGTCCTCGCCGACGAGGCGGGAGTCTCCCGCCCGACAGCGAGTGGTCATCTGCGCAAGCTGGTCGACGGTGGGCTGCTGGCCGTGCGCGCGGAGGGCCGGCACCGCTGGTATCGGATCGCCGGCCCGGAGGTCGCCGACCTCGTCGAACGTCTCGCCGCGCTCGCCCCGCCGCAGCCGGTCTCCTCACTCAAAGCCACAACCCGCGCCGAGCGGCTGCGCACCGCCCGCACCTGCTACGACCACTTCGCCGGGCGGCTCGGCGTCGCCCTCATGGGCTCGCTCCTCGATCACGGGCGCCTCAGCGGCGGCGACGGTCTCTTCCACGCCGACGGTGCCGATCGACCCGCCTCCGCGGGGCGCGACCTCGACTACCGGCTCACCGACGACGGGCGCGCCTTCCTCACGGATCTGGGTGTCGCACTGCCCGACAGCGGCACCCGCCCCGCCGTGCGGTACTGCATCGACTGGACGGAGACCCGACACCACCTCGCCGGCGGCGCCGGCCGGGCGCTGTGCGACCGCTTCTTCGCCGCGGGCTGGGCCGAGCGGTTGCCGGTGTACCGCGCCGTCCGCGTGACCGGGGCCGGCGAACGGGTCCTGGCACGGCGCTTCGGGATCGACTGGCCCGCCTGAACCGTCACCGGAGCAGGGCCGCTGTCATCGCGACCGTCACCACCACGAGGAGCCCGACGTACCAGCGGGCGTGCGCGCGATCGGACACGTGGGGGCCGCGGCGCCGCAGCACGACGATCACCGGCAGCGATCCCGCGAGCAGCCCCGCCGCCGCGCGGATGTCCACCGCGCCCACGAAGCCGGCGCCGGCACCGCCGGGACGGCCGCCCGAGAGCAGTAGGAAGACGACGGTCGCGGGTAGGGCCACCGCGAGGGTCAGCGGATTCGCGAGGGCCGTCGCCACCGCCATGCGGTGACCGGCCCTGCGCATCAGCGGAACCGTCACCACGCTGCCACCGACACCGAGGAGGGCCGCGACCGCCCCGATCGGGAGGCCCGTGCCGGGCCGGAAGGGCGGCGCACCGTCGGTGCCCGCGTGCAGGAATCCGGGCCGGGCGGTGACCGACACGATGGTCGCCACCAGGTACGTGACGAAGCCGACCGCGATGACGTCGCCGGGGACGTGCCGCGCCGCGACCGCGCCGAGCGCACCACCGAGCGCCAGGAGGCCGAGCAGGCGCCCGCTCCCCCGCAGGCCGGCGAGCACGGACCACGGCGTCGAGGCCGTCGCGACCGCTGCGGCGACCACCATCAGCACGGAGGACGTGGCGACCGCGACGCGCGGCGCGTCGGCGCCGAGGGCGGCGTCGGCCCACACGAGCACGGGTACCGCGACGAAGCCGCCGCCGAAACCGAACAGAGCAGTCGTGACGCCCGACGCGACGCCGACCAGAACCAGGATCAGTGCACTCACTGGTCCGAGTCCACCGGATCGCAGAGGCACCGGCAATCGATGGTCGGCGAGAAACCATCGAGTGTCGGTAGGGTGGGTCCATGCGGAACGTTCCGGTCGCGGCGCTGGAGGACCTGCCGCGCGATGTGCTCGCCGTCGGCACCGACTATCCCGATGGCTTCGAACAAGCCCCGCACCGTCACCGGCGCGCACAGTTCCTCTACGCCGCGACCGGCGTCATGGAGGTCGACACCGACGACGGGGCGTGGACCGTACCGACCGATCGCGCCGTGCTCATCCCGCCGGGTGTGACCCACGGTGTCCGCTACTCCGGCGTGAGCACCCGCAGCCTCTACATCGAGCCGGCGGCGGCGCCCTGGTGGCCGGCCCGCTGCACGGTGGTCGACGTGACGCCCCTGCTGCGCGAGCTCCTCCTCGCGGCGGTCGACATGCGGCCCGAGTACGACGCCGCCGGGCGCGACGGGGCCGTCGCGGCGCTCCTGCTGCACGAGATCGCCGCGCTCGCACCACTCCCGCTGCACGTCCCGTTCCCCGCCGACCCGGAGCTGCTCGCGCTGTGCCGGGAGTACCTCGCCGCGCCCGACGTGGCGGTCGACAACCGCGTGTGGGCCGCCCGCTGCGGCCGGAGCGAGCGCGCCTTCACCGCCCGGTTCCGCGCCGCGACCGGCTCGAGCCCGGCCTCCTGGCGCCGCCGGGCCCGCCTGCTCGCGGCGCTGCCGATGCTGCGCACGGCGACGGTCACGGAGACCGCCGAGCGACTGGGCTACGCGACTCCCGCCGCCTTCACGGCCGCGTTCACCGCGGAGTTCGGCACGCCGCCATCACGAGTCCGGCCGACGCCCCGAGGACATAGGGTCTCCCCATGACCGAACCTCTCCTGATCGAGCGCGACGGCCCCGTCGTCACCTGGACCCTGAACGACCCGGCCGCCCGGAATCCCGTCTCCGACGAGGCGATGATCGAGGCGATCGAGAACGCGGTCGACGCCGTGAACCGCGACGACGAGGTGCGGGTGGCGATCCTCACGGGCGCCGGCTCGGCGTTCAGCTCGGGCGGCAACGTCAAGCACATGCGCGACAAGGAGGGGATGTTCGGCGGCACCGCGGCGCAGCAGCGGCAGGGCTACCGGCACGGCATCCAGCGCATTCCCCGCGCGCTGTACCACTGCGAGGTCCCGACGGTGGCGGCCGTCAACGGCCCGGCGATCGGCGCGGGCTGCGATCTCGCGATGATGTGCGACCTGCGGGTGGCATCGACCCGGGCCGTCTTCGCCGAGAGCTTCGTCAAGGTCGGGCTCATTCCCGGCGACGGGGGTGCCTGGCTGCTGCCGCGCATCGTCGGCATGGCGCGCGCCACGGAGATGGCGCTCACCGGCGAGCCGGTCGACGCGGCCACCGCGCTGGACTGGGGCATGGTGTCCAGCGTGGTCGAGCCGGACGAGCTCCTGACCGCGGCGCGTGCGCTGGCCGCCCGGGTCGCCGCGAACCCGCCGCAGGCGCTGCGCATGACCAAGCGGCTGCTGCGCGAGGGCCAGCACCAGAGCCTGGACGCCCTGCTCGAACTGTCCGCGGCGATGCAGACGATCGCGCACTCCACCGCCGACCATCACGAGGCGGTCGCCGCGATGCTCGACAAGCGCCCGCCGCGGTTCACGGGTCACTGACCTCAGCGGAACCGAACCCCACAACGCTAGAACGCGTTATAGTCCGCGCATGGCGCTGGACTGGGATGCGACAGCAGACGTGGTGGTCGTGGGGTACGGAGGCGCGGGCGCCGCGGCAGCGCTGGCGGCCCGTGAATCCGGCGCCGACGTGCTCGCCATCGACCGCTACCTCGGCGGCGGCGCGACGAACCTCTCCGGCGGCATCGTCTACGCAGGCGGCGGCACCAGGATCCAGCGAGCGGCGGGCATCGATGACGATGCGGAGAACATGTTCTCGTACCTCCGTCTCGAGGTGGGCGAAGCGGTGTCCGAGGAGACCCTGCGACGCTTCTGCGAGCAGTCCCCGGCGATGATCGACTGGCTGATGGGACACGGCGTGCCCTTCGATCCGTCGCTGTGCCCGTTCAAGACGTCCTATCCCACCGACGACTACTACCTGTACTTCTCGGGCAGCGAGAACTCCGGCGGTTTCCGCGACGCGGCGACACCCCGCCCGCGCGGCCACCGCGCCCACGGGCCCGGCGTCTCCGGCAAGAAGCTCTACGGCCCGCTCGCCGCATCGGCCGCCGCCCACGGCGTCCGCGTGCGGACCGGGACCAGGGTGACCGGCCTCGTCGTCGAGAGCGGTCGGGTCGTGGGCGTCGAGGCGGTCACGATCGAGGACGCGCCGTCCGCGGTCCGCCGACGGTTCGCCGTCCTCACCCGGATCTCGGCGAAGCCCGGCGTCTACCACCAGGGGCTGCGCGCGACGATGCAGCGGCTACTGGCGCGGGTCGAGCGGCGCCACGGACGGCCGGTCCGCATCCGCGCCCGGTCCGGCGTCGTCCTCAGCACCGGCGGCTTCATCGCGAACGGCGCGATGGTCCGCGAGCACGCGCCGGGGTACCCCTGGTCGGAGGGCCTACCGCTGGGCACCGCCGGCGACGACGGGAGCGGCATCACCCTCGGACGCTCCGTCGGCGGCGCGACGGACCGCATGGACTCGCTCTCGAACTGGCGGTTCATCGCACCGCCGAGCGCGTACCTGGGCGCGCTCGCCGTCGACGCAGACGGTCGGCGCATGGTCGACGAATCGCGGTACGGCGCCGCATTGGGCGCCTCCATCGCGCAGGCGCCCGGACACCGCGCATGGCTGCTCGTGGACGCCGAGCTCGCGGCCCGGGCCCGCGAACAGATGCGCGGGCAGACCGTGTGGTTCCAGCGCCTCCAGCTCGAGCGGCTGCTGCGCATCGGCAGCGTCTCCGCCCCCACCGTCGAGGAGGCCGCGCGCCGCGCCGGGATCGACCCCGCCGGGCTGCGGCGCACCGTCGACGCGCACAACGACGCCATCGCGGAGGGCCGGCCCGATCCACTCGGCAAGCCCGACGACCTCCGCCGGCCCGCGCTCCGCGCGCCGTTCACTCTGCTCGACATCTCGTTCAGCGACCGGATGACGTACCCGATGCCGATGCTCACCCTGGGCGGGCTCGTGGTCGACGAGAAGACCGGCGCGGTCCGCACCGCGGCGGGCGAGCCCGTCGGCGGGCTGTTCGCGGCCGGGCGCACGGCCGTCGGGATCTGTTCGAACTCCTACGTCAGCGGACTCTCCCTGGCTGACTGCATCTTCTCCGGCCGGCGCGCCGGGACGCACGCCGCGGTGGCGGCGTCGGGGGCGCGCGACGGATCCCCGCAGGCCCCCTAGCGCCGCTCCCCCGCGGGCAGCGCCGGAGCCATCACCCAGAGCACACGCGCACCGTCGGGTCCCGCGGCGAAGACGTGCGGGCGCCCCGGATCGAAGGTCATCGCGTCGCCGACCCCCAACTCCACGCCGGGCTCCGGCGGGAACGCCAACCGCAGCGTGCCGCCCTGCACCAGGACGAACGACACCTCGGCCGGGAGGGAGTAGGCCTCGTCGCCGCTGCCGCCGCCCGGCGCGATCTCGCTCAGCAGCACCTGCACGCGCCGTTCCCCCGACGGCGTGAGCAGGAACTCCGCGAGGCCGTCGCCGCCGAACCGCACCGGCGGGTAGGCATCGGCGCGCACGAGCGAGCCGGCCGCGCCACCGTCGAACAGGGACCCGACGGGCACGTCCAACACGTCGCACCACCGCACCAGGACCGCCATCGACGGTGCTGCGAGGCCCCGTTCGACCTTCGACAGGTAGCCCTTGGTGACGCCGGTACGCTCAGCGACCTCCGCGAGCGTGAGGCGACGGGCGCGGCGGGCGGCCTTCAGCGCCGCGCCCACCTGATCCGGCACGGGGAGGACGTCATCCCTCCCCGGAGCAGCTGCATCCAACAGATGTTTCCTTTCAGGAAACTCGAGTTGACAAGTCGGTCGACGTCCCACACTATGTGATCCGGCCCACAGAAGCAGCCCCTGCGAGAGGATCCATCCGTGTCCGACGAAACCCAGAGTCCCTCTCAGCCCCGCGGACCGGTGGACGCGAGCCTCGTCCCCCGCTACTGCGGACCCGAGACCTTCGCCCGCCTGCCCCGCCTCGACGAGGTCGACGGTGCCGCCGTCGCCCTGCTCGGGATCCCCTTCGACTCGGGAGTGAGCTACCGCCCCGGCGCGCGGTTCGGACCGGGCCACATCCGGGCGTCGTCGAAGCTGCTGCGCCCCTACAACCCCGCGCTGGACGTGTCGCCGTTCGCCGTGCACCAGGTGGCCGACGCCGGCGACCTGCCGGTGAATCCGTTCAACATCGAGGAGGCCCTCGGCACCGTGCAGGCCGAGATCGCGCGGCTGCGGTCCGCCGGATCGAAGGTGCTCACCCTGGGCGGCGACCACACCCTCGCCCTGCCGATCCTGCGGGCCGTCGCCGCCGACCGCGGACCGGTCGCGGTGCTGCACTTCGACGCGCACCTCGACACCTGGGACACCTACTTCGGCGCCCCGTACACGCACGGCACCCCGTTCCGGCGCGCCAGCGAGGAGGGTCTGATCGACCTCGAGCGCTCCATGCACATCGGCATCCGCGGCCCGCTCTACGGCGAGCAGGACCTCACCGCCGACGGCGTGCTCGGCTTCCAGGTGGTGCGCTCCGACGACTACGAGAACGACGGACTGGACTGCGTGATCGAGCGCATGCGCCGGCGCCTCGCTGGGCCCGACGGTGCCGGCGGCCCCGTCTACGTCTCCGTCGACATCGACGTGCTCGACCCCGCGCACGCGCCCGGCACCGGCACTCCCGAGGCGGGCGGGATGACGAGCCGCGAGCTGCTCAACACGCTCCGTGCGCTCGTCGGCACCGACGTCGTGGGCGCCGACGTGGTCGAGGTCGCACCGCCCTACGACCACGCCGAACTCACCGGCATCGCGGCGGCCCACGTGGCGTACGAGTTGCTCTCCGTGCTCGCGGTGAACGCCCGGTGACCCCGTTCACGGCGGGCCTGCTCGCCCGCAAGCCCGTCGACCGCATCCTGCGCGACAGCGCCGCCGAACACGAGGGCCCGCAGCTCAAGCGGTCGATGGGCCTCGGTCACCTGACGGCGCTGTCGATCGGCGCGTCGCTGGGCACCGGCATCTTCGTGATCCTCGGTGAGGCGACGCCGGACGCCGGCCCCGCGGTGATCGTCGCCTTCATCCTCGCCGCGGTGACGGCGCTGTTCTCCGCGCTCTCCTACGCCGAGATGGCGGGCACCATCCCCGTCTCGGGCAGTTCCTACTCGTACGCCTACGCGACGATCGGCGAGCTGTTCGCGTGGGTCTGCGGCTGGTGCCTGCTCCTCGAATACGGCGTCTCCGTCGCCGCCGTCGCGGTCGGCTGGGGCCAGTACATCAACGAGCTCCTCCACACCGTCTTCGGGGTCCAGCTGCCGACGGCCCTCGCCGCCCCGCCCGGCGACGGCGGCGTCGTGAACGTTCCGGCCATGGTGATCGTCGCGCTCGCCTGCCTCGTGCTGGTGGGCGGCGCCACCGAGAGCGCCCGGCTCAACACGGCGATGGTGGTTCTCAAGGTGTGCGTGCTGGTGTTCTTCTGCGCCATCGCGTTCACCGCCTTCGACGCCGGGAACCTGCAGCCGTTCATGCCCTTCGGCGTCGGTGGGGTCACCGCCGCGGCGGCGATGGTCTTCTTCTCCTACATCGGTTTCGACGCCGCCTCCACCGCCGGCAACGAGGCGAAGAACCCCACGCGCGACCTGCCGCGGGCGATCATCCTCTCCCTCGGCATCATCACCCTGCTGTACTGCCTCGTCGCGCTCGCCGCGGTCGGCGCGATGCCCTGGCAGGAGTTCGGCGGCACCGAGGCCTCCCTCGCGAAGATCCTCACCGACGTCACACAGAGCACCTGGCCGTCCGTGGTCCTGTCCATCGGCGCGGTGATCGCGATCGCCAGCGTCGTGCTGGCGGTGCTGTACGGCCAGACCCGCATCCTGTACACGATGGGCAGCGACGGCCTCGTCCCGCCGGTCTTCGCGAAGGTCAACCCGCGCACCTTCGTGCCGGTGCGCAACATCCTCATCGTCGGCACCCTGGTCGCGCTGCTCGCGGGCCTGGTGCCGCTCGGCGAGCTCGCGAACGCGACGTCCATCGGGTCGCTGTTCGCGTTCGCGCTGGTCAACATCGGCGTGATCGTGCTCCGCTACACCCGGCCCGACCTGCCCCGCACCTTCAGGACTCCGCTGTTCCCGCTCGTCCCCGTCCTCGGCGTCCTGTTCTGCGTGCTCCTCATGTTCCAGATGAAGGCGCCCACGTGGATCGCGTTCGGCCTGTGGACCGTGGTCGGCCTGGCCGTGTACTTCGCCTACGGGTACCGGAACTCGCGGCTGCGGGACGGCGTCGCGAAGGCCTCGCGATGACGCTCACCGTCGCGATGTACCAGGGTCCGGAGGGCCTCGGGCCCCAGCCGGATGTCGCGCGGAACCTGGCGGCGATCGACGGAGCCGCCGCCCGCGCCGCCGAGCGCGGAGCACGCCTGCTCGTCACGCCCGAGATGTCGGTGACGGGGTACGACATCGGGGCGGAGGTGGCGCGATTGGCGCGGCCCCGCGGCGGCGAGTACCACGATGCGCTCGCCGCCATCGCGGCCCGGCACGACGTGACGGTCGTCGGCGGCTACGCGGAGCGCGACGACGACCGGGTGTTCAACGCCGTCACCGTTGTCGCTCCCGACGGCACCGAACGCGCGCACTACCGCAAGACGCACCTGTTCGGCGACCTCGACCGCGATGCCTTCGCACCGGGCGACGAACTGCCCGTGACGTTCCCGTTCGGCGGACTCACCTGCGGCCTGCTCATCTGCTACGACGTCGAGTTCCCCGAGGCCGTCCGCGCCCACGCCGACGCGGGCACCGACCTGCTCCTGATCCCGACGGGCCTGATGGAGCCGTTCGGCCGGATCGCGGAACAGGTGGTGCCGGTCCGAGCCTTCGAGAGCCAGCTGTACATCGCCTACACCAACCACTGCGGGCGGGAGACCTCGCTCGAGTACTGCGGCCTGAGCACCGCGGCCGGCCCCGACGGCGAGGTCCTCGCCCGCGCCGGGCGCGACGAGGCCCTCCTGACCTTCAGCGCCGGCCCCGCGGCGCTGCGCGAGGCGCGTATCGCCAACACCTACCTGCGCGACCGGCGCGCCGATCTGTACTGAGCCCCTCGACCCCAGGAGCCCACATGACCCAACCCGCCATGCCCGCCCACGGACCGTCCGGCTCGGACGCGCCCCTGACCATGTTCGGCCCGGACTTCCCGTTCGCCTACGACGACTGGGTCACCCACCCCGACGGCCTCGGCTCGGTGCCCGACGACGTGCGCGGCACCGAGGTCGCGGTGATCGGCGCCGGCCTCGCCGGCCTGACCGCCGCGTACGAGCTGGCGCGGATCGGCCTCACACCCGTCGTCTACGAGGCCGACCGGATCGGCGGCCGGATGCGGAGCGAACGCTTCGACGGCTACGCCGACGACCTCGTCGCGGAGATGGGCGCCATGCGCTTCCCGCCGTCGTCGACCACCCTGCAGCACTACCTCGACCTCGCGGGCCTGCGCACGGAGCCGTTCCCCAACCCGCTCGCCGAGGCGACGCCGAGCACGGTGATCGATCTCAAGGGACGCAGCCACTACGCGCGCACCGCCGCCGACCTCCCGCCCGAGTTCGCGGAGGTCGCCCGCGCCTGGGACGCGACGCTCGCCGACTACGCCGACGCCGCCGAACTGCAGGACGCCATCCGCGCCCGCGACGTCCCGCGGATCCGCGCCGTGTGGTCCCGCCTGGTGGAGGAGCTCGACGACCAGACCTTCTACGGTTTCCTCACCGCGTCCAAGCACTTCCGCTCCTTCGCGCACCGGGAACTGTTCGGGCAGGTCGGGTTCGGCACCGGCGGCTGGGACACCGACTACCCCAATTCGATGCTGGAGATCCTCCGCGTCACCTGCACGGCCGCGGACGACGATCACCGCGGCATCGTCGGCGGCGCGGACCGCCTGCCGAGACACCTCTGGGAGAGCCCGTTCGACGGCGCGCGGTCCGTCCGGGACCTCAACGACGGCGATCACCGCCCGGCGGTCACGGCGATCCGGCGCACCGCGGGCCCCGGCGGTGCGCCCGCGTACACGATCACCGACGCTGCCGGAGAGACCCGGACCTATCCGGTGGCGATCTTCACCGGCCAGGCGTGGATGCTGCTCAACACCATCGACTGCGACGACGACCTGCTGCCGATCGACCACTGGACGGCGGTCGAACGCACCCACTACATGGGCAGTTCCAAGGTCTTCGCGCTCGTCGACCGCCCGTTCTGGCGCGACGTCGACCCCGCGACGGGGCACGACACGATGTCCATGACGCTCACCGACCGGATGAGCCGCGGCACCTACCTGCTCGACCACGGCCCCGACCGGCCCGGCGTCATCTGCCTCTCGTACACCTGGTCCGACGACTCGCTCAAGGTGCTGCCACTCGACGTGAACGCGCGGCTGGACCTCATGCTCAAGTCGCTGGGCGAGATCTATCCCGGGGTCGACATCCGCAGCCACATCATCGCGACGCCCAAGACCGTCTCCTGGGAGACGGAGCGGTACTTCATGGGCGCGTTCAAGGCGAACCTCCCCGGCCACTACCGCTACCAGGAGCGGCTGTACACGCACTTCATGCAGGACTCGCTCGACCCGCGGCACCGCGGCTTCTTCCTGGCCGGCGACGACATCTCGTGGACCGCCGGGTGGGCCGAGGGCGCGCTGCAGACCGCGCTGAACGCGGTGTGGGGCGTCGTCCACCACCTGGGCGGGAGCGCACCGTCGAGCAACCCCGGGCCGGGCGACGTCTTCGCGGACATCGCACCGGTCCGGCTCGGCGACGTGCGCGGCACGCGCGCCTGAGGTCAGTCGCGGCGCAGCGCCGTCACCAGGCCGCCGTGCGCGGGGATCATGGTGACGTTGCGGTGCCGCGGCTGCTCGGCGGGTGCGTCGGTCATCGCGAGGTCGACGCGCAGCAGAATCTGCGTGACCACGGATCGCAGCTCCGCCATCGCCAGCCCCGCGCCGAGGCAGCGCCGCGTCCCGCCGCCGAAGGGCATCAGCTTCTGCGGGGACGGCTTGACGCCGAGGAAGCGCTCGGGATCGAAGGCGAAGGGCCGCGGATACAGGTCCTCGCGGTGGTGCAGCAACAGGACCGAGATCAGGGCGATCACGCCGCGCTCCACGACGTACGGCCCGAACCGCCAGTCCGACAGCAGCTCCCGCGCGACGACCGGGACCACCGGCCGGCTGCGCATCGACTCGTTGATGAGCGCCTCGATGTATCCCTCGTCGCCGGCGCGGGCGGCCTCCACGGATCGGCGGTACACGTCGGGGTTGCGGGTGAGCCGCTCGAAGGTCCAGGCGACCGAGTTCGAGGTGGTCTCGTGCCCGGCGAGGACGAGGGTCAGGAGTTCGTCACGGATCTCACTGTCGGCCAACGGCTCACCGTCATCGCCGCGGGCCGCCATCAGCACGGTGAGGATGTCGGACCGGCCGGCGCCGTCGGCACCGTCGGCGCCCTCGCGGCGGCGCTCGGCGATGACGGCGTAGATGGCCCGGTCGAGCGGGCGCAGGATCATCTTGAGCACCCCGCGCGGTTCGCGGCTGCGGGCGTTCACCAGCTGGACCGCTGTCGCGAGCGGGTGCGTCGAGAGCTGCAACAGCCGGATCATCGACGCGCGGACCGCGCTCTCGGCGGCGGTGGCACCGGACTCGTCCTCGATGCCGAAGACCGCGGACATGATGACGTCGAGGGTGATCTGCTGGCCGATGTCGGCCAGCGGTACCGGCTCCCCCGTCTCCCAGTCGTCGATGCGGTGCGCCGTCGCCAGGTCGATCCGCCGCTGGTACTCGGTGACGGCGCGGCCGTGGAACTGCGGGAGCAGCAGGCCGCGCTGCTGCTTGTGCCGCGGGCCGACGGCGGTGAGCACGGAATCCGGGCCGACGATCGGCCGCAGCGGCGAGAACCGGGTGGCCGAGGGGGCTTCCTCTGGCCGCGACATCAGTGAGGCGATGTGCGCCGGGTTCGACACCAGGACCACCTGCCCCGGGCCGCCGGCGAACTCCGACCGGAAGACGTCGCCGTACCGCTCCGCCGCCCGGAACGTCACGTCGCCCTCGCGCAGCGTGTAGCTCAGGGAGGCCCGGAGCGGCCCCAGCGGGAGCGACGGTGCCGCGCGCAGAGCCACGGCGCCCTCGGCGCCGACGGGTCCGGCCTCGTCCGCGTTCCGTCCGTGCACGCCGGGCCGCGCGGGATCACGCAGGTGCCAGGCGGGGTCGGGGATGGACAGGGTGCGTGCGACGGTGCCGCCCAGTCCGGTGCCGATCCCGGTGCGGAAGGCTCGGGTGATCGTGGTCATGGCGTCCTCCTACGTCGATTGTGCACGCCGACCGCGGCGCGCGGGCGGGTCGTCGCGGGCATCAGGGCACGACGACACCCGTGGGACCCGTCCGGCGATCCCGGGCGGCCATCGCGCGGTGGATGTCGCGCGCGCCGAAGTCGAGGCCGTCGCGGTCGTGGGTGAGCCACAGGATCGCGACGACGAACGCTGCGATGACGAGAACGGTGATCATGGCCTTCTCCTTCTCCGGTGCCCGGTCGGTGTTCCGGGGCGACTTCGACGCTACGAAGTCGATCACCGCAGGTCAGCGTGCCCAGGAAGGAAATCCGGTTCCGCCCCGGGGCGGGTGCGCGGATCCGCCCCAGGGTGGGCGACGGGGCGTCGTCGCGCGACTACGATGCACACCATGCGCTGGCTGCGGTGGTTGGAGGCGCGGTACCGGCGGGACTTCGATCTGCTCGGCTACGAGTACCCGCCCTACTACATGATGATCACCGAGGCGGCGATGCTGGCACTGGTGGTCGAGGCCGCGGTCCCGAGGTACCTCGCCGGCCCGCCGGGCGCCCAGTGGGCGCTCCTCACCGGGGCCGTCGTGCTGTCGCTCGTCCACACCGCCGCCGGCCTGGTCCGCACCGGCCGCCTCTCCCTCACCGCGCATTCGATCGCCGTCCTGGTCGCCGCATCGCTGTTCTGGTGCGCGCCCACGCCGTTCGACGTGGTGCCGCTCATCGTGATCCTCGGCATCACCCAGGTCGCCGCGGTCACCCCGCTGCGCGTGACGGCGGTGCACCTGATCGCGTATCTCGCCGTCGTCACCATCGCCGGGCTGCTCGGCGCCGTCCACCAGGGCTGGCTGATCGCGCTCACCGTCTGCTTCGGCGCAGCGGTCGGCCAGTTGCTGCAGAACCAGCTGCTCCTGCTCCGCGCCGAGCGCGACGCCCACGCCTCCCGGATCGCCCTCGACCGCGCGACCATCGCGGGTGAGGTGCACGACGTCGTGGCGCACTCCCTCGCGGTGGTGCTGCTCAACGTGACGGCGGCCCGCCGGGCACTCGAGTCCGACGACGACCGCGACGAGGCGGTCGACGCCCTGCGCGATGCCGAGACGCAGGGCCGCGCCGCGATGAAGGACATCCGCACCACGATCGAGCTGCTGCGCACCGACGGCGCCGGATCGGCCCAACCGGGGATCGCGGACATCCCCGAGCTGGTCGCGTCCTTCGAGCGTGCCGGGCTCGCCGTGGAACTGGAGCACCGGGCACCGGCGGTGGACCTCAGCGCGAGCGCGGGTCTCGCCGCCTTCCGCGTGGTGCAGGAGTCCCTCGCCAACGCCGTCAAACACGCGCCGGGCGCGCGGGTGTCCGTCGTCGTCGGCCCCGGTGCGGGCGGGGCGCTCGACGTGCGCGTGTCGTGCCCCGTGCCCGACGGTGCGCGGCGCGCCCCCGGTGGCTCGGGCCTGGAGGGCATGCGGGCCCGCGTCGTGAGCGCCGGCGGTGAGCTCGATGCCGGCCCCGTCGACGGGACCTGGCTCGTGGCGGCGACCCTCCCCGCCGGATCCGCCTCCGGCCCGACCGGTTCGATCGAAGGAGACCGCCCGTGAGTGAGCGACCGATCCGCCTGCTGCTCGTCGACGATCAGGACCTGGTGCGGCTCGGGCTGCGCCGGATCCTGCGGCGCCGCGACGGGTTCGAGGTCGTGGGCGAGTGCGCCGACGGCGACGGGGTGACCGCGGCCGTCGCCGAGTCCACGCCCGACGTGGTGCTGATGGACCTGCGGATGAAACGGGTCAGCGGAATGGAGGCGACCCGGCGCCTCACCGCATCGCCCGACGCACCGCCGGTGCTCGTGCTCACCACGTTCCGCGACGACGACCTGCTGTCCGAGGCGCTCCGGGCGGGCGCGTCCGGCTTCGTCCTCAAGGACTCACCCGCCGAGGAGCTCATCCGCGCCGTCCGTCTCGTCGCCGGCGGGGAGGCGGTGCTCGACCCGGCGGTCACCGGCCGCGTGCTCGAGACGTACCGCACGGCCGCACCGGTGGTGACGGCACCGTCGGACGAACACGCGCGCCTGACGTCCCGGGAGGTGGACGTGCTCGCGCTCGTGGGCCGTGGGCTGTCGAACGACGACATCGCCGCCGAGCTGGTGATCTCGATCGTCACCGTGAAGAGCCACATCGGCTCGATCTTCACCAAGCTCGGCGTGCGCAACCGCGCGGAGGCGATAGTTTTCGCGTTCGATCACGGGATCGTCCAGCCCCGCAGTTGAACACTGTTTCGGACGGAGGAACTGCAGGTCGGAACGAACAGAAACAGTGTTCAACCGCCGCGGGGACGGGTTACTGGCGCTCGATGAACGCCGGCTTCTCCTTGTTCATGGCCGCCGTGCGGGCGATCACGTGGTTCTTGCCGCGGATCAGGCCGAGCTGGAGGGCCTGCTCGACGGGGAAGGACAGGCGCGAACCGCTGTACCAGGTGTTCTCGAACAGCGCCTTCGAGGCGGCCACCGCGTCGGGCGAGCGCTCCTTGAGCTTCTCCACCAGGTCCAGCGCGTCCTTCATCGGGTCGGCGGAGACGCCGGTGACGAGGCCCCAGTCCAGCGCCTGCTTCGCGGTGAACATCTCGCCGGTCATCGTGAGCCGCTTCGCGACGTCGATGGTGGTGAGCTGGGCGATGGACGCCGAGATCGACATGTCGGGAATCAGGCCCCACTTGGCCTCGAGGATGGAGAAGTCCGCCTCGCTCGAGGCGTAGCGGAAGTCCGCGCCCAGCGCGATCTGCAGGCCGCCGCCGTAGCAGTGGCCGTGCACCACGGCGATCACCGGCGCGGGCACGCTTCGCCACGCCCACCCCGCGGCCTGGAAGTTGTTCGCCGCCGAGATGCGCTTCGGCACGAAGTTCATCAGCAGCCGGCGCTGTTCCTTGCCCGCGGAGGCGAAGTCGAGTCCCGAGCTGAACGAGCTGCCCTCGCCGGACAGGATCACGGCCCGCAGGGAGCGGTCGTTCTTCGCGCGGTCGGCGGCCCTGGCGAGGTCGTCGATCATGTCCAGAGTGAGGCCGTTGTGCTTCTCAGGACGATTGATCCGCACGTGGGCGACCTCGTCGCGCACCTCGTAGTCGATGTTCGACATCCGCTTCTCCTCGTTTCGCCTCGCCTTGGCCGTTCTCTGCAACCCTAACCGCCGCGTCGGTCCCCGTATGCGAAGGCACGGCTGAAGTAAAGTGGCGCTCATGGCGGTCACGTTGCACATCACGGGGGAACCCGAGTCGGACGCAGTGCTCTCCGAGCATCCGTTCGCGCTGCTCGCGGGCATGCTTCTCGATCAGCAATTCCCGATGGAACGCGCGTTCGCGGGCCCGTGGAAGGTCCTCGACCGGTTCGGCAGTATCGATCCGCGCGACATCGCGGTCGCCGATCCGGTCCGCTTCGAGGAACTGTGCACCACGCCGCCCGCCATCCACCGGTACGGCCGTGCCATGGCCGCACGCCTGCAGACGCTCGCACAGATCGTGGTCGACGAGTACGACGGCCACGCCGAGCGGATCTGGACCGAGGCCTCCTCCGGCGCCGACCTGGTCAAGCGGATCGAAGCCCTCCCCGGCTTCGGCGCGCAGAAGGCGAAGATCTTCGCCGCCCTCGTCGGCAAGCAGCTCGGCGTGAAGCCCCGCGGCTGGGCCACGGCGGTCGGCGACTACGGCAAGGCCGGGTACCGGTCGGTCGCGGACGTCGTCGATGGCGAGTCTCTCCAGAAGGTCCGCGCGTACAAGAAGGAGATGAAGGCGGCCGGGAAGAAGGCGGGAGCATGACCGGACCGGGTCCCTACGGCGAGCAGAACCCGCATCAACCGGGTCAGGCCTACTCGCAGGCGATCCCCCTGCCCACTCCGCCCCGGGGACCGGCCGCACCGGGCCCCGTCCCGGGCAGCGCTCCCCCGCCGCCGCAGAAGCCCAACACCGGACGCAACGTCATCGTGGCACTCGTCGCCGTCGCCTCCGTGGTCGCGCTCATCGCCGCCATCGTGGTGGCGGCACTCCTCAGCGACTCCAACGGTGCCGACCCGGGCAAGGACACGGCATCGGCGACGACCGGCGCGGGCGCCGTCTTCCGCATCAACGACTGCCTGTACGACGTGCCCGAGGCGCCGAAGGTCGGCAACTGCGACGACGGCGGCTCGCCGTACCAGGTCACCCAGGTGATGCCCCCTGGCGAGAAGTGCCGGGCCGAGCAGACCTCGATCGCGCGCGGCCGCTGGTACTGCCTCACGCCGAATCTCAACGTGAACTACTGCTACACCGCCCCCGTGCCCGGAACGTGGATCAAGGCCGCCGCGCAATGCGGCGCGCCCGGAACGATCACCGTCGTCTCCGTGGTCGGCGGCCTCAAGGACTCCGGCCGGTGCTCGGGCGAATGGGACCGCAGCTACTTCTTCGACGACCCCGTCTACACCATCTGCGCGAAGTCGTACACCTAGCGGGGCCTCACGGCCGCAATCGGTCGCGGCGGGGGTTGAACTAGGCTGGGCGCGTGCCCGTCACCATGCCCCACGACCTCCCGGCCCGGGCCGTCCTGGCCGCGGAGCAGGTCTTCGTCATGTCCGACGACCGCGCCGGGCATCAGGACATCCGCCCCATGCGGATCGCCATCCTCAATCTGATGCCGATGAAGGTCACCACCGAGACCCAGCTGCTGCGCCTGCTCAGCAACAGTCCGCTGCAGATCGAGCTCACCCTGCTGCGCATGGCGAGCCACGTCTCGCGGACCACCGCATCGGAGCACCTCGACTCGTTCTACTCCACCTTCGACGAGGTCGCCGAGCAGCACTTCGACGGCCTGATCATCACCGGTGCGCCGGTGGAGCGGCTCGACTTCGAGGACGTCGACTACTGGCCGGAGATGACTCGGATCCTGGATTGGACGCGGACCAACGTGCAGTCCACCCTGCACGTGTGCTGGGGCGCGCAGGCCGCGCTGTACCACCACTACGGCGTCGGGAAACACGAACTGCCGCAGAAGCTCTCCGGAGTCTTCCCGCACCGGCTCACACAGGCGCGCTCACCAGTGGTCACCGGCTTCGACGACGAGTTCCTGGCGCCGCACTCGCGGCACACCGACGTCCACGCGGCCGACGTGGAGGCCACCGGCGAGGTCGACGTCCTGGCCGTCAGCGACGAGGCGGGCGTGTACCTGGCCGCCACGGGCGACGGGCGCCAGGTCTACGTGACGGGGCACCCGGAGTACGACGCGGACACCCTCGCCCGTGAGTACGCCCGCGACAGCGACCAGGGTCTCCCTGTCGCGCCGCCCGCCCACTACTTCCCGGGCGACGACCCGGCGGCGGTCCCGCCCAACCGTTGGCGCGGGCACGGGAACCTCCTGTACAGCAACTGGCTCAACTACTGCGTGTACCAGGAGACGCCGTTCGATCCGGACGGCGCGTAGCGGTCAGTCCCGCCCGGACGCCTCGCCGTCGGGCTCGCGCGCGGCGGGCCGCTCCGGCGCGACGACCCGATCCTCCGCGGTCGACGGTTGCGGAGTCCTCGACGCCGGGCGCACGTCGACGGCCTCGACGTCGACCACCGGGGCGACGACCACGGCGGGCGGCACGGGGGCCGGCGGCACGACCGCGGTCGGGGACGACGTCACCCGCGCGGGACGCGGCTGCCGGGGCTGCGCCGCTTTCGCGACCTCGTTCGCGGTGCGCAGCGCGAACTTCGGCAGGCTGGACAACAGGTCGGTCACCGGCTCGGCGACCGTGTTCGCCGCGCCCACCACGTTCTCGATGTCGCCGAGGCGCTGGCCCATCGCGGCGATGGTCGGGGTGAGCCGGTTCATCGCGTCGGTCACTTCCGCGAGCTTCTGGACCACGCCGTCCTCCGCGGTGAACGCGTCGACGATGCCGCCCTCGCGCGTGGCGCGGTCGAGCGGACCGTCGGGCCGGATGACACGGTCGACGGGGCCGCCCTCGTCGAACAGGTCCGCCACCCGGTCGGCCGCACCGCCGGGGCCGGCCACGCGGTGGATCGCGCCGTCCTCGCTGAGCAGGTCGGACACGCGGTGCACGATGTAGGGCACGCGCTGGGCCGCGGTGATCAGGTTCTCGTGGCGGGTGCTGCCGGCGGACCCGGGATCGATCCTGTCCGCGGCCATCGCCACGGCGTCCCGGGCGACCGCGACCGAGGTCTCGGCGGCGGCGAGCCCCAGGCCCGCCGCGGCCAGCCCGACGCGGGCGGGGGCGAGCAATGCTTTCGGAAACTCCATGCACCCAGCGTACCGCCGATCCGCGATCCCGGAATCAGGAGAATCCCTGAGGTCAGACGCCGGGCGTGGGGCTCACGACGTAGGTCACGTCCCCGTCGTCCGACGAGATCCCGACAGTGAAGCCGTGTCCCCGGTAGACGGCTCCGATCCGGCCCGCGTCGAGGGGGACGCCCGGCGCGACCGGTGTCAGGCCCGCCGCGAGCAGGGCACGGGCGGCGGCGACGGTGTCCCGCCCCTCGACGGTGACCCGCCACATCGGGTGCCCGACCTCGATGGTCTCCGCCTTGCGGATCTCGCCGACCACCGGGACCTGCTGCGCCGGGAACGTCGCGGGCAGGGCGACCGGAGTCGCCGCCGGGCCGCCGCAGGCCGCGGCCATCCCGGAGACGACGAGGGCGGCGCCGATAGCGGCGCCGCCCCGTTTCGTGCGATACATGCGGGTCAGAGCGAGATCTTGCCCTCGGCGATCGCGCGGATGAGCTGCTTCTCGCGGCGGGCCCGCTTGAAGCGCGCGCCGATCACGAGCGCGGCGAGCACGGCGACCCCGGCCGCGGCGGCCAGCACCGGCGGCTTGGTCACGGTGGCGACCACCGACTGCTGCGCCTGCTCGGCGAGCTTGCGCGGGTCCGCGCGCTCCCCCAGCTGGTCCAGCGTCGCCGCCAGCTGCTCCCGGGCGCGCTCGATATCGCGCTCGATGCTCTCGGTGTCACGTGCCACTTCGCTCTACCTCCGGGTCAGCCGGCCTGCAAATACTTCTCCGACTCTAGACCAGCCGCCGCGGGTGCACTGCTCTGCGGGGCCGGGCCGTCGCGATCCGGCCGCACTGCGAGGGCGAAGGTGGCCTGGACCTGCAGCCATTGCGCCAGCATCTGGCACCCCGTGAGCTCGTAGTCCTCGTGTCGCAACCGGGCGAGCGGCTCGGTCGCGTACGCGGTGTGCCGGTTGCCGCGCAGGTTGAAGTCGCGGCCCCGGTACCGCACCTTCGGGAGGTAGCCGAGGATCTCGCGGCCCGCCGTCCGCAACCGGTTCACATCACGCCGCCACTGCCGGGATCCGAAGGCGGTGCGGGTGGCGTTCTGGAACCGGTTGCCGAGGTACTCGCCGGCGGCGCGCGGCGCCCACGTCGCGAGGTCGCGCAGGGTGAGGTACGCGGTGGCGTCCGCGATGTCGCGGACGAAGGAGTCGACGCTGGCGTTGCAGATCACGTCCTGCGGGTGCGAGATCCACAGCAGGGGAAGGCCGTCGGGCACTGACGGCCCGTCGCCCGCGACACCCGATCCGCACAACGACGGGTCGCTGCCCTGCGGCCGCTCGGGGTCCGAGATCAGCCCGGCCGCCATCACCTGCGGCGCGAGGACGGGACCGTCGGCCATGGCGCCCAGCACCCGACGGACCACGGTGCACCCCTGCGAGTACCCGATGAGCACGACGGGCCCGTCGCTGTCGGCGATCGCGGCGAGCAGGCGCTCCACGCCGATCGCGACGGACTCCGCGAAGGAGATGCCGTCGCGCACGGGGACCGGGCCGTAGGAGGCGGGGTAGCCGACCCAGCGGGCGGCGAAACGATCGTCGAGTTCGGCGACGACGTGGCTGAGCATCCCGGTGACGTCGGTGCGGGGATCGTCGATCCAGGATTCGCCCGTGCCCCCGACGGCGAGCACGGTGATCCTGGCCCGGCCGGCGTCCGCCGGTCGCCGGGCCGCCCTGCTGTGGACGGTCAGCGCGTTCATGCGACAACCCTTGCGCCCGTGGATGAGAACGAGCTGAAATCCATGTTAAGAAACCGGTGATGTGTCGGAGCTAACAGCCGCATCAGCTCTGACAGGTGGGGCACCAGTACAGGTTCCGCGCCTCCATGACCTCGGTGCGCACCGGCGTGCCGCACACCCGGCAGGGTTCACCGGTGCGCCGGTAGACGTACGTCCGGGGCCGGTCCTCGGCGTACGAGGGCGCGCCGTGGTCGTGCTCGGGCCGCACGACGTGCATGCGCCCGCGCTCGACGCCGATCGGCATGAGGGCCACCAGGTCCTCCCACACCCGCAGGAACTCGTCGCGGGAGACGGCCCGGCCCTCGCGGTGCGGGTCGATACCGGCACGGAAGAGCACCTCCGCGCGGTAGACGTTGCCGACCCCCGCCATCACCTTCTGGTCCATGAGCAGCGCCCCGATGGGCCGGCGCGACCGCTCGATGCGGCGCCACGCGTCCGCGGGATCGGAGCCGGGGCGCAACGGATCGGGCCCGAGGCGTGCGAGCACCCCGTCGACCTCCTCCTCGGTGACGAGCCGGCACGCGGTGGGGCCGCGCAGATCGGTCCCGCCGCGCGGCCCGACGATCCGCATGCGCACCTGCCCGACAGGGGTGGGCGGCGCACCGTCGACCAGCCCGAAGTCGGTGAACGCGCCGTACAGCCCCAGGTGGACGTGCACGATCAACCCGCCCTCGTAGCGGTGCCAGAGGTGCTTGCCCCAGGAGTCGGCGCGCTCGAAGACGCGACCGTCGAGCCGCTTCGCCTCGGGCGCGAACCGCCCCTGTGGGCTGGAGACGCGGACGCCCTCACCCCCGAACAATGCGTCGTGGGCGAGGGCGAGCCGGTGGAGTGTGTGCCCCTCGGGCATGGACGGTGCGGTCCGGGCCGGGTCAGGCCTCGGGGGCGCCCGGAACGGCGGGCGCGACGCCCGTGCGCTCGTACTCCGACAGGATGTCGATGCGGCGCTGGTGGCGCGGCTCCTCCGACCACGGCTGCGCGAGGAAGGCGTCGACGATCGCGAGCGCCTCCTCCTTGCTGTGCATGCGGCCGCCGATGCCGATCAACTGGGCGTTGTTGTGCTCACGGGCCAGCTTGGCGGTCTCGACGCTCCACGCGAGGGCGCACCGGGCGCCGGGCACCTTGTTGGCGGCGATCTGCTCGCCGTTGCCGCTGCCGCCGAGCACGATGCCGAGGCTGCCGGGGTCCGCGACGACGCGGGTTGCGGCATCGATGCAGAACGCCGGGTAGTCGTCGAGGGCGTCGTAGGTGTGGGCGCCGCAGTCCACGACCTCGTGGCCGGCAGCCGTCAGGTGCTCGATGATCTGGGACTTCAGTTCGAAACCGGCGTGGTCGCCGCCGAGGTAAACGCGCATGAGGACAAGTCTTGCACGCGCCGCGCGAGCATCTGAAGGCGGCACAGCCTACATTCGATGGCATGGATGACAGCACCGAGCAGACACCGGGCCGGGAGCCACAGGGCGACTCCTCCCCCACAGCGTCCGCCCGCAGCGGGGCCTTCAGCGCCGAGCCGGACGAAACGACGATGCCGAGCACGGGCTTCTTCCCCGTCGTGCAGCCCGAGGAGACCGCCGGGGCCGCGGCACCGGCGCAGTCCGATGCGGCGACCTCCGCCATCCCCGCGGCCGATTTCCCGACCGACCGGCACGCGGCGGGCGGCCACCACGCGCTGCCGGAGCTCGGTGCGCACGACCCGTCGGTCACCGCGGGCCTGAACGCGCCCGTGGCGCACGCCGACGGGCCGCAGTTCGGCTCCGGGCACTTCCCCGGCCCCCACTTCCCGGGCGGGCACTTCCCCGGTGGTCCGGCCGGCCCCGCGGCCCCGGTCGCGCAACCGCCGGCCTACGCCGGCGCGCCGCGGCGCCACCCCTGGGAGATCCCGCTGCTGGTGATCGTGATCCTGGTGACCCTCTTGATCTACGGCGGTGCGCTGCTGCTCGCGGCCGTCGGCGTGATCAACGAGTACCTGCTGCTGGCGCTGGTGGTCCCGATCGTCCTGTGGCTGGGCCGAGGCATCAACTGGGCATCGCCCCGGGTCACGGGCGTGCAGATGACGCCCACCCAGTTCCCCGAGGGCTACCGGATGGTGCGCGAGGCGGCGGCCCGGTACGGCCTGCGCGAGGTCCCCGACGCCTTCGTGGTGCTCGGCAACGGCCAGATCAACGCCTTCGCCTCGGGCCACGGCTTCCGCCGTTTCGTGGTGGTCTACAGCGACCTGTTCGAGATCGGTGGCGAGGCCCGCGACCCCGACGCGCTGGCCTACATCATCGGCCACGAGGTCGGTCACATCGCCGCCGGCCACGTGTCCTACTGGCGGCAGGTCGGCTCCTTCGCGATGGGGTACCTCCCCGTGATCGGCGCGGCGCTGTCCCGCTCGCAGGAGTACACCGCCGACAACTACGGCTACTTCAACCAGCCCGCCGGCATCCCCGGCGGCATGGGCGTCCTCGGTGCGGGCAAGTACCTCGGCAAGGAGGTCGACTTCGACCAGCTGGCCGACCGCGCATCCACCGACAAGGGCTTCTTCACCTGGCTGGTGAATCTCCTGTCCTCGCACCCCGTCCTCACCTGGCGCGCTGCCGCGCTGCGCAACCGCACCAAGGCCGGATCGCTGTGGTTCGCCCCCAGCGGCCCGACGCGCGGGGTCGGCGGCGGTGCCGTCGTGCCCGCCGGCCCGGTGCCCACCTACACCCGTCAGGAGGTGCTGGCGCCCGCCCCCGGGCAGGCGGCGCCGGCCCCCGTCGGCCCCGGGCACGGGCATCACGTCCCGGCGGGCCCGTACGGTCCCGCGCAGGGGCAGCCGGACCAGCCGACGCAGCACCTGCCGTACCCGGAGGGCGGCTACTTCGCGCAGTGGCAACGCTCGCAGGGCGACGCCGGGGCGCAGGACACGCAGGGCAAGGACGGAGAGACCGGGCAGGCCGGGAACCCGCCCAGCGGTTCCTCCGGCTCCTAGCCTCGACGACGAACCCCGCCGCACCGGTACCGGTGCGGCGGGGTTCGTCGTTCGCTGTCCGGCGCGTGCTCAGTCGAAGGCGGGCTCCTCATGGCGGCTGCGCTGAGTTCGAGGACGGGGCACGTGCTCAGTCGAAGGCGGGCTCCTCATGACGGCTGCGCTTGAGCTCGAAGAAATGCGGGTAGCTCGCGAGGAGGACTGCGCCGTCCCACACGCGGCCGGCGTCGTCCCCGCGGGGAATCCGGGAGAGTACGGGGCCGAAGAAGGCGGTGCCGTTGACGTGGATGGTCGGGGTGCCCACGTCGTCGCCCACCTTGTCCATACCGGCGTGGTGGCTGGCTCGCAGCGCCGCGTCGAAGTCGGTGCTGTTGGCGGCGGCCGCGAGGTCGGATTCGAGGCCGGTGTCGGCGAGCGACTCGGCGATCACGACGGCGAGGTCCTTGTTCTGCTCGTTGTGGATCCGGGTGCCCATCGCCGTGTACAGCTTCGGCAGCACCTCGTCGCCGTGGCGCTGGGCGGCGGCGATGAGCACGCGCACCGGGCCCCACGCCGTCTTCATCAGCTCCTGGTAGATCTCCGGCAGGTCCTCGCGGCCCTCGTTGAGCACGGCGAGGCTCATGACGTGGAACTGCACGTCGATGTCGCGCACCTTCTCGACCTCGAGGATCCAGCGCGAGGTGATCCAACACCACGGGCACAGCGGGTCGAACCAGAATTCGACGTGATCCTTGGCGGTGGACGGGGCGGTTTCGGTCACTTCGGCTCCTGCTCGTGGGACGGTCACGGTCTCGATCCTGCTCCCCCGTGCAACACCGTGCACGCCGATCTGCTTCCCGCGCGGGCACGCGAGTGCCCCGGGTGGCATTGTGGGACGGGTCGAGCCGGCCTCCCGGTTCCGTTGTCCGCCGAGTCACGAAGGAGCGTCCCCTTTGTCCGCGCCCAATCTCACCCGGGTCCAGGCCGCCGAGCGCGCCGCGACCGTCTCCGTCTCCGGCTACGCGATCGACCTCGATCTCACCGACGGGGCGGATGCGCCCGGCGAGAAGACCTTCGGGTCGACCACGACGATCACCTTCACGGCGACGCCGGGCGCGGAGACCTTCATCGACCTCATCGCCAGCGGCATCACGGCCACGCTCAACGGGCGGCCCGTCGACACCTCCGGCTACACGGAGGAGGGCGGGCTCGCCCTGCACGGCCTCGCGGCCGAGAACGAGCTGGTGGTCTCCGGGCGGTTCTTCTACTCCAACACCGGCGAGGGCCTGCACCGGTTCGTCGACCCCACCGACGGGGCCGTGTACCTGTACTCGCAGTTCGAGACCGCCGACGCCAAGCGGATGTTCGCGTGCTTCGACCAGCCCGACCTCAAGGCCGTCTTCGACGTGACGGTCACGGCACCGTCGGCCTGGACCGTGGTGACGGGCGGCGCCGAGGCGGGCCGCGAACCGCTGCCGACCGGCGCGCACCGCTGGACCTTCGTGACGACGGAGCCGATGTCGACCTACCTCGTCGCGCTCATCGCCGGCCCGTACGCCGTGTGGACCGACGCCTACACCGACGAGCACGGCACCATCGACCTGCGCCTGTTCTGCCGCGCGAGCCTCGCCGAACACATGGACGCCGACCGGCTGTTCACCGAGACCAAGCAGGGATTCGGCTTCTACCACAAGAACTTCGGCATTCCCTACGCCTTCGGTAAGTACGACCAGTTGTTCGTGCCGGAGTTCAACGCGGGCGCGATGGAGAACGCGGGCGCGGTCACCTTCCTCGAGGACTACGTGTTCCGGTCGAAGGTCACGCGCTACCTGTACGAGCGGCGCTGCGAGACGGTGCTGCACGAGATGGCGCACATGTGGTTCGGCGACCTGGTGACGATGCGCTGGTGGGACGACCTCTGGCTGAACGAGTCGTTCGCGACCTTCGCGTCCGTGCTCAGCCAGGCGGAGGCCACCGAGTACACCTCGGCGTGGACCACGTTCGCGAACGTCGAGAAGTCGTGGGCGTACCGGCAGGACCAGCTCCCGTCGACGCACCCCGTCGCGGCGGACATCCCGGACCTGCAGGCGGTGGAGGTCAACTTCGACGGCATCACCTACGCCAAGGGCGCGTCCGTGCTCAAGCAGCTCGTCGCGTACGTCGGACTGGAGCCCTTCCTCGCCGGCCTGCGCACCTACTTCGTGGAGCACAAGTTCGGCAACGCCACGTTCGACGACCTGCTCCGGGCACTGGAGGCGTCCTCCGGACGCGACCTGTCGGACTGGGGCGCCCAGTGGCTCAAGACCACCGGCATCAACATCCTGCGGCCGGATTTCGAGGTCGACGAGACCGGCGCCTTCACCCGGTTCACCATCGTCCAGGAGGGCGCCCAGCCCGGCGCGGGCGAGCTGCGCACGCACCGCCTGGCCGTCGGCGTGTACTCCGACGAGAACGGCAAGCTGGTGCGCTCCCAGCGGGTCGAGCTCGACGTCGCCGGCGAGCGCACGGACGTGCCCGAGCTGGTGGGCGTGCACCGCGGCGACCTGGTGCTCATCAACGACGACGACCTCACCTACTGCTCGGTGCGGCTCGACCCGGTGTCGCTGGCAACGGTGACGAACCGGATCGCCGACATCGCCGATTCGCTGCCGCGCACCCTCGGCTGGTCCGCCGCGTGGGAGATGACGCGCCAGGCCGAGATGAAGGCCCGCGACTTCGTCGAGCTGGTGCTCGGCGGCATCGGCGCCGAGACCGAGGTGGGCGTGGTGCAGCGCGTCGTGCTGCAGGCGCAGACGGCCGTCGAGTCGTACGCCGACCCCGCGTGGGCCGCCGCCGAGGGCCGCGCGCGGCTGGCCTCGGGCCTGCTGCGACTCGCCCGCGAGGCCGAGGCCGGCTCGGACTTCCAGCTCGCCTTCGTCAACGCGCTGGCCGCCTCCGCGCTGGGGCGTTCCGAGGTCGAGGTGCTGCAGGCGCTGTACGACGGTGCCGAGCCCGCGTCCGTCGGGCTCGACGGGCTCACCGTCGACACGGATCTGCGCTGGCGCCTCCTGACCGCGCTGGCCCGCGCCGGGGCCGCGGGCACCGAGGAGATCGACGCCGAGGTGCTGCGCGACCCGACCGCCGCCGGTGAACGGTCCGCCGCCGCGGCACTGGCCGCCCGCCCGGACATCCGGGTCAAGGAGGAGGCCTGGGAGAAGGTCTTCGGCGACGACTCGCTGTCGAACACGCTGACCCGCTCCATCGCCGCGGGCATCGTCGCGCCGGGCCAGGCCGAGCTGCTGGCGCCGTTCACGGCGCGCTACTTCGCGTCGATCGACGAGGTGTGGGGGCGCCGCTCCTCCGAGGTCGCGCAGACGGTGGTCGTGGGCCTGTACCCGTCGTGGGACATCTCCGACGAGGCGGTGGCGGCCGCCGACGCCTGGCTCGCGGGCGAGCACCCGTCCGCGCTGCGCCGCCTCGTCCTCGAGGGACGCGCCGGGATCGTCCGCTCGCTCGCGGCGCGCGCCTTCGACCGCGCCTGATGCGACGTCGACGGCCCCGGGATCCTCCGATCCAGGGGCCGTCGACGTGGGGCGCGCTCGCGGCGCCGATCAGCTGATGAACGGGTGTCCGCTGACCGTCTTGCCCGGATCGTCCTGGATCACGTCCCAGTGCTCGACGATCTTGCCGTTCGCGACCCGGAAGATGTCCGCCACGGCCTGTGCCTTGCCGTCGTAGACGGCCTTCGCGTACACCACGACGATGTCGCCGTCCGCGACGATCCGCACGATGGACGTGCTGTACTTCGGGTCCTTGACCACGGGGCCGAGAGCCCGGACGAAGGCGTCACGACCGTCGGCGACCCCGGGATTGTGCTGGATGTAGTGGTCGCCGATGTACCGCTGCGCCGCGCCGGCGATGTCGCGCTGCACGAAGCCCTCGGTGTAGAAGGCCCGCACGACATCCCTCGGGGTCGACGGTGCCGCGCTCACCTGGGCGGCGGCGCCCATCACCAGCGCGCCGACGGTGAGCACCGTGGCGACGGCGTTGCGGATCGTGCGGGTGACGTTCATGCCGTGTCCAATCATTGAAACTTCAATACTTCGATTCGATCACAACACGATGCGGCGCCGCGCACAACGTGATACCCGTCGCCGTACGCTGCACGTATGGACGCGCACCACATCCCCGAGACCGCCGAGGAGCTGATGCGCTCGCGCTTCGCCGCGTTCCGCGACGGCGACGCGGCCTGGCTCCTCGCCTCCTGGCACCCGAGTACCCGCCCCACCGAACTGACGCTGGACGAGGACGTGCGGTGGCGGGGCCTGCAGATCGTCGACACCGTGGCGGGTACGTCCGGCGACGACGCCGGGATCGTGGAGTTCCGCGCGACCTACGTCGCGGACGGCGCGCACGGCGTGCTGCACGAGCGGTCGCGTTTCGTCCGGGAGGGCGGCCGCTGGTTCTACGTCGACGGGGACTTCCCGCAGTAGGGGATGCGTCGAGCGCGGCGCGGAACGCGACGAGCCCACCGGAACGGATCCGGTGGGCTCGTCGGTGGGAGCGTCTACGCCGTCGGCGGCTTCACGGCCGAGGCCATGACGCGCAGCGCGGCGATCAGGCCGTCGATGAGGTCGCCGGCCTGGAACGGCGGGATCGCGGCGGTGACACCGAGCTGGGCGACCTTGTCGCCGAGACGATCGGCGACCGCACTGCCGGTGAGCACGACGATGTCGCGGGTGTTCGGCGACACCGCGATGAGCGCCGCGTACTCGGGCTCGGGAGCCTGGCGCAGCACCGCCTCGGCACCGGCGTGCACGTCGTCGCCCAGGTCGCCGATGTAGACGGAGAAGCGGGCGTTCGCGTCGCGCGTCGCGCGGATCAGCGCCTCATCGAGGCCGATCAGCTCCTCACGCGTGAACGGCGGGTTCGCCGGGCTGTCGGTCGCCTGCCGCGCGGCCGAGATGCGGCCGCTCGACGTGATGGCCGTGCCGATGGGCAGCTCGCCCTGCGGAACGGCGACGGTCTGCGTGTGATCACCACTTGCCACGAGCGGCACCCCCGATCAGGTTCTCGTTGTCATGGTCGCCGTGGTGCGCGCCGTGCGGGCCCACGGGAGCCTCGTCGACCGCGCTGAACAGCATGGGCTCACGGGTCCACGGCTCACCGAGCTTGTACTCGCCCGGCTGCTGGTACTTCTCGTTGCGGCCGGTGGCCATCGAGATGACACACAGGACGACGACGACGATCGTCGCGACGATGGTGATCCCGCCGACGATGTTGAGCAAGCTCACTGTGGGCCCCTTTCCTGTCAGTGCGTACGCCCCGACGGCGCGCTCGGTCGGTCAGAGAACAACTTAGCCTATGCCGCATCGAGGTCGAGATACCGACTCCACATCGGGTCGACCTCCTTGAGCGTGGAGAGCAGCCGCCAGTGCCGCCCCTGCGGCGCCCGCGGCTCGGTGCGCAGCGTCCAGCCGATTTCGGACAGCAGCCGGTCGGCCTTGCGGTGGTTGCAGGAGGCGCAGCACGCGACACAGTTCTCCCACCCGTGGCTCCCCCCGCGGGACCGCGGCAGGACGTGATCGATCGTGTCGGCCTTGCCCCCGCAGTAGCCGCACCGGAACCGGTCGCGGTGCATCAGCGCGGCCCGCGTCATCGGCACCTGCGCCCGGTACGGGACCCGCACGTAGGTGCGCAGCCGGATCACCGACGGCACAGACAGCGAACGGTCCGCTGAATGCACCAGCGGACCGTTCGGATCGTCGTGGACCACATCGGCCCTATCCCTGAGCATGAGGACTATCGCCCTCCGCATCGAGATCGCGGTCAGCGGCTCGTAGGTGGCGTTGAGCAGGAGCACCCTGCGCTTGCCCCACACGGCACCACCGGAACGGGAGTCGCCGGCGAGCGCGGTGGTCGCGGCGCCAGCCGCGGCGTGCGTTCGCTTCATCGACACTCCTCACCGTCTCACCGACCCCGCCCGGGCTGCCCGGGGTCGTCGTCGCCTCTAGTAGTGCACCACGACGAGCGGCGATCCGCACGGTGATTTCCGCGCATTTCCCGAGGCGAATCGGCGGATAGCGGGTGAACGCGAAGTGACCTATCCGGCCACGACCCGGTTCCGGCCCTCCGCCTTCGCCCGGTACAGGCGACGGTCCGCCTCGTGCAGCAGCAGGCCCGGCGCGGTGGTCGCGGCCGTCGCCGAGACGCCGCCGACGCTGACGGACACCGGGAGCCCGTTCGGGGCGAGACCGAGCGCGAGGATGTCGCGCCGGGCGCGTTCGAGGACCGCGGTGAGATCGACGTCGCCCACGAGGAGCAGGGCGAGCTCGTCGCCGCCGTACCGCGCGGCGACCTCGCCGGAGCGGGACGGGATGCGCGCGATCACCGCCGCCAACTCGCGCAGGACGTGATCCCCGACGACGTGACCGTGGGTGTCGTTGTAGGTCTTGAACCCGTCGACGTCGATGAGGGCCAGGTGTACCGCCTCCCCCGTCTCGGCCGCGTCGCGCAGCGCCGTCTCCAGCGCGCGGCCGAAGCCGCGCCGGTTCGCGATCCCCGTGAGCTCGTCGATCTCGGCGAGCCGTTCCAGTTCCTGAGCCGCTTCCCGCAGTGCGCGCCGCTCGATGACCTCGGCCGTGACGTCGGTCTGACTCCCGATGATCCGCACGATCGTCCCGTCGTCGGCGCGCTCGATGACGCGGCCCCGGCCGCGCACCCACAGGTAGTCGCCCGACCTGGTCCGGATCCGGTGCTCGCAGTGGTACTCCGCCGTCTCACCGCGCATGTGCCGGTTCATGGCGCGCAGCGCGGACTCGAGATCGTCGGGGTGCACGCGGCGCTCCCATTCGAGGGTGGTGTCCCCGATCTCGTCGTCCGCGTAGCCGAGCATGCTCTTCCAGCGCGGCGAGTAGTAGACCTCCCGGGAGGCGATGTCCCAGTCCCAGATGCCCTCCCCGACGGTGTCGAGCGCGAACTGCCAGCGCGCCTCGGCGCGCAGCAGGCGGGCTTCCATCTGCCGGGTCGCCGTCACGTCGCGCGAGATCCCGACGAGGCCGATCACCCGGCCGGACTCGTCGCGGTACGGCGCCTTGAGTGAGCGGACCGTCCGCGAGCGACCGTCGACGAACGCGGTCTCGTCGACCTCCTGCGCGATGCCCGTCGCCATGACCTCGCGGTCGGTGTCCATGATCCGGGCGGCCGCGCCGGCGTCGAGGAAGTCGTCGTCGGTGCTCCCGAGCACCTCCCCGATCGGGAGTTCGGTCGCCTGCAGCACCCGCACCGCCGCGCGGTTGAGGAACACGAAGCGCCCCTGGCGGTCCTTGACGTAGACGGAGTCGGGCGTCGCGTCCGCGATGGCCTGGAAGGTGCGGAAGGTGGCGTTGTCGGCCGCGGCGGCCGGGTCGGCGTTCGCCGCGGCCGTCGCGGCGGCCTGCAGCGCGCGCAACCGGGCGACCTCCTCCGCGGTGCTGCGGGTGTCGGTGATGTCGCGGGACACGCCGATCAGCCCGACGACGTCGCCGCTCTCGTCGCGGTACGGGGACTTCCGGGACAGGAACGTGCGGGCGAGCCCGTCGACGGTCGTCGACTCCTCGAGTTCCTGCGCCACCCCGCTGCGCATGATCTGCCGGTCCGTCTCCCGCAGTTGGGCCGCGGCCGCGGCGTCGAACAGCTGTCGGTCGTCGTGGCCGACGAAGTCGTCCACGCGCAGGTCGTAGAGGCGGGCGACGGCGTCGTTGACGAACAGGTAGCGGCCCGCGAGGTCCTTCACGTAGATCAGGTCGGTCGCGGCCTCCGCGATGGCCCGGAACATCGGCAGGGTGCGGCGCGCCTCCTCGAGCTCGGCCGTCAGGGACGCGACGCGCTCGCGCAGGAGCGCGGCGTCGGCACCGTCGTCCCCGCTCGAATCCCTGCTCACCGACCCGACACTAATGCGCCGCCGGGCGTACCACGAACCACGGACGGGACGCGTGGGGCTCCGTGCAAGACTGGAGGACGTGAGCACGCCGGACCAGCAGAGCTTCTACGACGCCGTCGGCGGCGCGGACACGTTCGCGGAACTGATCCACCGCTTCTACCAGGAGGTCGCGCGCGACGAGCTGCTGCGCCCCCTGTACCCGGAGGAGGACCTCGGCCCGGCGGAGGTGCGGCTGAGGATGTTCTTCGAGCAGTACTGGGGCGGGCCGCGCACCTATTCCGAACAGCGCGGACACCCGCGGCTGCGGATGCGGCACGTGCCGTTCCGCATCACCGAGATCGAGCGCGACGCGTGGCTGCGGTGCATGGATGTGGCGATCGCCTCGATCGACGACGCGCGGATGAGCCCCGATCGCAAACAGCAGCTCAGGGCCTACTGTGAGATGGCCGCACAGATGCTCGTGAACACCCCCATGGGCGCTTGACAGGAGTGAGATGACGCCACCCGCCCACACGCCCCACTACGCCGAGGCCCCGTGGTGGAAGGACGCGATCTTCTACCAGATCTACCCCCGGTCGTTCTCGGATTCGAACGGCGACGGGGTCGGTGATCTGCGTGGTGTGATCGACCGCCTGGGGTACCTCGAGCTGCTCGGGGTCGACGCGTTGTGGCTCTCGCCGGTGATGCGCTCCCCCATGGCCGACCACGGCTACGACGTGTCCGACCCGCGCGACATCGACCCGCTGTTCGGCAGCGTGGCGGACATGGACGAGCTGATCGCCGCCGCCCACGCCCATCGCATGCGCGTGACCATGGACCTGGTGCCGAATCACACCTCCGACCAGCATCCGTGGTTCCGGGCGGCGCTCGCCGCGGGTCCGGGCAGTCCCGAACGCGACCGGTACGTCTTCCGCGACGGCCGCGGGCCGAACGGCGACGAGCCGCCCAACAACTGGCCCAGCATCTTCGGGGGGCCGGCGTGGCACCGCGTCACCGAGGCCGACGGCCGCCCGGGTCAGTGGTACCTGCACATCTTCGCGCCCGAGCAGCCCGACCTGAACTGGCTGAACGAGGAGGTCTTCCAGGATCTCGCGGCCACCCTGCGGTTCTGGCTGGCCCGGGGCGTGGACGGTTTCCGCATCGACGTGGCGCACGGCATGGCCAAGCCGGCCGGACTGCCCGACATGGACCTGGTGAACAACCAGATCATGGACAACGACGAGAACGACCTGCGCTTCAACGATCCGGGCGTGCACGCGATCCACCGGCGCATCCGCCAGGTGATGGACGAGTTCCCCGGCCGGGTGACCGTCGGCGAGATCTGGGTGAAGGACAACGACCGGTTCGCCGAGTACATCCGGCCCGATGAGCTGCATCTCGGCTTCAACTTCCGGCTCGCGGAGGCCGAGTGGGACGCGCGCGAGATCCGCGAGGCGATCGACAACTCCCTGATCGCGGTCGAGTCGGTCAACGGCACCCCGACGTGGACGCTCTCCAACCACGACGTGCCGCGCGAGGTGACCCGCTACGGCGGCGGCGCGCTGGGCACCGCCCGCGCGCGGGCCATGATCCTGGTCGAGCTCGCGCTGCCCGGCACCGTCTTCCTCTACAACGGATCCGAGCTGGGCCTGCCGAACGTGGAGCTGCCCGACGAGGCGCTCCAGGACCCGATGTGGAAGCGGTCCGGGCACACCGAGCGCGGCCGCGACGGTTGCCGGGTGCCGCTGCCGTGGCAGGGCACCGAGCCCCCGTACGGCTTCTCCACGACCTCCGACACCTGGCTGCCCATGCCCGACGACTGGGCGAGCCTCACGGCGGAGGCCGAGCTCGAGGACCTCGACTCCACGCTGACGCTCTATCGCACCGCGATCGAGCTGCGGCGGATGCGCCCGGAGTTCCGGGGCGACGCCATCGAGTGGTACGGCTCCCCCCGCGCGGGCGTCCTCGCCTTCCGGCGCACCGTCGGCCGCCTGATCTGCGTGCTCAACGCCTCGGACCGCCCCGTCGAACTGCCGGGCGACGAGGTGATCCTCACGAGCGCCCCGCTGGTCGACGGTCTGCTCCCGCCGAACGCCGCCTGCTGGCTGACCTGAGCGCGGGCGGCCCGTCGTCCGGGCGGGGCCTCAGGCTCCGATGCGCTCGCGGGAGGTGCGGCCGCGCTTGGCCAGCGGCTGGGCGCCGACGGCCGCGGCCAGCCCGACGGGCGCCGACAGGTCGGCGTAGATCGATTCGTGCGAGCCCGCCGGGACCCGGTAGGTCTCGTGCCAGATCCCGACGGTGGAGCGCCCCTGCGCGTGAGCCATCCGATAGAACCGCAGCCAGGCCGGACGGTGCGCGAAGTCGGTGGAGTGTGAGTACCGCTCGAGTTCCTCGAAGCTGCGCCAGTACTGCACCAGGAGCGGCCCGCCGGGCGCGATCGCCCGGAACCCGCCGAGGTAGCCGAGCGCGCCGCCGCGCGCTCGGTCCCGCTCGATCTCGGACTGCATGCGCCGCAGCGAGCGGCCGACGAACGCGGCCTGTCCCAGCCGCCAGGTGCGGCGTGGGCGCATGCCCAGCAGGAACACCACCAGGTCACCCTCGTGGGTATCGGTCTGCAGATCGTGGTTCATGAGGTCTCCCTGCCGGGCCACAGTTGGATAGTGCCACTACCCATATTGGAGAGTGAAGCTATCCCATGTCAAGATCGAAGGATGAAATTGTCGGAACTCTCCTCGGAGACCGGGGTGAGCACCGCCTCGCTCAAGTACTACCTGCGGGAGTCTTTGCTCGCCCCGGGAGAACCGGTCACCAGGACGCAGTCGGAGTACGGCCCGGCGCACGTCGAACGCGTCCGCCTCATCCGCGCGCTCGTCGACGCCGGCGGCCTCTCCCTCGCCCAGGTCCGGCGCGTCATCGACGCGCTCGACAGCCCGACGGTGCCGCGCCACGAGCTCCTCGGGGTCGCGCAGGAGGCGCTGATGGACGCCGAACGGTTCGACGCGGACGACGAATGGACCGCGCGGGCGAGGGAGTTCGTCGCGCGCCGGGGCTGGCGGATCCAGGACGGCGACGTGCTCCTCCCCCAGCTCGGCGCGCAGCTCAAGGCCCTCGCCGACACCTGCGACGTGGGCGGCCGGGAAACGCTCGACCGATGGGCGGACGCCGCCGAACTCGTCGCCGCGTCCGATCTGGACACCCTCACCGATGACGACGCCCAGGCGCTGCGGACCGCGATCGTCGGCACCGTGCTCTCGGACCAGGTGCTGCAGACCCTGCGCCGCCTCGCGCAGCAGAATCGGACCGCGCAGCTCTACCAGGCGGCGCGGGGGCAGCCGGACGGGGGCGGCGCCCACCCCTCAGACCAATAGGCCCGGGCCCGCCTCGCGCCGCTGGTAGAGCGATCCGAAGCGCGCGTCCACGCGCACCCACGTCGCCGACGCCGAGACCCGGACCGGCTCGTCGGCGCCATCGGCGGCGAATCCCATGGCCTCCAACGCGAACGCCGTCCGCAGGCTGATCGGGACGGTGGCCCCGTCGGAGCTCACACGCACCACCTCGGAATCGAGGAGCGACGCGGGCGGGCCGGCCGGGCCGCCCGCCTCGCGGCCCACCTCGACGCCCCGCGCCGCGACCGCGCGCAGCGCCTGCGCGGGCACGTCGTCGACGTGGACGAAGCCCGTCGTGGGCGGCAGGGCGCCGCGCCACGCGGAGTCCAGGGCGAAACCCACGTCCACGTAGCCGCCGTCGTCCGACGGTGCCAGGCGCAGCGAGTCGAGCACGGTCGCGGCGCTGCACACCAGCGATTCCGGCGCGACGGACCCGGTCAGCACCCGCACGGCCAGTACCCCGAAGCCCGTGCGCCCCCACACCTCCGCGTGCTCGTCGTCGCGCCGGCGGACCCGGATCACGGCGGAGTCGTCGGTGCGCAACAGGCGGGTGACGAAGGCCGCCAGGTTCGAGCGCGGTCCCGCGCCGGCCACCGTCAGGTGTCGATCACTCACCGCGCGAACGACTTCAGGTAGTCGCGCTGCTCCCCCGACAGGCGGCGGACGCGCTGTTCGGCCACGTCGAAGGCGGCGAGTCGCACCTGCGCCACGACCGCGGGTGCCGCATCGAGGCCGGCCCCCGCGGGCCGGACCTCGTGGTGCACCACGAAGTCGGCCGCCCGCACGGCGGAGGTCCACAGCGTGACCGCCAACGGCGAATCCTGGTGGCGCAACTGCCCGCGGTACTCGACCTCGAGCTTGGCCAGCAGCAGGCCGTCGAGCAGGTCGCGGGTGGGCGCGTCCGGCGCGAACAACAGCGGGATCCGCGCCTCCTCCAGCAGCGTCACCATCCGGGCGTTGTTGATGTGCTGGTAGACGTCCATGTCGGACCAGCGCACGTCCACGGGCACCGTCAGGCTCGCGCTGCCGTCGTCGGCGACGGCGCGCACGCCCGTGACGCCCGCCGCGGTGAAGCTGTATTCGGTCACGGCTCCACGCTAGCGGACCGCCCGGTGCTACCCCACGTGCCGCAGCAGCGACCGCAGCGCGCGGGTCGCCACGGAGAGCCGCGACTCGTCGTTCGCGATCGGGCTGTTGCCGTCCGCGGGGTCGAGGATCTCGCCGAGCAGCGCACCGACGCGCTCGAGCCGCCGCGCGTTGTGCGAGGCCCAGTCGCCGATCTTCTGCTTGGCCGGCTCGGCCGGATCGGTGAAGTTGAGCACCTCGACGGTGAGCCCGCGCAGCGCACCGTACAGGTCGTCGCGCAGCGCGAGCCGCGCCATCTCGCTCCACCGGTCGCCGCGCGGGAGGCCCGCGACGGCGCCCAGCATCTCGTCGATCCGCAGGTGCTGCATGATCGCGAAGTACAGCTGCCCGACCTCGTCGTCCTCGCGCTCGGTGATGTCCGCGATGTCCACCACGTCGAGCAGACTGAACCGGTAGAGCGCGCGGCTCACCGAGTACGCCAGGTCCTCGGGCACGCCCGCCGCGACGGCGTCCGCAGCGGCCGCCGTGGCCTGGGCGTCGTAGCGGATCTCCCACTCGCCCATCGCCGCGGTCATCGCGGCGATGCGGTCAGCGTAGCGGTTGACCTCGGCGCCGATCGCGATGGGCTGGGGCCGGTTGGTCAGCATCCACCGGGCGCCCCGGTCGAGGACGCGGCGGCTCTCCGACAGCAGCGCCGCGGTTTCGCGCGCCGAGACGGGCAGCTGCTTGAGCGCCTCCCAGGTGGCGGGCAGGCCGAAGACCCGGCTCACCGCGACGAAGGCGCGCACCGCGTCGGCGGCACCGGCGCCCGTCTCCTCGGCGAGGCGGTACACGAAGCTGACGCCCGCGTTGTCGACCATCTCGTTCACCGTCTGCGTCGCCACGATCTCGCGGCGCAGGGGGTGGGCGAAGACGGCGTCGCCCGCGCGCTCGCGCAGCCGGTCCGGGAAGTACTCGGGCAGCTTCGCGACCAGTACGTCGTTGTCGGGCAGGTCTCCGGACAGCACGTCGTCCTTCACCGCGAGCTTGACGTGGGCCATGAGGTTCGCCAGCTCGGGCGAACTGAGGCCGAGGCCCGCGGCCTGCAGTTTGTCGGTCTCCTTACGGGTGGGCAGCGCTTCCAGGCGCAGGTCGACCCCGCGGTTGCGGGACAGGTCCGCCAGGATCCGCGCGTGCACGTCGACCATCTTCGGCGCGAGCGAACGCTCGACCGACAGTGCGGTGTTCTGCGAGACGTTGTCGGCGAGCACGAGGCGCGAGACGTCGTCGGTCATGGAGACCAGGAGGTCGTGCCGCTCGCCCGCGGGGATCGCGCCGGCAGCGATCTGCCGGTCCAGCAGGATCTTGATGTTGACCTCGTGGTCGGAGCAGTCGACGCCCGCGGAGTTGTCCATGGCGTCGGTGTTGATCCGGCCACCGGCGCGGTCGAACTCGATGCGGCCGAGGGGGGTCACGCCCAGGTTGCCGCCCTCGCCGATCACCTTGGCGCGCACCTCCTGGCCGTCCACGCGGATCGCGTCGTTCGCGCGGTCGCCGACGTCGAGGTTCGTCTCGGTGGAGGCCTTGACGTAGGTGCCGATGCCGCCGTTCCACAGGAGGTCGACGGGGGCCAGCAGCACGGCGCGCATGAGCTCCGGCGGCGTCAGCTCGGTGACGTCGTCGGCGAGGCCGAGCGCCGCCCGGACCTGCGGGCTGATCGGCACCGACTTCTGGTCGCGGCTGAACACGCCGCCGCCCTCACTGATCTTCGTGGTGTCGTAGTCCTTCCACGACGACCTCGGCAGGTCGAACAGGCGCTGCCGCTCCGCGAAACCGGTGGCCGCGTCGGGGTTCGGGTCGAGGAAGATGTCGCGGTGGTCGAACGCCGCGACCAGCCGGATGTGCTCGGAGAGCAGCATGCCGTTGCCGAAGACATCGCCGCTCATGTCGCCCACGCCGACCGCGGTGAAGTCCTCGGACTGGGTGTCGACGCCCATCTCCTGGAAATGCTTCTTCACCGATTCCCACGCGCCGCGGGCGGTGATGCCCATGCCCTTGTGGTCGTAGCCCTCCGAGCCGCCGGAGGCGAAGGCGTCGCCCAGCCAGAAGCCGTAGCCGGCGGCCACGTCGTTGGCGATGTCGGAGAACGAGGCGGTGCCCTTGTCCGCGGCGACCACCAGATAGGTGTCGTCGGCGTCCCGGCGCACCACCCGCTCGGGCGGCAGCACGTCGCCGTCGGGGCCGAGGTTGTCGGTCACGTCGAGCAGGCCCGAGATGAACATGCGGTAGCAGGCCACCCCCTCGGCGCGCTGCGCATCGCGGTCGGCGGCGGCGTCGCCGGTGAGCTCCGGCGGCTGCTTGACGACGAAGCCGCCCTTCGCGCCGACCGGCACGATCACGGCGTTCTTGACCGCCTGCGCCTTGACCAGGCCCAGGATCTCCGTGCGGAAGTCCTCGCGGCGGTCCGACCAGCGCAGGCCGCCTCGCGCGACCATGCCGAAGCGCAGGTGCACGCCCTCCACACGGGGCGAGTACACGAAGATCTCGAACCGCGGCCGGGGCTTGGGGGCCTCGGGAATGCGGCCCGGTTCCAGCTTGATGGAGATGACCGGCTTGTCGGCGTAGAAGTTGGTGCGCACCGTCGCCTGCACGACGTGCAGGTACGCCCGCAGGATCCGGTCCGCGTCGAGACTGGTCACCGCGGCGAAGGCGGCCTTGAGGTCGGCCTCGGCGGCGGCGGCCGCGTCGGAGTCGGCCGCGACCGGGTCGAAGGTCGCGGTCCACAGGCGCACCAGGGCGAGCACGGCGTCGCGGTGCTCGAGCAGGACCTGCGCCATGTGGCCCGGGCTGTACGGGAAGCCGCACTGGCGCAGGTACTGGCCGATGGCGCGCAGCAGCGCCACCCGCCGCCAGTCCAGGCCGAAGGCGAAGATCAGCTCGTTGAACCGGTCGACCTCGGCCTCGCCGCGCCACACGGCGGCCGCGCCCTCGCTGGCCAGGCCGCGCAGCCGGGCGAGGTGGGCCGGGAGATCCGCCTCCGCGACGCCCTCGGCCGCGGTGGTCCGCAGCACCGGCGAGACGCGCAGCCCGAAGTCGTAGACCGAGCACAGCGCACCGTCGGGGCGGCGGACCGTGTAGGGCCGCTCGTCGAGGACGTCCACGCCGAGGGACTGCAGCACCGGCAGCACCTGCGAGAGGGTGACCTGCCCGCCGGTCATGTACATGGTGAAGCCGAGGTTGGCGCCGCGACCCTCCGGCGGGTCGTAGAAGACCAGGTCGCTCCCCTGCGCCGGCAGGGCGGCGATCCGCCGGATGTCGAGCAGCGCGACCTCGGGGGTCTGGTCCTCCTTGTAGTTGGGCGAGATGCCCGGGAGGTACGCGGAGACGGTCGCCGCGTCGGCGCCCGCGGCCGCGGCGGCCGAGAGCACGTCCTCGTCCCAGGTCCGGCTCACGTCGCCCAGCCGCGCGCGGATCCGGGCCTCGTCGGCCGCCTGGAAGACGGGCACGGTGTCGTCGCCGCGCGGCAGGAGCACGAACTGGATCCGGGCGATCGCCGACTCGGTGACGCGGGCGGTGAACCGGTCGACGTGCATGCCGGTCTCGTCCTCGAGGACGTCGATGAGCACGCCGCGCGCCCGCGAGGTGTACCGGTCGCGGGGCAGGTAGACGAGGGCGCGGGCGAACCGGGCCAGCTTGTCGGTGCGCAGGAAGAGGGCGAGGTCGTCGTCGCCCAGGTCGCGGAGGGCGCCGAAGACGCGCGCGAGCTCGTCCTCGTCGGCGACGACGAGCCGCAGGCGCGGGTAGGTCTGGATGTACTCCATGAGCCGCTGGTTGGCGGGGTCCGTCCGATCCGCGCCGATGCGCGCGAGGACCCGCTCGATCTTCGCGCCGACCATGGGGATGCCGAAGACGTTGTGGTGCAGGCCGAGCACCGTGAGCGCCATCGCGAACAGCTCCACCGTCCCGCCGTCGGCGGGGGTCGCGGCCAGCAGGAAGGGCGAGCCCGCCGCGTCGCCGAGCGGCTGCGCGAGCTCCACCACGGAGACCGCTCCGGGCTCGGGTGCGGGCATCGCGTCGATGACGGCCTGCAGGTTCGCGTCGGGATCGGCCAGGACGCCCGTCCCGGCCCCGTCGACCCGCGTGCCGAGGATACGGGCGTTGTCCTCCGACAGCCAGGTGACGAAGTCCGACGGTGACCTTCCGGGCGGCTGCGCCGATACGACGGACGCGACGCGAGTGAAGACGGACGGATCGATCGCGGACTGCGCCACGGGCGTGCTCCTCCTGCGGGGTCGTGGCAGCGGCACGCCAAATGCGGGGTCAGCACGCGGCGCCGTTGCCATGGTGTGACGGAGCCAGTGAGCTCCGGCCACCACATTACGGCCGGGGTGGGGGCTACGGGCGAGTAATGAACGACGACGCCCCCGGTGCCGGGGGCGTCGTCGTGTCGGGGACCGCGCTCAGTCGCGCGTGAGCTTGCGGTGCGTCACCGCGTGCGGGCGGGCGGCCTCCGCGCCGAGACGCTCGACCTTGTTCGCCTCGTAGGCCTCGAAGTTGCCCTCGAACCAGAACCACTGTCCCTCGGAGACGTTGCCCTCCCACGCCAGGATGTGCGTGCAGGTCCGGTCGAGGAACCAGCGGTCGTGGGAGATCACCACGGCGCAGCCGGGGAACTGCTGCAGCGCGTTCTCGAGGCTGGAGAGGGTCTCGACGTCGAGGTCGTTGGTCGGCTCGTCGAGCAGGATCAGGTTGCCGCCCTCCTTGAGGGTGAGCGCGAGGTTCAACCGGTTCCGCTCACCGCCGGAGAGGACCTCCGAGGGCTTCTGCTGGTCCGGGCCCTTGAAGCCGAAGGCACTGACGTACGCGCGCGAGGGCATCTCGTTCTGGCCGACGGTGATGTAGTCGAGTCCGTCGGAGACCACCTCGAAGACGGTCTTCTTCGGGTCGATGTTGGCGCGGTTCTGGTCGACGTAGCTGAGCTTGACGGTCTCGCCCACCTTGACGTCGCCCGAGTCGGGCTCCTCCAGGCCGACGATGGTCTTGAACAGCGTGGTCTTGCCGACGCCGTTGGGGCCGATCACGCCGACGATGCCGTTGCGCGGCAGGGTGAAGCTGAGGTCCTTGATGAGGACGCGGCCGTCGAAGCCCTTGTCGAGGTTCTTCACCTCGACCACCACGTTGCCCAGGCGCGGCGGCGTGGGGATCTGGATCTCCTCGAAGTCCAGCTTGCGATGCTTCTCGGCCTCCGCCGCCATCTCGTCGTAGCGCTCGAGGCGGGCCTTGTTCTTGGTCTGCCGGGCCTTGGCGCCGGAGCGGACCCAGGCGAGCTCCTCCTTGAGGCGCTTCTGCAGCTTCTGGTCCTTCTTGCCCTGCACCTCGAGGCGCTCGGCCTTCTTCTCCAGGTACGTCGAGTAGTTGCCCTCGTAGCCGTGCAGCTTGCCGCGCTCGACCTCGCAGATCCACTGCGCGACGTGGTCGAGGAAGTACCGGTCGTGGGTGACGGCCAGGACGGCGCCCGGGTAGTTGGCGAGGTGCTGCTCGAGCCACAACACCGACTCGGCGTCGAGGTGGTTGGTCGGCTCGTCGAGGAGCAGCAGGTCGGGCTTGCTCAGCAGGAGCTTGCACAGCGCGACGCGGCGCTTCTCACCACCGGAGAGGTTGGTGACGGGCGAGTCCCCCGGCGGGCAGCGCAGCGCGTCCATGGCCTGCTCGATCTGCGAATCGACCTCCCAGGCGTCGACGGCGTCGAGCTGCTCCTGCAGCTTGCCCATCTCCTCCATGAGCTCGTCGGTGTAGTCGGTCGCCATGAGTTCCGCGACCTCGTTGTAGCGGCGCAGGTTGACCATCGTCTGACCGAGGCCGTCCTCGACGTTCTCCTTGACCGTCTTGGTCTCGTCGAGCTGGGGCTCCTGCATCAGGATGCCGACGGTGGCCTCCGGGTCCAGGAAGGCCTCGCCGTTGGACGGCTGGTCGAGCCCGGCCATGATCTTGAGGATCGACGACTTGCCCGCGCCGTTGGGCCCGACGACGCCGATCTTCGCGCCCGGGTAGAACGACATCGTCACGTCGTCGAGAATGACCTTGTCGCCGTGCGCCTTGCGCACCTTCTTCATGGTGTAGATGAACTCAGCCACAGTCCCTGCCCTGTCTCACGCGAAAACGACCCACCGGTGTGCCGGGGGCAAACGACACCAGCCTACCCAGTGCGCGCCGCCCCTGCGACGGCACCGGCGCGGGGGCCGTCACGGCGCTCCGGTTCGCTGCGGATCCGCCCCACGACGAGGCGCTCGACCGCCCGTCGCTTCTTCATGATCCAGCACAGCGCGGGGAGCGCCGCGCCCACTCACGACTCGTTCCCGCCGACTCGCCCGGACGCCGTCCGCGGCGCCGCCGGGCGCATCCGCGCGACGCCCCCGCACCAAGGCTTCGGCGCCCGACGATCCGTCCGAACTCGTTGCTCACCCGGGTCATTCATTGACGGACCCCCGTTGCGGATCGGGCCGGCGCAGGCGCCTCACCGCCTCCGGGTCGACCCGCCGCGCACCGCGACACACCGTGATCGCAGGCCGGACTGACACGTCGTACGCGTAAACTATCGTCGCACATATCCGACACCCAGCGACCCGATGAAAAACCTGGGTTGGCAGGCCGGTAACAAGCCCGCCTTAAGCGGGGACAAGCACTATGTCGGAATCGAGCCGCCGGGCACGACGGCTCCGAGGAACTGCAACGCGAGATATGGGGTGGACCACCGTGGGGTACCGGGGAGAGGCAGACGAGGGGGCCGCAGCCGGCCGGGCGCCGATCGCGATCGTCGGGATCGGCTGCCGCCTGCCGGGCGGGGTGCGCTCCGCCGACCACTTCTGGGCGCTGCTCGACGACGGGCGCGACGCCATCGTCGACATCCCCGCCGACCGGTGGAGCACCGGCCGCTACTACGAGCCCGAGCGCACGCCGGGCAAGAGCCGGGTGCGCCGGGGCGGCTTCCTCACCGGCCCGGTCGACGAGTTCGACCCCGCATTCTTCGGGATCTCGCCGATCGAGGCCAACTCGATGGACCCCCAACAACGCCTGCTGCTGGAGGTCGCCTGGGAGTCCATCGAGGACGCCGGGCTGCGCGCCGAGGACCTCGCCCGCTCGCGGACCGCCGTCTTCACGGGTGGATTCACACTCGACTACAGCCAGATGCAGTTCTCCGGCTCCGCCGCGGAGCCACCGACCGTCGCCGCGCACACGGCCACGGGCGTCGTGATGACGATGCTGTCGAATCGCATCTCCCACGCCTTCGACCTGGTCGGCCCGAGCATGTCGATCGACACGGCGTGCTCGTCCTCTCTGGTGGCCGTTCACCTCGCATGCCAGTCGATCTGGAACGGCGAGAGCGATCTCGCGCTGGCCGGTGGCGTCAACCTGATGCTCAGCCCGAACTTCACCGTCGCCGCCTCGACGGGCGGCTTCCTCTCCCCCACCAGTACGTCGCGCGCCTTCGACGCCGCGGCCAACGGCTACGTCCGCGGCGAGGGCGCCGCGCTCGTCGTGCTCAAGCCGCTCGCGCAGGCCCGCGCCGACGGCGACCGGATCTACGCCACGGTGCGCGGGACGGCCGTGAGCCAGGACGGGCGTACCAACGGCATCACCGTCCCCAACGGCGACAGCCAGAAGCGCGCCATCGAGGCCGCGCTCGCGAATGCGGGCGTCGCCGCGGACAGCATCGACTTCGTGGAGGCGCACGGCACGGGCACCCCCGTCGGTGATCCCATCGAGGCCAACGCGATCGGGAAGGTCTACCGCGCCGGGCGGCCCGCGGACCGGCCGCTCGTCATCGGCTCGGTCAAGACGAACCTGGGGCACCTGGAGGCGGCCGCCGGGGTGGTCGGCTTCATCAAATCCGCCCTCGCGCTGGGCCACCGGCGCGTGCCCCGGCACCTGCACCTCGACGAGCTGAACCCGGCGATCGACCTCGACGAGCTGCGGGTCCGGATCGCCACCGCCCCGACGCCCCTCCGACCGGAGGGCGTCCTCCGCGCGGGCGTGAACTCGTTCGGCTTCGGCGGCACCAACGCCCACGCGATCCTCGAATCCGTGCCGGACGAGGCCCCCGCCGCGGCGATGACCGCCGGCGATGCGGGCGAGGGCATCGCGGTCGTGCTGCCGCTCGCGGCGCGCAGCGAGCCCGCCCTCGCGCAGCTGGCCGACTCGTACGCCGGGCTCGTCGAGGCCGAGGGAGCCCGGCCCGTGGCCGCGGCGCTCGCGCACCGGCGCAGCGCCCACCGGACCGCGCGGCTCGCGGTGGTCGCCACGGACACCGCCGACGCGGTCGACGCCCTGCGGGCGACCGCCGACGGTACCCCGCACCAGTCCGTCCGGTCCGCGTCCGCGCTCGCGGACGCGCGCCCGCTCGCCTTCGTCTACACCGGCATGGGACCGCAGTGGTGGGGCATGGCCCGGGGTCTGCTGCACCACAATCCGGTGTTCCGCGCCGCGGTCGATCGGTGCGATGCCGCGATCGCGCCGCTCACCGGCTGGTCCCTCACCGCCGAACTGCTCGCGCCCGAGGGGGATTCCCGGATGTCGGAGTCGGTGGTGGCGCAGATCGCGAATTTCGGTGTGCAGTACGCCCTGTCCCGGCTGTGGGAATCGTTCGGAGTCCGGCCCGATCTCATCGTCGGGCACAGCGCCGGCGAGGTCGCCGCGGCGCTCGAGGCCGGCGCCCTGACCTTCGAGGACGCGATCACGGTGATCGTGCACCGCGCGCGCATCCAGCACACCGCGAGCGGCGGCGGCCGGCTGCTGGCCGTCGCGCTCGGCGAGGAAGCGGCGCGGGACCTGCCCGAGGTCGCGCGCGGCGAGCTGGAGTTCGCGGCGATCAACAGCCCCGATTCGGTGGCTCTCGTCGGCGCCCGGACCGTCCTCGAATCCGTCGCGGAACGACTCGGCGACGGCGGCGTCTTCGCACGCCTCGTCCCCGGCGACGTCCCGTACCACAGCCGCGCGATGGACCCGCTCGAAGCGGACGTCCGCACCGGCCTGGCCGCGCTCTCGCCCGGCGCACCGTCGATCCCGCTCTACTCGACGGTGACCGGCGCTCGCGTGCCCGACGACGGCTCGCAGCCGCACGACGCCGAGTACTGGTGGCGCAACATCCGCCGCCCGGTGCGGTTCGGTGCGGCCGCGGACGCGATGCTCGCCGACGGCGCGGTGACCTTCCTGGAGGTCGGCCCGACGGCGGTGCTCGGGCGGGCGGTCGCCGAAGCCGCCGCCGCGCGCGAGACCACGGTGGCCACCACCGCCTCGCTGCGCCGCGACGGCGAGGACGCCGTGTCGTTCGGCTCGGCCCTCGCGGACCTGTGGGTGCGCGGCGTCGAGGTGGACTTCAGCCCGCTCGCCCCGCGGGCGCCCATGCGCCCCCTGCCCGCCTATCCGTGGCAGACCGGCCGGTACTGGTCGGAGGGCGAGGCGGGGCGCCGGGAACGCCTCGCGGACAACGTCGAGCCCTATCTCGGTAACCGGTCCGACGGTGCCCTGCCGGCGTGGCGGCGGCTGCTGGACGGCACCGCACCGCGATCCCTCGCCGACCACGTGGTGCACGGCGCGACCCTGTTCCCCGGCGCCGGCTACCTCGAGATCGCGGCGGAGGTCGCCCGCGACGAGTACGGCGCCACCGCCTGCACCCTGCTCGACGTCGCGTTCGAGACCGCGCTGGTGCACGGCGGCGGCGCGACCTACCTGGTCGATACGAGCCTCGACGCGGACTCCGGCCGGATCGCGATTCACGGCAGGGTACCGGGGGCCGGCCGGTGGGCGCGGCACGCGATCGCCACGCTGCGCCCCGCACCGTCGGTCGCGCCCCGCGTCGACACCGCGCCCGTCGCCGGCACGGCGATCGCCGAGGACGCGCTGTACCAGCGCTTCCGCGACGCGGGCTTCGACTACGGGCCCGCATACCGCCTCCTGGAGGACGTGACGCTCGGCGCCGGCACCGCGACCGCCCGGATCCGCGCCGTCGCAGCGGAACCCGTTGCCGAGCGCGCGCCGGTGCTGGAGCCGAGCGTCCTCGACGCCGCGTTCCAGCTGCTGCTGCCGCTCGCCTTCCAGCGCGCCGAGGGCGCCAAACTCATCCCCGTGGGCGTCGACCGCGTGGTGATCCACGGTCGGGCGGACGGACCGGTGATCGCGCGGGCCATCGCGCGCACCTCCGCCGACCCCGCCACGATCAGCGGCGACGTGGTCGTCGCCGACGAGGACGGGCGGGTACTGGCCGAGGTGGAGGGCTTCACCGTCCGGATCCTCGACGACGCGGCGCCCGCGCCGCAGCGGGTGGGCACCGAGTGGGTCTACGAGCAGGCCTGGGAGCCGCAGCCCGCCGACGACGCCGAGCGCACCTCCGCGGCGGGGGTCTGGCTGCTCCTCGCGGACGGCGCGGGCGTCGCGGACCACCTCGCCGAGCGGCTGTCGGCCGCGGGCGGCACCCCGGTGCTGCTCCGCGCCGGCACCGGCGCCGACGGCGCCGTGGCGCCCGCCGATCGTGCCGCGCTGGCCGCGGCGCTGGATCGCGTCGTCCCCGACGGCGACCTGCGGGGCATCGTCCACCTGTGGTCGCTCGACGCCCGGCCCGACGCGGCCGAGCCGCTGCGCTGGACCGCGCACGAGGCCGTGCTGTCGGTCGTGCACCTCGCCGCCGAACTCGAGCAGCGCGGGATCGCGGCACCGACGTTCCTCGTCACGGAGGGGGCGCAGCCGGTCGCGGGGGGCGTCTCCGAGACCGGCCTGCTGCAGTCCTCGCTGCTCGGTGTCGGCCGGGTGCTGCATCACGAGCTGAGCGGGCTGCGAGCGCGCCTGGTGGATCTCGACCCACGGGACCGGACCGGCAGCGCCGCACGGCTGTTCGACGAACTCACCATCACGGACACCGACGAGGACCAGGTCGCCTTCCGCGACGGCGAGCGCCTCGTCGCCCGCCTGCACCCGTCGCGCCGCTCGGGCGGCCGGATCCCCGCGCGCATGCGCGCCGACGGTGCCTACCTCGTCACGGGCGGCCTCGGCGCACTCGGCCGGCTGGTCCTCGTCGCGCTCGCCGAGCGCGGCGCCGGCCACCTCGTCGTGACCAGCAGGTCCGGGCTACCGCCGCGCGACGAATGGGACGAGGTCACCGACACCACGCAGCGCGAGGCCGTGACCGCAGTGCGCGCGGCGGAGGCCGCCGGCGCGACCGTGCACGTCGTCGCCGTCGACGTGACGGACGCGGAGGCGCTCGCCGACCGCCTCGCCGCCCTGCACGCCGCGGGGGTCCCGCCGCTGCGCGGGGTGATCCACTCGGCGGGCGCCGTCGACGACCAGATCCTGGTGCGGATGACGCGGGAGCAGGTCGAGCGCGTGGTGCGGCCGAAGGTCCTCGGCGGCTGGGCCCTGCACGTCGCCACCGCCCGGGAGCCGCTCGACTTCTTCACGCTGTTCTCGTCGATCTCCGCGGTCATCCCGTCGCCGGGGCAGGGCAATTACGCGGCGGGGAACGCCTTCCTCGATGCGCTCGCCCACTACCGCCGGGCGCAGGGCCTGCCCGCCCTCTCGATCAACTGGGGTCCGTGGGACGCCGGCATGATCGCCAGCCTCGGGCTCCGGGATCTGTACGGGCAACGGGGCATCGACCTCATCGACCCCGAGACCGGCATGACGCTCCTCGCCGAGCTACTCGGTTCGAGCGAGGTGCAGCAGGGCGTCGTCTCGGCGCACTGGCCCACCGTGATCGCGAGCTACGCCCTGACCCCGGTCCTCGTCGCCCACCTCGGCCGCGGCGAGGACGACACGGAGGACGACGGAGAGTCCGTCCTCGATCGGCTCGCCGCCGCCCCCGCGGAGGAGCGCCTGCCGATCGCGGTGGACGGCGTGCGGCTCACCGTCTCCCGTGTGCTGCGGATGGCGGAGGAGCTGATCCCCGACGACGAGCCGCTCGGCCGCCTGGGCGTGGATTCGATGCTCGCCACCGAACTGCGGATCCGCGTGGAGCAGCAGTTCGGCGCGGCGCCGTCGATCGCCTTCCTGCTCGACGGCGCGACGGTCGCGACGATCGCCGCCGAACTGCTGGCCGCCCTCGACATCCCGTCGGGCGATGTGGAAGCCGACGCCGAGGTCGACGACCTCGCCTCCCTGCTCGCCGACCTCGACGACGACGCCGTCGCCGCCCTGCTCGCCCAGACCGAGACGACCGAACCGAACGCCGGAGGCCCCCGATGACCGAGATCGAAGACCGCCTCGCGGCGCTCAGTCCCGCCCAGCGGCGCGCGCTGCTGGCCCGCCTGGGGAAGGCGCCGGCAGCCGAGCCGGGCGCTCCGCCCATCACCGCCCGGGTGCGGGACGGCGACGCCGTCCGGCTCTCCGCGACCCAGGAGAACATGTGGTTCCTGGAGCAGTTCCATCCCGGGACGGCGATGCACGTCATGTCCGGCGTGGCGCGGCTCCCGATCGACGTGCCGATCGACGTCTTCACCGACTGCCTCGGCGAAGTGATCGCGCGGCACCCGGTGCTGCGCACCCGCTTCGGCATGGAGGACGGCGAGCCGGTCGGGCGCGTCGCACCGGCGGCGCGGCCCGAGGTCCGTCTCCTCGACGGGCTCGACGAGGACCGGATGTGGGAACGGTTCGCCGAGGACGCACGCACCCCCTTCGACATCGCTCGGGACCCGCTGCTCCGCGCCACCCTGGCGCGCCCCACCTCCGGCGGGACCTGGGTGCAGATCACGCTGCACCACATGGTCGCCGACGGCTACTCCACCGGCATCCTCTTCGAGGAGCTGGGCCGGCTGGCCACCGGCCGCCTGATCGGCCGGCTGCAGCAGCTCCCCGACGTCCCCTTCCAGTACGCCGACGTGGCCGTGTGGGAGCAGGAGCGCGCGGATGCGGACGCCGACGCCGCGGACATCGCGTACTGGACGGAGCGGCTCGACGGCGCGCCGACGGCGCTGACCCTGCCGACCGATCACCCGCGTCCGGCCCGCCAGGGCTACCGCGGTCGCCGCACGGAGTTCTCACTCACCGCCGAGCAGGCCGCCGCCGTCCGCACCTTCAGCGCCGCGCACGGCGTGACCCCCTTCGTCACGGTGCTCAGCGCGTTCGCCACGGTGCTGTCCCGGTGGTCCGCGCAGGACGGCGTGGTCGTCGGGGTCCCCGTCGCCCAGCGCTCCCAGCCGGGCACCGAGCGGGTGATCGGCCCGTTCCTGAACACCCTCGCGCTGCCCGTGCGGTTCGGCGAGGGCGAGACCGTCCGGAGCCTGCTCGCGCAGGTGAACGGGGAGGTCCGCGAGGGTTTCCGGCACCAGGAGGCGCGGTTCGACCGCGTGCTGTCGGCGCTCGATCTGGGCCGCGATCCCGCCCGGCCGCCGCTGTTCCAGGCGATCCTCAACATGCAGGAGGACCGCAGCGCGCCCGAGATGCAGCTGCGCGACCTGTACAACGGCTGCGCCAAGTTCGACGTGCTGCTGAACATCACGACCACGCCCGCCACGATGACGGGGACCCTCGACGTCGCCGCGGACCTGTTCGACCAGGCGACCGCCGACGCGCTGATCGACGGCTTCGTCGCGGTGCTCGACGCGCTCACCGCGCCGGATGCGCCGGCCGAGCGGGAGATCGCGACCCTGCCGCTGTCGACCTCCGCGGCCGCGATCGACCCGCCGGTCGCGCAGCCCCGCACCGCCGCGCTGGACGAGTACGTGCTCGCCGCCGCGCACGCGTCCGCGGACCGGACCGCGATCGTCGCGGGCGCGGAGCGGATCACGTACGCCGCATTGGAGGCCCGGGTCGACCGCCTCGCGGCGCGGATCGCGGAACGGCTCGACGCGCCGTCGCAAACGCCCGTGGGGCTGCTGTTGCCGCGGTCGGCGGACGTCATCGTCGCCATGCTCGCGACGCTGCGGGCCGGCTACGCCTTCGTCCCGCTCGACCCCGCCTACCCGGCGGAGCGCCTGGAGTTCATCTGCGCCGACGCCGGCATCCCGGCGCTGCTCACCACCGCCGAGAACCTGGCCGCGGTGCCCGGTCTCGACCTGCCGTGGATCGACGTGGCCGACGCGCCCGCCGCCGGGCCGGTCCCGGCACCGTCGGGCGAGGATCCCGCGACCCGGACGGCGTACCTGCTCTACACCTCGGGGTCCACGGGACGCCCGAAGGGCGTGCGGGTCTCGCACCGCAACGTGGTCACGTTCCTCGAGGCGATGCGCGGCGAGCCCGGCATGGCACCGTCGGACACGCTGCTGGCCGTGACGAGCCCGTCGTTCGACATCGCGATCCTGGAGCTGCTGCTCCCCCTCGCCGCCGGCGCGACGGTCGTCGTCGCCGACGGCGACGACACCCGGGACGGCGACCGCCTCGCGGCGCTGCTCGACGAGCACGCGGTGACGGTCATGCAGGCCACCCCCACCACGTGGCACCTCCTGCTCGACGCCGGCTGGAACGGTCGGCGCGGTCTGCGGGCGTTGTGCGGCGGCGAGGCCATGCCCGCGGTGCTCGCGGGCCGACTCCGGAGCCGGGTCCACGAGCTGTGGAACATGTACGGCCCCACCGAGACCACCATCTGGTCGACGGTGCATCGGGTCACCGACGCCGACGTCGCAGCGGGCGCGATCCCCATCGGTCACCCGATCCGCGGCACCGGCATCGCGGTCGTCGACGCCGCGGCGGCACCCGTGCCCGACGGCGTCTTCGGCGAGCTGTGCATCGCCGGCGACGGGGTGACCCTCGGCTACCACGAGCGGCCCGAACTGACCGCCGACCGCTTCGTGGACCTGGCCGGTCCGCGTCCGGTACGGGCGTACCGGACTGGTGACCTGGTGCGCCGCTTCCGGGACGGCCGTATCGAGTTCGGGGGCCGGATCGACACGCAGGTGAAGGTGCGCGGCTTCCGCGTGGAGCTGGGCGAGATCGAGAGCGCGCTCGAGACCGCGCTGCCGGGCGTGCGCGCGATCGCCGCGGTGGACGCCGACGGCGCCGCGATCACCGCCTACCTCGAATGTGAGGCGGACCGGCTGGGCGACCCGGGCGCCCTGCTCGGCACGCTCCGCGAGGTCCTCCCGCCGTACATGGTGCCGAGCGCGTTCGCGGTGGTCGACGCCTTTCCGCTCACGCCGAACCGCAAGATCGACCGGAAGGCGCTGGCCGCCCGCGGCGGAGCCCCCGTCGCGCTGGCCGCCGCGAGCGGCACGGAGTACGTCGCCGCCCGCACCGACCTCGAGCGCGATCTCACCGCGATCTGGACCGACCTGCTGTCCCTGGGCACCGCCCCGGGCGTCCGCGACGACTTCTTCCTCCTCGGCGGGCACTCCCTCCTCGCCACCAAGCTGGTGTTCCGCGTGCGCGAGAAGCTGGGCCGGGTCGTGCCGCTGCCGGCGCTGTTCGCCGGCGAGCTCACCATCGAGCGGCTCGCGGCGATCCTCGAGCAGGGCGGCGCGGGCTTCGAGAACCCCCTGGTGCTCGCCGACGAGGTGGTCCTCCCGGAGGAGATCCGCCCCGCGCCCGGCGCCCCCGTGCGCAGCGCGGCCGACCCGCGGGACCTGTTCGTCACCGGGGCGACGGGTTTCGTCGGCTCCTTCCTCCTCGCGGAGCTGTTGCGGACGACGGCCGCCACGATGCACTGCCTGGTCCGCGCGGGCACACCCGAGGAGGGACTGGACCGGATCCGCGCGACGATGCGCGACTACGGGATCTGGGACGACGCCCACGCCTCCCGGATCGTCGCCGTGCCGGGCGACCTGACCCTGCCGCGGCTCGGCCTCGATGACGCCGCCTGGTCGGACCTGGCCGGCACCGCGGACGGGATCGTCCACTGCGGCGCGGACGTGAACTTCCTGCGGCCGTACCAGTCCCTCAAGGCCGCGAACGTGGACGGCACGGTGCAGGTGCTCGCCCTGGCGTGCGACGGCCCCGTCAAGCCCGTGCACTTCGTCTCGACGACGTACGTCTTCTCGCGGTTCTCCTACCCGCAGGACACGGTCTTCGCCGAGGACGATCGCAGCCCCGTGCAGGACCCGCGGTTCACCTTCGGCTACACGCAGTCCAAGTGGGTGGGCGAGCAGCTGATCTTCGAGGCGCGCTCGCGCGGCGTCCCGACGTACGTCTACCGTACCGGTCGCGTGGCCGGTCACAGCCGCACCGGCGCGTGCCAGTCGTCGGACTTCCTGTGGCAGACGATCCGGCTCGGCATCGCCCTCGGTGCGGCCCCGACCATGGACATGTCCACCGACATCACGCCCGTCGACTACGTCGTCGGCGCGATCGCGCACCTCGCCGGGCAGCAGGGGCTCGCGGGGCGCACGTTCCACGTCGTCTCCCCGGAGACGGTCGCGATACCGGACCTGGTTCAGTGGATGTCGGACTTCGGCTACGCCGGCGAGGAGGTGCCGTTCGGCCAGTGGTGCGAGCGCGCCGCGGACCTCGCCGAGCGCGACGGTGACGAGACGGCGGCCGCGCTGGCCCCGTTCCTGTCGGCGACGCCGCTCGACAACATGCCCGACGCGACGTTCGACGATGCGAACGTGCACGAGGGGCTCGCCGGCTCCGGCATCGCGTGCCCGCCGATCGACGGCGCCCTGCTGCGCCGCTACTTCGAGTGGTTCATCGACAGCGGATACCTGCCGGCGCCGTCCTCCCTGGACGTGCCGGAGAGCGCGGCCTCATGAGCGGATCGACACCCCGCGGCCCGGTGGAGCGGACGACGACCACGCTCCGGGAGCGGCGCCGCCGGACACCCGTGCAGCAGGGCAACCCGCCCACGCTCCCGACGGTGCGGACCCGCGCGTCCCGTCCGTCCGTCCCCGCATCGCGTCCGCTGCCCGTGTCCCGCCCGGCACTCCCGGCCTCGCGCCCGGCGCTGCCCGCCGCGCGAGTCCCGCTGCCCGCGTCGGTCCCCGCGCGACCGTCCGCTCCCACCGCGCCCCCGCGGGCGGCTGCCGCCCCGGTCCCGGAGGCACCGTCGCCCCGGCAGGCTCCCCCGGGACCGTCGGACCGCGCGGCGTCCGCACCGGCCCCGCAGACACCGCACCGGCCGTCGTCCCCGACGGCGCGCCCCATCCCTCCAGCGCCGCCGCCGCTCCCGGGCCGGCCGGCGCCCGGCGGCCTCCCCGCCCCCGCGGCGGGAGCGGCCGGGCCGCCGGTCATCAGCGTGCGGAACCTGGTCAAGAGCTACGGCGACGTGCGCGCCGTGGACGGGGTCTCCTTCGACGTGGCGGGCGGCAGCACGTTCGCCTTCCTCGGCACCAACGGGGCGGGCAAGTCGACGACGATCAGCTGCATCACCACGCTGAAGTCCCTGACCTCCGGGTCGATCCACGTCGCGGGCATGGAGGTCGGCAAGCAGGACCTCGACATCCGCCGCGCGATCGGCGTCGTCTTCCAGGAGTCGCTGCTCGATCCCGTGCTGTCGGTACGCGAGAACCTCGCGCTGCGCGCCACGTTCTACGGCATCGACGCGAAGACCGCGAAGGAGCGGATCGCGGCGCTGTCGGCGCTGCTCGGGCTGGAGGAGTTCCTGGCCCGGCCGTACAAGGCGCTGTCGGGCGGGCAGAAGCGGCGCGCGGACATCGCGCGGGCACTGATCCACCAGCCCCGCATCCTGTTCCTCGACGAGCCGACGACCGGCCTCGACCCGGACTCGCGCGACCGCGTGTGGTCGACGATCCTCGACCTGCAGAAGCGGCTGCGGCTCACCGTCTTCCTCACCACGCACTACATGGAGGAGGCCGAGCGTGCGGACCGGATCGCGATCATCGACCACGGCCGGATCGTCACGGCGGGCACGCCGACGGAGCTGCGCAGCACGCACGCGAAGGACGAGCTCCGGGTCACTCTGCGGAACCCGCGGCGGTTCGACGAGACCTTCGGCCCCCGCGCACAGCGCCTCGGCGACGAGCGACGGATCGCCGTCGAGTCGAGCCGCGAGGCCATGGCCGTGCTGCGCGACTTCGACGCCGACATCGCTGATTTCGAGTTCCGACACGGGACGATGGACGACGTCTTCCTCGCCATCACCCGGGGAGGTGCCCGATGACGCTCCTGAACCTGACCCGGCGCAACGTCGTCGTGTTCTTCCGCGATCCGGCGGCGGTGTTCTTCTCGTTGCTCTCCCCGATCATCCTGTTCGTGCTGTTCTCGGCGTTTCTCGGCGGCGTGCAGACCGACGCCCTGCAGAAGTCGCTGCCCGCTGCGAACGCCGATGACGTGGACGCGTTCGTGTACTCGTGGGTGATCGCGAACCTGGTCATGATCACCACCGCCACGACCAGCCTGTCCGCGCTGGTCGTGTTCGTGAACGACAGGGTGGGCAACGTCTTCCGGGACTTCCTGGTCTCACCCATCAGCCGGCTCCAGATGATCCTGAGCTACCTGCTCGGGGCGTTCGTGGTGTCGGTCGCGCTGAGCACGACGGTGTTCGTGCTCGCGGACGTGTACCTCGGCGTGGTCCACTCGGCGGCGCTCTCGGTGGGCGCCTTCGCGCAGGCGTTCGCCCAGCTGATCGGGTTCTGTCTGCTGTTCTCGGCGATCTGGAGTCTGGTCGTCACGTTCATCGGCTCCAACGGCGTGTTCACCTCGGTCGCGACGATCGTGGGCACGGCGGGCGGTTTCCTCGCGGGCGCCTACATCACCGTCGGGGCCCTGCCGAGCGGGGTCGTGACCTTCATGAACGTCCTGCCGCTGAACCAGGCCGCCACGCTGATGCGGGGCCCGTTCACGCGCGCCCCGCTCGATGCCCTGGTCGGCTCGTCGGAGCAGGCACGCGCGACGGTCCAGGAGGAGTACGGGCTGCTCCCCCACATCGCCTCCGCACAGGTGCCCGAGTGGGCGATCTGGCTGCTGTTCGCGGCCCTGTTCGTGGTGTTCGTCGCGCTCGGCGCCTGGCGCATCGGCCGCAGGATCGGCTGACCGGTCGCAGCCGATCGGCACGACCTCCCCGAGCTTCTCCGTCTCGATCCCGCAGATCCTCGACGGCGAGTGCGACGCCGCGGCCGGCGCGCAGACCGTACCGCTCACTCCGACGGGAGCGTCCCCGAGGATCGCGAGCAACGGAGTGCTTGCACGCCGACGCGCTGCCGCTGGTGCGCTGAGTGCCCGTTCCCCGCACGCGGCCCGCGACGGCCCGGCGCGGAGCAGGTGACACCGCCGTAACAATCCGGCCCGCCCCCGGAAACACCGCGCGGGCACGGTGGCGGCATGGATGTGGAGACGGTCTGCGGGTACTGCGGAGTGGGCTGCGGCCTCACCCTGCAGGTCCGCGACGGCGCCGTCACGGGCTCCGTCGGAACCAGGAGCCACCCGGCCAATCGCGGACGACTGTGCACGAAGGGCACCACCACCGTCGACCTGCTCGCGGCGAGCGGCCGGCAGGCCCGGGCCGAGGTGCGGACGGACCGGGACGCGCCCCGCGGCCCCGTCGGCCTCGCGCAGGCCGTCGCCACCACCGGTGAGCGGCTGCGCGCGATCCGCGACACCCACGGCCCCGACGCGATCGCCCTGTACGTGAGCGGGCAGATGACGCTCGAAGCGCAGTACCTCGCCACCAAGCTGGCGAAGGGGTTCCTGCGCACGAAGTGGATCGAATCCAACTCGCGCCTGTGCATGGCGAGCGCGGGCACCGGATACAAGCAGTCCCTCGGTTCCGACGGCCCGCCCGGCAGCTACGACGACCTCGACCACGCCGACGTCTTCCTCGTGCTGGGCGCCAACATGGCCGACTGCCATCCCATCCTGTTCCTGCGGATGATGGACCGGGTCAAGGCTGGTGCGAAGCTCATCGTGGTCGACCCGCGCCGCACGGCGACGGCCGCGAAGGCCGACCTGCACCTCGCCCTCCGACCGGGCACCGACCTCGCACTGCTCAACGGGCTCCTCCGACTGCTGGCCGAGAAGAACGCGCTGGACCGGGAGTTCATCGCAGCGCACACCGAGGGCTGGGACGCCATGCCCGCCTTCCTCGAGGACTACCCGGTGGACCGCGTCGCCGACATCACGGGCCTCGCCGCGGCGGACGTCGAGCAGGCCGCCGAGCTCATCGCCGGCGCCGCGAACTGGACCAGCCTGTGGACCATGGGGTTGAACCAGTCCACCCACGGCACGTGGAACACCATCGCCCTGTGCAACCTGCACCTCGCCACCGGCGCGATCTGCCGCACCGGCTCCGGCCCGTTCAGCCTCACCGGCCAGCCGAACGCGATGGGCGGCCGCGAGATGGGGTACATGGGCCCCGGGCTGCCGGGCCAGCGGTCCGTCCTCGACGCCGACGACCGCGCCCGCGCCGAGGAGCTCTGGGGCCTGCCCGCGGATACGATCCGGGCCGAGGCCGGGCAGGGCACCGTCGAGATGTACCGCGCGCTGGCCACGGGGACCATCAAGGCGGCGTGGATCATCTGCAGCAACCCCGTGGCGTCGATGGCGAACCGCTCCACCGTGATCGACGCTCTGCAGGCCGCGGAGCTGGTGATCGTGCAGGACGCCTTCACCGGCACCGAGACCTCCGCGTATGCGGACGTGGTGCTGCCCGCGGCGCTGTGGGCGGAGACCGACGGCGTGATGGTCAACTCGGAGCGCTCCCTGACCCGGACCGCGGCCGCGACCCCACCTCCCGGCGACGCGCTGCCCGACTGGAAGCTGATCTGCCTCGTCGCGGCCGAGCTCGGCTACGGCGCCGACTTCGACTACCCCGACGCCGCGGCGGTCTTCGACGAGATCACGGCGTTCCACAACCCGCGCACCGGCTGGGACCTGCGCGGCGTGGACCATGCGCGTCTCGCGCGCGGCCCGGTGCAGTGGCCGGCGGCGCCGGGCGGACCGGACCGCAACCCGATCCGCTACCTCGATGACCAGCGGGGCCTGCGCTTCGCGACTCCGTCCGGCCGCGCCCGGTTCCTGCCCCGCCCGTACCTGCCGCCGGCGGAACTGCCCGATGACGAGTACCCGCTGATCCTCACCACCGGCCGCCTCGCCCACCAATGGCACACCATGACCAAGACGGGCCGGGTCGCGAAGCTCAACCGCCTCGATCCCGCGCCCTTCCTCCAACTCCATCCCGAGGACGCCGACCGGCTCGGCGTCGCCGCCGGGGCGCGCGTACGGGTCTCCAGCCGGCGCGGCGGCGTGACCCTGCCCGTCGCGCTCGACGACGCCGTGCGCCCCGGTGTCTGCTTCGCCCCGATGCACTTCGCCGACGCCTTCGGAGAGGATGTGGCCGTGAACGCGGTGACCAACGACGCCGTCGACCCCGAATCCCTGCAGCCCGAGTTCAAGGTGAGCGCCGTGGCCCTCACGCCGGTGCCGGCCGACCCGCCGGTGCCGGCGAACGGGCCGGCACAGGTCGCGAACCCCGGCACGGCACCGGCGTCACCGCTCGCCGCGGCGCTGGCACCGTACGCCTCGGGCCCGGGCGAGCTGAGCGCGGAGGCGTCGGGCTACCTCGGCGGACTCCTGACCGGCCTCACCGCGGCACCGCCGTCCGGCGTTCCGACGGTGCCCGGCGACGCTCCGCTCGCCCCCGTCGCGCGGGCCTGGCTCGAGGGCGTCCTGGCGGGCGTGTACGGCACCGATCCCGCCGCGGTGCCGGCGGCGACGGTGACCGTCGTGTGGGCGTCCCAGACCGGCACGGCCGAGGCGTACGCGGCGGACTGCGCCGCGGCGCTGCACGACGCGGGGATGGTTCCCACGGTCCTGGGGGCCGAACAGGTCTCCCCCGGGCAGCTGACGGGCACGGTGCTGTTCCTGGTCGCCACCACCGGCGACGGCGAGGCCCCCGACAACGGGGTCGCGCTGTGGGACGCACTCGCCGCGGCGGAGCCGGGAGACCTGGAGGGCCTGCGGTTCTCCGTCCTCGGCTTCGGCGATCCGTCCTACGCCGACTTCTGCGGCTTCGCCCGCAAACTCGACGCCCGGCTCGACCACCTCGGCGCGACCCGGCTCGCGCCCCGCGCGTCCTGCGAACCCGATTACGCCGGGACGGCCGCCGCCTGGCTCGAGGCCGTGCTGACCGCGCTCGATCCGGAGGCGGCGCCACCCCGGCCGGCCCCGCCGCCGGCGTCGGGGCCCACGCGAGCGAACCCGCTGCGGACGCGGCTGCTGGAATCCGAGCGGCTCTCCGGAGACGGATCGGCGAAGGACGTGCGCCGCTTCACGTTCGAGGCGCCGGCCACGGAGCTGGTGTACCGCGCCGGCGACGCCCTCGGGATCTGGCCGGTCAACTCGGGCGCCGTGATCGAGGAGTTCTGCGCCCGCACCGGCGTGCACCGCGACTCGACCGATCTCGACCGCAAGGACCTCACCCGGATCACGCCGGAGGTCCTGCGCTTCGTCGCGGACCGGTGCGCAGCGGGCGACGACCTGCGCGCGGTGCTCGACGAGCCGACGGCCTTCGCCTCCTGGGCGTGGGGCCGGCAACTGCTCGACCTGATCGCCAGTCATCCGGTGCAGGCCGATCCAGCGGAGTGGGAGGCCCTGCTCCGGCCGCTGACGCCGCGCCTCTACTCGATCTCCTCGAGTCCCAGGGAGGATCCCGACCGGGTGTCGGTCACCGTCTCCGTCGTCGGTTTCGAGCACGCGGGGCGGCGGCGCGGCGGCGCCTGCTCGACGCACCTCGCAAGCCTCGCCGCAGGCGACGAGGTGGACGTCTTCGTGCAGCCGACCCGGGCGTTCCTGCCGCCGGAGGACGCCGACGCCCCGGCGATCATGATCGGCCCGGGCACCGGCATCGCGCCGTTCCGGGGCTTCCTGCACGAGCGCGCACGCACCGGAGCGACCGGCCCGAACTGGCTGTTCTTCGGCGAGCAGCACGAGGCCACCGACTTCTACTACCGGGCGGAGCTCGACGCGCTCAGGGCCCAGGGGGTGCTGACCCGGCTCGACACCGCCTTCTCGCGCGACACCGCCCGGAAGGTGTACGTGCAGGACCGGATGCGTGAACACGCCGCCGAGATCTGGGAGTGGATCCGGCGCGGCGCACACGTGTACGTCTGCGGCGACGCGGCGCGGATGGCCCGCGACGTGGACGAGACCCTGCGCGGTATCGTCGCCGAACACGGCCACATGGCCCCACGCAGCGCCGACTCCTACCTGGCGGCGCTGTCCGCCGAACGGAGATATGTGCGTGACGTCTACTGACCCCGACCCGGCCGCGTCCTGCGACGCGGCCGTCGTCGTGGCCGGTGGCGACGCCCGCCGCCTCGGGCGGGACAAGCCCGAACTCGTCGTCGGCGGGCGGCGCCTGCTCGACGCGGCGATCGCCGCGGCCGGCGGTGCGCACGTCGTCGTCGTGGGCCCGCCGCGCGCGGTCCCGGACCGGGTCGTCGTGGTGCGCGAGGATCCGCCGGGCGGCGGCCCGCTCGCCGCGATCGCCGCCGGGCTCGCCGCCGTTCCCGCGGGCGCACGAACGGTCGCCGTGCTCGCGGCGGACCTCCCGGAGGTCGCCCCGTCGGACCTCTCGCGCCTCGCCGCCCTCCGTGCGGCCACGGGTGCGCCGGTCGCGCTCGCCGAGGACCGCCACGGCCGCGCCCAGTACCTGCTCGCCGTGTGGGACGCCGCCGCGCTCCGGGCCGCCGTCGCCGGCCGGGCGGCGGGCGGGGCCGTCCGGGGCATCGTCGCCCCCGATGCGCCGCGGCTGCGCCTGCCCCTCGCCGACGTCGACACCCCGGACGACCTCGCCCGTGCGGAGTCCGCGCCGACCGCGGTCCGCCGCCTGCTCCGGACGGCGCTCGCCCCGCTCCCCGCCGCGGGCGGCCCACCGGTTCCCGGCGCCGCGCTCGCCGAGCCGCTGGTCGCCGCCGCCCCCTTCCCCCCGTTCGACCAGTCCGCGATGGACGGCTGGGCGGTCGCGGGTGCGCCGCCGTGGCGCCCGGTCGCCGGCGCCGCCCTCGCCGGTCATGGCGCACCGCCCCTGACGGCCGGTACCGCAGTGCGGATCGCGACGGGAGCCCGGCTCCCCGATGGCGCCGAACGGGTGATCCGGGACGAGGAGATCGTGGTCGACGGGCACCTGCTGACCTGCGCGGATCGCGGCCGTAACGACGTCCGTCCGGCGGGCTCCGCCTGGTCCGCGGGGACGACGCTCGCGGCCGCGGGCACCCCGATCGATCCGCCCCTGGTCTCGCTCGCCACCGCGGCGGGCGTCTCCGCGGTGTCCGCCCGCGGGCCGGTCCGGATCCGCCTGCACACCTCGGGCGACGAGGTGGGGGCGGCCGGACGCGGCGGCCTGCCGGAGACCGCCTGGGCCGCCGTCGCGGCGACGCTGGGTTCCGCGGGAGCCGACGTCCTGCGCGGCCCGCACCTGCCCGACGCCCCCGCCTCCTTCGGCGCCGCCCTCCTGCCCGACGGGGCCGACGTGGTCGCGGTCATCGGCGCCACCGGCCGGGGTGCCGCGGACCGGCTGCGCGGGGCGCTCGCCGAGGCCGGCGCGACGCTGCTCGTCGACGGGGTGGACGTGCGGCCCGGCGGCTCCCTGCTCGTCGCGACGGTGCCGGAGGGGCCCGTCGTCCTCGGCCTCGGCGGGAACCCGATGGCGGCGATGCTGGGTGCCGCTCTGCTCGCCGAGCCCGTCTGCGGTGCGCTGCTGCGCCGCGCGCCGCGGCCCGCGGAACTGCTCCGCCTCGCCGACGCGAACCCGGACGACCGGTGGCGCATGCTGCCGGTCGAGCCCGACGGTGCCGGCGGGTGGCACCTGCCCGCCACCGTGGCGACGCCGCACCTCCGCGACGCCGTGGGCCGCCGTGCCGTCGCCCTCGTGCCCCCGCTCGCCCGGCCGGGCGACCTGGCCGAACGCCTCGCCTGACTCCTCACGCGACCCGCGCATGCGCCGTGAGGAAGGCGTGATCGACGGGCAACACGGCGGCACAGCCCCGCAACACCGCCTCCTTACATTCGGTGCCAACGGTTTCCGGCGAGAGGAGAGGTCATGGTCACCCAGCGCACCGTCGTCGTGGTGGGTCACGGCATGGTCGGCCACAGATTCGTCGAGGCGCTGCGCGCCCGCGACGAAGCGGGTGCGTGGCGGGTCGTCGTGCTGGGCGAGGAGGCCGACGGCGCCTACGACCGGGTCGGGCTGTCGTCCTACGTCGGCGCCTGGGACCGCTCGGAGCTGGCGCTCGCGGGCAACGACTACGCCGACGACCCGCTCGTCGAGCTGCGGCTGGGCGCGGCGGTCACCGGCATCGACCGGGCCGCGCGCACCGTGACGACCGCCGGCGGCACCGTCGCCTACGACGCCCTGGTGCTCGCCACCGGCTCGTACGCCTTCGTGCCGCCGGTGCCGGGGCACGACCTCCCCGGCTGCCACGTCTACCGCACCCTCGACGATCTGGACGCCCTGCGCGCCGACGCCGAGGCCGCCCTCGCGCGCACGCCGCAGCCCGTCGGCATGGTGGTCGGCGGCGGCCTGCTCGGCCTCGAGGCCGCGAACGCGCTGCGCACTCTCGGCCTGCGGCCGCACGTGGTGGAGGTCAACCCCCGCCTGATGCCGCAGCAGGTCGACGCCGGCGGCGGCGAGCACCTCGCGCGCATGATCGGCGATCTCGGCATCGACATCAGCCTGTCGTCCGGCACCACCGACATCGCCCCGGGCGAGCACGGGCTGGCCGTGACGCTCAAGGACGAGAGCGTCGTGGACGCGGCCGTCGTCGTCTTCGCCGCGGGTGTGCGCCCGCGCGACGAGTTGGCCCGCGACGCCGGCCTGGAGATCGCCGAGCGCGGCGGCGTCCGCACCGACCTGTCCTGTGTGACCTCGGATCCCGCCGTCTACGCCATCGGTGAGGTCGCGGCGATCGAGGGCCGCTGTTACGGCCTCGTCGGACCCGGCTACGCGACGGCCGAGGTCGTCGCGGACCGCCTGCTCGGTGGCGACGCCCGGTTCCCGGGGGCGGACCTGTCCACCAAGCTCAAGCTGCTCGGTGTCGACGTGGCCTCCTTCGGTGACGCGCTCGGCACCACGCCCGGCGCGCTCGATGTCGTGGTCAGCGACCCGATCGGCGGCACGTACGCCAAGCTGGTGCTGTCCGACGACGCGTCGACGCTGCTCGGCGGCGTGCTGGTGGGCGACGCCTCGCAGTACGGGGTGCTGCGGCCCCTCGTCGGTTCGTCGCTGCCGGGCGACCCGGTCTCGCTGATCGCACCGGTCGGCGACGGCTCCCCCGGCATCGGCGTGGGCGCGCTCCCGGACGCGGCGCAGGTCTGCTCGTGCAACGACGTCTCGAAGGGCACGTTGTGCGCGGCGATCGCGGACGGCGCGTGCACCGTCGCCGAGCTCAAGGGCTGTACCAACGCGGGCACCTCGTGCGGCTCGTGCGTGCCGTTGCTCTCCCAGTTGCTCGAAGCCGAGGGCGTCACCGTCTCGAAGGCGCTGTGCGAGCACTTCACCCAGTCCCGCGCCGAGCTCTTCGAGCTGGTCCAGGCCAGCGGCATCCGCACCTTCTCGGGCCTGATCGAGCGGTTCGGCTCCGGCACCGGGTGCGACCTCTGCAAGCCGACGGTGGCCTCGATCCTCGCGTCCACCAGCTCCGATCACATCCTCTCCGGCGAGCAGGCCTCGCTGCAGGACAGCAACGATCACTTCCTCGCGAACATCCAGCGCAACGGCACCTACTCGGTGGTGCCGCGCATGCCGGGCGGCGACGTGACCGCCGAACAACTCATCGTGATCGGTGAGATCGCCCGCGACTTCGGCCTGTACACGAAGATCACCGGCGGCCAGCGGATCGACATGTTCGGTGCCACCGTGGACCAGCTGCCGCTGATCTGGCGGCGCCTGGTGGACGCCGGCATGGAGTCGGGGCAGGCGTACGGCAAATCGCTGCGCACCGTGAAGAGCTGCGTGGGCAGCGACTGGTGCCGCTACGGCCAGCAGGACTCGGTGCAGATGGCGATCGACCTGGAGCTGCGCTATCGAGGGCTGCGGTCGCCGCACAAGATCAAGATGGGCGTCTCCGGGTGCGCGCGCGAGTGCGCGGAGGCGCGCGGCAAGGACGTCGGCGTGATCGCGACGGAATCCGGTTGGAACCTCTACGTGGGCGGCAACGGCGGCATGACCCCGAAGCACGCGCAACTGCTCGCCGGCGACCTGGACCGGGAGACGCTCATCACCTACGTCGACAGGTTCCTCATGTACTACATCCGCACCGCGGACCGGCTGCAGCGGACGGCGCCCTGGCTCGAGAGCCTCGGCATGGACCGGCTCCGGGAGGTCGTGATCGACGACGCGCTCGGCCTGAACGCGGACTTCGAGGCCGCCGTCGAGCGGCACGTCGACGGCTACGGCTGCGAGTGGAAGGGCGTTCTCGACGACCCCGACAAGCTCGCCCGGTTCGTCTCCTTCGTCAACGCCCCCGGGGCACCCGATCCGACGGTCGACTTCGGCGAGAAGAACGGCCGCAAGGTGCCGATCCTGCTGGGCACCCCCACCCCGTCGATGCCCGCCAGGGAGGACCGCGCATGACCACCGCACCCTTCGACCTGCACCGCTGGACCCGCGACTGGACGGCCGCGTGCCCCGCCGCCCGGCTCGAGCCGCTGCGCGGCGTCGCGGTCCTGCTGCCCGACGGTGCCCAGGTGGCGCTGTTCCGGCTCGCGGACGACAGCATCCGGGCGGTCGGCAACATCGATCCGATCGGGCGGGCCGCCGTGATGTCGCGCGGCATCGTCGGCGACCGGGGCGGTTTCCCGGTGGTCCAATCGCCCCTGAAGAAGCAGGCCTTCAGCCTGCTCGACGGCCGCTGCCTCGACGCCCCCGGAGTCTCGATCCCGGTGTACGACACGCGGATATCCCTCGACGGGACCGTCTTCGTCGCGAACTCCCCCGACGTGCGGTTCGGCTTCCGTCCCCGCCCGCGCACTCTGTGATCGCACCACCGCTACTCTGCTCCTGACAGGTGAAGGAGTGGACGATGGCCGGTCAGGGCGATTCTTCCGTGGGGCTGCGGGATCGGGGTCCGCTCGCGGCGTCCGACGTACGGTTCCTGATAGGCGCGATCGCGCCGATCGTCGACGCCCGCGTCGAAGCCGGGACACCGCACGGTCGGCTCAGTCCCGCGGCGCTGCAGGTGGAGGCCGGCACCGCGCGGCTCACCGACCCGGCGGAGGCCGACGAGGCGACGACCTACGCCGCCCCCGAGGTGCGCGCGGGCGGGGCACCCTCCGCACGGTCCGAGGTCTTCGCCCTGGCGAGCACGACGTACACCCTGCTCACCGGGCACCCGCCGAACCCGTACGGCTTCGCGACGGTGCGCCGGGACCGGCCCGATCTGGGCCCCGAGGTCGACGGTGTCCTGCTCCAGGCGACGGCGCGGACGCCCGACCTCCGCTTCGCCTCCGCCGGGGAGTTCGCGGCCGCCCTCGCCGAGGCACTCGACCAGCCGATCCCCCTCTCCTCGGTCCCGGTGCGCGTTCCCGAGCCCGTGACGCCGATCCCGCTCGAGACGACGCCCGCCCCGACCGCGGCCGAGCCCGCGGCGCCGGCGCGCACGCGCCCCCGGCTCGAGATCCCGGAGGCGGCGCTGCCGATCGTCTTCCTCCTGCTCGTCGTCCTCGCGGCGGCGGGCTTCATGGCCCTGTTCCTCAGCGGATCCTGACCCCGCGGATGATCCGATGACCGACGACGATCTCGCCACCCGGCTCCGCGCGACGGGGCCGCTTCCGGCCACCGAGGTCGCGCGCATCCTCTCGGCGGCGGCGGACGTGGTCGACCGGCGCATCGCGGAGGGCCGCCCGCACGGCCGGATCAGCCCGGCGGCGATCGTCGCGCCCGCGAACGGCGACGTGGTGCTCGCCGACCCGGCCACTCTGGGCCGCCTACCCGAGACCGGCGCGCACGCGGCACCGGAGATCATCGCCGGTGCCCCGGCCGACGCGCGCTCGGAGGTGTTCTCGCTGGCGAGCACCGCCTACAGTCTGCTCACCGGGACCACACCGAACTCCTTCGGGATCGCCAACGCCCGCCGGGCGCGACCCGACCTCGGCCCTGGCCTGGAGGCGGCGCTCACGCGGGCGACCTCGCGCGATCCCGCCTTCCGCTACCAGTCCGCCGGCGACTTCGCGCGCGCCCTCGCCGACGCGCTGGCACCGGCGGCGGAATCCGGACCGCCCACACCCGCTGCCGAGGACAGGCCCCGAAGGATCTCCGCCCTCGGTCTGCTGTCCCTCATCGCGGGCGTTCTCGCCGTGGTGAGCGTGCTGCTCTGGGGCGGAATCCTCCTCGCGCAGAACCTCTCCTGAAGCGGGCTGCGGGGGCCTCGGAGCAGGTCTCTGGGCCGGAGCGAGCTCACGGTACGGCGACGCCGCCCGCGCGCGCGGCCAGTCCGGCGTGGCTGCGACGCAGGCAGGCGACACGCACCACGGCGGGGTGCAGGCCCAGGGGCGCGGCGACGACGTCGGCGCCGGCTTCGCGCAGGCGCTGCTGGAACAGGCCCTCCGCGAGGAGGTACGACGCCACGGCGACGGACGGCGCACCGTCGGACCGGACGCGGGCGACCACCTCGGCGACCGACGGATACCCCTCGCTCTGCTGGCTGGGCGCCGCGAAGGCGATGGAGACTCGGCGGCCCACCAGCGCTGAGAGCGCGGCGGCGGTGCGCCGCAGTTCCCCCTGGGCGTGGATGTCGCGGGTGCCGGCGGCCGCCATGACCACGGCGTCGCCGCGCTGCCAGCCCGCGTCCTGCAGGCGCCCGAGCATGGCTCGTGCCAGCTCCGGCGAGGGGCCGAGCGCGGGCGTCACGGTCGCGGATCGATGACCGGATTCGGCCACCTCGCGCGGCAGGTCGTGGCGCACGTGGAAGCCACTGGACAGGAAGGCGGGAACGACGACGGTGGGCTCGTGGTCGAGTTCGGTGAGCACCTCGGCCGGGCTCGGGCCGAGGACGTCGACGAACGCCACCCGGACGGTCTCGGACAGGCGCGCGGACATCGCGGCCGCGAGGTCGCCGACCATGGCGACACCGTGTTCGCTGCGGGTGCCGTGCGCCACCAGGAGGGTGCCCATGTCAGTGCTGCTCATCGATCGCGAGGCGGTAACCCCGCTTGACCACCGTTGCCACGATCTCCTTGTGGCCGAGCCCCGAGCGCAGCCGCGCGACCGCGGCCTCGACGGCGTGCGGGTCGTCACCGCCGAGCGCGGCGAGCAGCTCCTCGCGGGAGACGACCGAGCCCGGCTCCCTGGAGAGGAGGCGGAGGAGGACGATCGAGGTGGGCGTGAGTTCGCGCTCCTCGCCGTCGACGACCGCGCCGCGCGCCCGCAGACCGAGGCCGTGGCCCGCCACCCGGAGATCCGGGCGGCGGGTGGGGAGGTCCTGCTCCACCAACCGTGCGAGGGCCCCGAGCCGCATGCGCTCCGGGGTGACGGAGGTGACTCCCAGCCGGTCGAGCGGGGTCGCGGTCACGGGTCCGACGCAGTACGGCACGACGGGGCCGCTCAGGGCACCGCGGACCGCGCCGTCGAGTCCCAGTTCCGTGGCGCGTTCGAGGACCGAGGCCGCGGCGGGCGCCGAGGTGAAGGTGACCGCATCGACCGCGGTCGTCGCCAGTGCCTCGACGATCCGGTCGAGACCGGTGAGGTCCGCCGGTCGTTCCCAGCGGTAGACCGGTACCTCGACGATCTCCGCGCCGAGGGCGCGCAGGCCGTCGAGCAGCCCCGGATTCGGGTCCCACTTGTCCGTGGCCCCGTGCAGCTGCACTGCCACCCGCAGGCCGGTGAGGTCGGCGCCCGAGAGGTGACTGAGCACCTCAGCGGACGATTCCGACTCCGGTGACCACTCCTCACGCAGTCCCGCGGCCCGGAGCGCGCCCGTGGCCTTCGGTCCGCGGGAGATCACGCGGCCGCCGCCGAGCGCGGCGAGCAGCCGCTCCGCGAGCCCCCAGCCCTCGGCCGCTTCGAGCCAGCCGCGGAACCCGATGCCGGTGGTCGCGACCACCAGGTCGGGCGGCGCGGCGAGCAGTTCCTCCGTCGCGGCGCGCAGTCGCTCGTCGTCCGACAACGGGACCATGGCGATGGCGGGAGCCGCGAGCACGGCGGCGCCGCGCCGTTCGAGCAGTGTGGCCAGCTCGTCGGCGCGGCGTGCGGCCGTGATGGCCACGGTGAATCCGAGGAGGGGGCGGGCCGGCGCCTCGGTCATCGGATCGTGCTCCTTCGGTGGGGCGGTCATCGGGTGTCGGCGACGGTGAGAGCACCGTCGCGCGGCGTGGACTCCAGCGTCCCATGCCCGCGCGGGGCGGGCGTACGCACGTACACCTTCCAGGTGACCAGCGCGGCGACGACGTAGAAGGCGCCGAACACCCAGAACGCGATCGTCGCGGTGCCGGACGACTGGTACGAGGCCCGCAGGACCAGGTTGATCCCGACGCCGCCGAGGCCGCCGATCGCGCCGGCGATACCGATCACGGCCCCCGACATGGCGCGGGAGTAGTGGGTCCGGGTCGCCTCGTCGGCGTCGAGGGAACGGGCCTTGGCCTCGAAGATCGACGGGATCATCTTGTAGACCGAGCCGTTGCCCAGCCCGCTGAGGAGGAACAGGGCGATGAAGCCGAGCACGTAGGCACCGAGCACCGCACCCGACGGGGCGCCGGAACCCGCGGTCGTCGCAGCGGCGATGAGCACGCCGCCGGCCGCGATCATCCCGGTGAAGACGTACAGGGTCACGCGGCCGCCGCCGAGCCGGTCGGCCAGCTTGCCGCCGTAGACCCGGGACAGGGAGCCGAGCAGCGGGCCGAGGAAGGCGATCTGCGCGGCGTGCAGTGAAGCCTGTGCCGCCGTCTCGCCGCCCGCGCGGAAGGTCGCCTGCAGGACCTGCCCGAAGGCGAAGGAGAATCCGATGAACGAACCGAAGGTGCCGATGTAGAGCAGGGAGACGATCCACGTGTCCCGGTCCGTGGTCGCGGCCCGCATCGCCGCGGTGTCGACGGTCGGGACCTGCAGGTTGTCCATGAACAGGGCCGCGCCGATGCCCGCCACCGCCAGCAGCACGAGGTAGACCGCGCACACCCAGTAGGGCTCGCGGTTCCCGGCCGTGGCGATGACGAGGAGCCCGACGATCTGCACGGCCGGGACGCCGATGTTGCCGCCACCGGCGTTGAGCCCGAGGGCCCAGCCCTTGAGTCGCTGCGGGAAGAAGGCGTTGATGTTGGTCATCGACGAGGCGAAGTTGCCGCCGCCGAAACCGGTGAGGGCGGCGCACACGAGGTACACCCACAGGGGCTGGCCCGGGTTCGCCAGGATCAGCATCGTCGCGATCACCGGAACGGCCAGCACGAACGCGCTGAAGATGGTCCAGTTGCGACCGCCGAAACGGGCGGTGGCCAGCGTGTACGGGATTCGCAGGCAGGAGCCGACCAGGGTGGCGGTGGCACCGATGAGGAACTTGTCGGCCGTGCTCAGGCCGTAGACGTCCTGCGGCATGAACAGGACCATCACCGACCACAGGGACCAGACGGAGAAGCCCACGTGCTCGGCGACGACCGACCACAGCAGGTTCCGTTTCGCGACCTTCTCGCCGCCCGACTCCCACTGCTGCCGGTTCTCCGGATCCCAGTCCGTGATGGTGTGTGATCGGCTCATGTCCCCAGACCTCTCGGTGCGTCGACGATCTCTTTCGCGTCGAAGGTAGGCAGCCGATGTTGCGCCGCCGGTTCCCGCGGTGTCCGCCCCGTGAACTCGACCTCACGGCTCCGCACCACCGGGTGTGAGGACCGGCGCCGGCGCACGGCCGGGACGCGGACCGACCCGGCGCCGGTCGCGCCGGTGGACTCAGAAGTCCGGCGCGCCGCCCACCACGGCGGGCGCACGTCCGGCGTCCTCGCCGTCGTCCGCGAAGTCCTGGACCACGACCAGCCCGTCGCGCGCCGGCGGTGCGCCGGTGTCGTCCCCGCCCGTCGCCCCACCGACCGCCGCGGCCTCGGCCGTGGTCCCGGCCGGGCCCCCGGCCGCGGTCTCGAGCGGAGGAGTGATCTCGCGGTAGCGCTCCCCCGTGCCGACGTACTGGCTCGCGCACATCCGCAGGTTCAATCCGATCGCGTCGGCCTTGAGGTCGAGCGAGCTGTGCCGCTGGCCGTCCGCACCGTCGAAGGTCTCGTGCTTGAGCTCACCGTGCACGATGACGGGCCGGCCCTTCGCGATCACCGCCCGGGCGTTGCGGGCCAGCGCGCCGAAGGCCTTGACGTTCAGCCAGACCGTGCTGGTCTGCTTCCACTCGCCGTTGTCGTCCAGGTAGCCGTTGTTCGCGGCCATCGTGAAGCTCAGGAAGTCGTGCCGCTGATCGCGGGCCGACTCCCGGTAGGTCAGATCGTTCGTGACGTTCCCCGCTGCGAAAACAAGCACCCCGGGCATGATCGCCTCCTCGTCGTGTCGTGCGGCCGGCGGTCGCCTGCCGTCGTCGACGAGTCTCACGCGCGGGTCCCGCCCCGGACGGTGTCCGGAGCGGGACCTGTGGAGAAATCACGTTACATACGCTTAGTTGTGGATAACGGGCGGTTCCGCAGCGCACCCGTCGTCCGGCCGTGCCAGGGCTACGCGAGCCACCCCGCCGCGGTGAAGCCGTCGAGGTACCGCTCGATCAGCGCGCGGTCGAGGTGCGGGATGTCGCCCGGCCCGACGTTCGCCTCCCGCACCGCCGCGCGGAACCGGTCGGCGGTGAGCGCACTCCCGCCCTCGTTCGGGGTCGGGTGGGCGAAGGAGTGCAGGAGCGGCAGCACCGAGCGCTGGCGGTCCTCCGTGGGGAGCGCCCGCAGCGCGTTCTCGAAACGGCTGAACCACTCGTCGTAGTCGGCGATCCGCTCGATCGGGCGGTCCTCGGCGATCCAGTCGACGAAGTCGTCCAAGCCCGCGCCGCCCTCATCGACGTTGAGCACGTGGAAGGTCCGGAACCCCTCGCGGCCCGCGGCGCCGAGCGTGGTGATCGCCTCGGCGGTGAAGTCCACCGGCAGACCGTCGTAGTGCGGGCGCGGCCCGGTCGGGTCGGCGGCGAACGACGCGGGCGCGAGCCCGGTCTCGGCGATGCTCAGCAGCAGCCGGGTGAACTGGTCCACCGGGTTGTACTGACCGCGGAAGCGGCTGTGCGCCAGGATCATGTCCGAGCGGAAGACCCGCACCGGAATGCCTGCGAGATCGGACGCCTCGCGGAGCAGCACCTCCCCCGCCCACTTGCTCACGGCGTATCCGTTGGCGTAGGCGTCCGCCCCGATCCGGCGCTCGGCGCCCGCGACGCGGACGTCGTCGTCCTCGACGAGCAGGCGACCGTCGTCCTGCGGGACCACCGCCACCGTCGACACGTAGTCGATCGATTTGCGCCGCACGGTGAGTGCGAGCCGGACGATCTCCGCGGTGCCGACGACGTTCGGGCCGAACAACTGGTCGTAGGGCAGCACGTGATTGACCATCGCGCCGCAGTGCACCACGTGGTCCACGCGCTCGGCGAGCGCCTCCCAGGTAGCGGCGCCGAGCCCCAGCGACGGTGCGCCGAAGTCGCCCACGACGACCTCGAGGTGCCGCTCCGCGAGGGCCGTGAACTCCTGGGTCAGCGCGGGATCCGCGGTACCGATCGCGTCGTTGACGCGCCGGCGCGCATCGTCGGCGTCGGCCCCGCGGACCAGCGCGACGACGGTGCCGTCGTGCGGAGCGACGCGGCGGAGCCATTCGAGCAGGAGGAACCGGCCGAGGTAGCCGGTCCCACCGGTGAGCAGGACCGTCGCGGGCTCGCCGTGCGCCGCGGGGAGCGACGGCGCCGCGGCCACCAGATCCGGGTCGATGAACCGCTCGAGCCGCAGGTCCGAGGCGCGGGCGAGCTCGGCGTCCTGCCCGTGGATGGATGCCGCGGTGGGCGCCTGGGGCCCGCCCGACCGGGCCGCCTCGATGTGTGCGGCGACGCCGCCGAGCGTCGCTGTGGGCCCGACGATCGCCTGCACCGGCACGGGCAGGCCGTAGACGCCTTCGAGCGTGGTGGCGAGCGACAGCGCGGAGAGCGAGTCGCCGCCGAGGTCGAGGAACCGGGTCTCCCGGTCGAGCTCGTCGGGCAGCACGCCGAGGGTCAGCGCGGCCGCCCGGATGACCGTCTCCGCCACGGACTCGCCCGGGTCGAGGGAGCGCAGGCCGTCCCGGCGGCGCTCCTCGGCCGCCGCGTACATCGCCTCCAGTTCGGCCCCGTACCGGGCCACGAGCGCGGGCCGCACCAGCTTGCCGATGCCCGAGCGCAGCCCGTTCTCCTGCGAGAACGGTTCGCGTTCGACGATGACGTCGCGCGGCACCTCGTAGGACGCGAGGTCGTTCTCGCGGGCGATCCGCGCCATGCCGTCGAGCACGCGGGTGCGGGCCTCGGCGTCGGTCTCGCCGGCGGGGCCGGGGGCGGGCACCACCACGCCGAGCAGGTACGAGCGCTCGCTGCTGCCGTGGAGGAAGACCTGGTGCACCTCCGGCCCGGCGGCGTAGGTGGCCTCGAGCTGGGCGATCGGCACGAACTCGCCCTGCGCGAGTTTGATCACGTTGCTGCGCCGGTCGACGTACTCGAGGTGGTCGGGCGCGAGCTCGGCCATGACGTCGCCGGTGTGGTAGAAGCCCTCGTCGTCGCGGATCCGCTTGTCGGAGTGGTAGTAGCCGGGGATCAGCTGCGTCGACTTCACCAGGAGTTCGCCGCGCGGGTGCGGCGAATCGGTGACGAAGTAGCCCAGTTCGGGAACGTCGACGAGCTTGTACTCGGTGACCGGCGGACGGACGATCACACCGTCGCGGAGCACGCCTCCCGCTTCCGTGGAGCCGTAACCGATCTGGATGTCGATGCCGAGCAACCACTCCATGAAGGCCTGCAGCTCGGCGGAGAGGGCGGCGCTACCGCACATCGCCGCCTGCACACGGCCGCCGAGGACGCGGTCACGCAGTTCGGCGCGCGCGGTCTCGGTGTCGGTCTCCGCTTCGACGGCGAGGAAGCGCTGGTGGATCAGCTCGCACACGCGCGGTACGAGTCCGATCGCGGTCGGGCGCGCGGCCGCGAGATCGTCGAACAGCGACGACATGTCGGGTGCGGCGGCGAAGTAGCCGGTGCCGCCGGACGCGAGGCCGGCGATGAGCCAGTTGCGGCCGTACATGTGGCTCATGGGCAGGAAGTGCAGCAGCGACTCGGACGGCAGGTCCACGTCGACGATGCTGTCGACCTTGAGCCAGGCGTCGGAGACGAGCTGCTCGGTGTACATCGCTCCCTTCGGGGTGCCGGTGCTCCCCGAGGTGTAGATCAGGGTCACGAGCGGGTCGGTGCCGGGCTCGGGCGCGAAGAACTCGGGTGCCGGCAGGACCTCGCCCGCGAGCACGTCGTTCTCGAGTCCCTCGTAGCCGGGGTGGTCACCGTCGAAGACGACGACGCGGGGTGTCGCGGCGGATTCCGCGAGGGCCTGCTCCGCGAGACCGATCTGGTCGGCGCTGACGGCGAACACCTTCGGCCGGGTCTCGTCCAGGATCGCGGCGATCCGCGCCGCGGGCGCGCCCGCCTGCAGCGGCACGTTCGGAGCGCCGAGCAGCGTGGTAGCCAGGTCCACCGTGACGAAGTCGGCACTGGTGAACCCGAGGATCGCGACGAAGTCCCCCGGATCGAGCTCGCTCCGCCAGGCGGCGACGAGCGCGGTGACCCGGCGCCATATCTCGCCGTACGACACGGTGGCGTACGGCGCGCGGGGCCCTCCGTCGCGGGTCGCGAATGCCGGGCGATCGGCGAACCTGGCGAAGATCCGCTCGATGATCCGGGGAAGGCGCTCCGCCTGCGCGTCGCCCGCCCCGGTCGTTGCGGCACCGGTCACCGCGGGATCGTCGCCCCGCATCGCCTCGATCGACATCTGACACCTCATTTCACTACGGAACTCTAAGTAACTCTTTCTCTAGCTTAGCTACTGACCGGTAGGTGTGCACGTTCGACGCATCGCGAGTCCAAATCTGGTCCCCGCGAGCGCGCGGTGATGGACTGGCGCTCCACATCCCAGCCCCTCGACGGAAGGCCGACGTGAGCTCGCGCACCCCCCTCCACCTGCACTGGTTCCTGCCCACCTACGGCGACTCACGGAACCTCATGGCGGGCGGGCACGGCAGCTCGATGAGCGGCGACCGCCCCGCGAACCTGCACTACCTCAAGCAACTGGCCCTGGCCGCCGAGGCGAACCGGTTCGAGGCCGTGCTCATCCCCACCGGGCTGTGGTGCGAGGACGCCTGGCTCACCGCCGCCCTCCTCACCGAGTCCACCGAGACGCTCAAATTCCTCGTCGCCCTGCGGCCCGGGCTGGTCAGCCCGCTCCTATCGGCACAGATGGCGAGCACGCTGCAGTGGCAGTCGGGCGGGCGCGTCCTGCTCAACGTGGTCACCGGGGGCGAGTCGTCCGAGCAGCGCGCCTTCGGTGACACCCTCACCAAGGACCAGCGCTACGCCCGCTGCGGCGAGTTCCTCGACATCACCCGCCGGCTCTTCACCTCGACGGAGCCGGTGAACGTGGCGGGCGAGTACGTCTCCGCCGAGAACGCGCTCCTCGCGCGCCGCCCCGATCCCGCTCCCCCGATCTTCTTCGGCGGCAGTTCCCCCGCCGCCGGGGACGTCGCCGCGAAGCACGCCGACACGTACCTCACGTGGGGTGAGCCGCCCGCGCAGGTTCGCGCGAAGCTGGACTGGATCCGTGGCCTGGCCGCTGCGCAGGGGCGGGAGCTCACGTACGGCATCCGCCTGCACGTGATCTCGCGCGACACCAGCGAGGAGGCGTGGGCCGAGGCGAACCGCCTGCTGGGCAACCTCGATCCCGCCGCCGTCCGTGCGGCGCAGGCGAACCTCGCCAAGAGCGAGTCCGAGGGGCAGCGTCTCATGCGCGAACTGCACGGCGGGGGCGCCGCCTTCGACGAGGCCGCCGACGCCCGCTCGCTCCAGGTCTACCCGGGACTGTGGACCGGCGTCGGCCTCGTCCGTGGTGGCGCGGGCACCGCGCTCGTCGGTTCGCACGACGAGGTCGCCGACCTCATCGCCGAGTACGCCGCACTCGGCCTCGACCACTTCATCCTCTCCGGGTACCCGCACCTGGAGGAGGCCTACCACTTCGGTGAGGGCGTCCGCCCGCGCCTGGCCGCCCGCGGCCTGCTCGACGGCGGCACCGCATCGTCGGAGCCCGTGCGCGGCGCCTTCCTCCCCGACCTGTCCCCCACCTCCTAGCCGCACAGAAGGCTCACACAGAAGGACTGCACGGATGACGACCGAGAAGATCGCCGACGAGATCAAGTTCGCCTACTGGGTGCCCAACGTCTCGGGCGGCCTGGTGACCAGTGACATCGAGCAGCGCACCAATTGGGACTTCGAGTACAACAAGAAGCTGGCCCAGACCGCCGAGCGCGTCGGCTTCGAGTACGCCCTCTCCCAGGTGCGGTACATGGCCAGCTACGGCGCCGAGTACCAGCACGAATCGACCTCGTTCAGCCTCGCGCTCCTCGGCGCGACGGAGCGGCTCAAGGTCATCGCCGCCGTGCATCCCGGCCTGTGGCACCCGGCCGTGCTCGCGAAGTTCGGCGCGACCGCCGACCACCTCTCCAACGGCCGGTTCGCGATCAACGTGGTCTCCGGCTGGTTCGCCGGCGAGTTCAAGGCACTCGGCGAGCCCTGGCTCGAACACGACGAGCGGTACCGCCGCAGCGCCGAGTTCCTCGAGGTGATCCGCAGGATCTGGACCGAGGACAACGTCGACTTCGGCGGTGACTTCTACCGGATCCGCGACTTCACCCTCAAGCCGAAGCCGCTCAACACGCCCGAGCGCCCCAACCCGGAGCTGTTCCAGGGCGGCAACTCGTCCGCCGCACGCGTCAACGGCGGCAAGTACGCCGACTGGTACTTCTCCAACGGCAAGGACTTCGACGGCGTCACGGATCAACTCGACGACCTGCGCCGCGTGGCCCGGGAGGCACAGCGCGAGGTCAAGTTCGGCCTCAACGGCTTCATCATCGCCCGCGATACCGAGAAGGAGGCCCGGGACACCCTGCGCGAGATCGTCGAGAAGGCCAACAAGCCCGCCGTCGAGGGCTTCCGCGACGCCGTGCAGCAGGCCGGGAAGTCCACCGCGGACGGCCGCGGCATGTGGGCGGACTCGACCTTCGAGGATCTCGTCCAGTACAACGACGGCTTCCGCACGCAGCTCATCGGAACGCCGGAGCAGGTCGCGGAGCGGATCGTCGCGTACAAGGAGCTCGGCGTCGATCTCATCCTGGGCGGCTTCCTCCACTTCCAGGAGGAGATCGAGTACTTCGGTGAGAAGGTGCTCCCCCTGGTCCGCGAGATCGAGGCGAGCCGCGCCGGGGCGCTGGTGTGACCCTCGCATCCGCAACCGATGCGCGGCCCGCCGCGGCGATCGACTCCGCCGGGGCCGCGGTCGCCGCGGCGCGTGAGCTCGCGGGCCGGTTCGCCGACGGTGCCATCGCCCGGGACCGCGAGCGTCGCCTCCCGCACGCCGAGGTCGAATACCTCTCCGACGCGGGGTTGTTCGCGCTGACGGTGCCGGCGCGCTTCGGCGGGCCGGACCTGCCCCCCTCGGTGGTCGCCGAGGTCTTCCGCACGCTCGCAACGGCCGACGGCTCGCTCGCGCAGATCCCGCACAGCCACTACGTGTACCTCACCGCCCTGCGCCTGGCTGGTTCGGAGGCGCTGCAGCGCAAGATCTTCGAGCAGGTGCTCGACGGGGCGCGGATCGCGAACGCGCAGTCCGAACGGGGCGGCAGGACCGTCGCGGACGTCACCACCACGCTCACCCGCACCGCCGAGGGTGCGCACCTCGACGGGGAGAAGTTCTACTGCACGGGCTCGCCCTACGCGCATCTGCTGGCCGTGCTCGCCCGCGATGCGGGCTCCGGCGAACAGGTCGTCGTCTTCGTCCCCGCGGACACCCCCGGCATCGCGATCGCCGACGACTGGAACGCCCTGGGCCAGCGCACGACCGGGAGCGGCACGGTGCGATTCGACGATGTCGCCGTCCCGCTCGACGCGATCCTGCCACGCTCTCCCGCGGTCTCCGCGCCGACCGGCTACGGGGCCTTCGCCCAGTTGCTGCACGTCGCGATCGACACCGGCGTCGCCCGCGGCGCACTCGAGGCGGCTGCGGA